>CAMVAP010000015.1 GCA_947165485.1 uncultured Prevotellaceae bacterium
TGCCGTCCTGCTCGTCATAGAACTGCTTGGTCGTCTTCTCGATCAACTTGCCGTCATCATACAGCTTGCGGAAAAACTCGGCGGCAAACTGGTGGTGCGTCTTGCTGGTCGTGCGGCTGTAGATATCGTAGGAGATACCCAACTGCTCAAACGACTCCTTGATGATACTGTGGTAGCGGTCCACCACTTGCTGCGGGGTGATGCCCTCCTTGCGGGCGCGCTGCGTCACGGGCACGCCGTGCTCGTCACTACCGCCCACAAACATCACGTCCTCGCCTTGCAGGCGCAGGTAGCGCACATAGATATCGGCAGGAACATACACACCTGCCAGGTGGCCGATGTGAACGGGACCGTTAGCATAGGGCAACGCCGTCGTCACCAGCGTGCGGGCAAATTTCTTCTCTTTCTCCATTATTGTATCTTTTTTTTATTGTTGTTTCCTATTTGAGGTGCAAAGGTACGAAAAATTTCCTTACACACTGATTTGAAGACAAGAAACACCATTTTTTTCAAACAACAATAACAACTACAGGGACAACACCAACAACCCATTAAATAGTTGCCACAAGCTGGGGAACGATGTTTTTATAGAAAATCTATGATAGAAATCCTATAAAAATAACTGGGACAACTTTAACATCTTTATGAGTAAAGAGTTGTTTAAGTTATCCCAGTTGTTTTTAAAAGAAAAACAGTTGTCGTTAAGATGCAGCTACAAGCCAGATGGCATTGTACTGATTGTATTTTTGTTTTCCTTTTATAGTTTTGTAGTTGACGTGCAAAGGAGTTGTCGTGCAGTGAGGGGGTTACTTCACGAGGATCTTCTTGCCGTCCTTGATGTAGATGCCGCCGGCGGGCTTGCTGGTGGGTACGCCCATCAGGTTGTAGTATAGGCCCTCGGTCTGCTGAGCGGCGTTGATCTCCTCGACAGCGGTGTCGGGGGTCTTGGCAGGCATGAAGATGACCAGACCCTTGCTGGGATCATCCACCTGGTGGTAGATCACCTGCTCGATGTTCTCCTCGGTCTGCTCGGCCACATTCCAGGTGTTGCCCTGGGCCCAGATGGTGGCGGTGCCGTTGTTGAACAGGTCATAGAGCACGCCGCCATTGCCATTGTTGACAAAGGTGTTGTTGCCCGGGTTGTAGTCCTCGGCCTGGGGGTCGTCAATCTTGCCCAGGTTGATGTTGGGAGCCCCCGTGGGCACGGTGATGCCCCACAGGCCGCCTTCCATCCAGTTGCCTTCCATATAGATGTTGCTGCTACTGCTGATGTCATAGATGCTCACGCAGCTGCCACCGTTGTTGGGGTTGGCCTCGTAGCAGTTGTTGATCATCTTGTTGTTGCGGATGATGCAGTCAACCGAACCAATCGAGGTGAAGCCATAGCGGTTGTCGGCAATGTAGTTGTTCTCGATATATACCTTGCCGGTGTGGCCCATGCCCATCATGTTGCTCACGCCGATGCCGCCCGAGAGGTTGAACTGGCCACCGATGACCTGGTTGTCGGTGATGACAACGTCATAGTCGCCGGCGCAGGTGAGGTTGATCTGGGGTTTGTTGCGGTTGGCGGTCGTGTTGTGCCAGAACAGGCAGTTGCGGATGATGACACCCACAGGATTGGTTGCTCCGTTGCCGATGGCGTTGAGGCTGTTCTCGATAAAGTAGCAGTTCTCGACGATGTTGCCGCCGCATGAGGCGTTGAACGACAGCGCACCCGAGCTCGAGGACTTGCCGTTGTGCAGCGTGAAGGTGCAGTTGTCGGCGTGCAGGCTGCTGTTCAAGCCGCCAAACACCATGCCCACATACTCAAAGGTCACATTCTTCAACTCGGCGTTGCCGTTCTCGCCCAGCATCCAGAACCCCTTGGGGGTGCTGCCCTCGGCATCGCGGGTAACGACAGCGGTGTCGGCGGGTGCAAAGTCGGCATTGCCATCAACGGTAATCTGCACGCCGGTAGCCATCTTGATGACGTCGTTGTTCTCGATCTTGAGCACGTCGCCCTCGGCGATGGTGAAGTTGGCGCTCACCAGGTAGGAACCGTCTTCTTGTACGGTCACACCCGAGTTCTCGATCTGGCTCAGGGTATTGAATGTGTAAACGTTGCCGGTACCGTCGCTCACGTAGTTATCGGCCATTGCTCCAGCAGCCACAGCGGCCAGAGCCAGGAATGCGTAGATTTTCTTCATAATAAAAACACTAGTTATTTATAAATAGTTAATAGTAAGATGATTGGCAAGCATGAATGGGGATAACCCCACACGAGAGCACAAAAGTAGTGTTTTTTTATGAACTATACCGTTTGAGGGGCTTCATTTTTCAACAAAACCTATTGGAATAGTGGGTGGATGTGCCCAATGATTCACCCAATAGGGCAATTCATGCAATCGTATTCGGTGGGTTTTATTAAAAATAGTAGCCTTAACCTATTGATTGATTGTAATTTTTTTGTAATTTTGTGACCGAATTTCTATGAATTTTATATACTAATACATATTTGTCCAATGGATTACTCCTTCATTGATTTGCTTGCACTGCTGGGTGCCGTGTGTCTCTTCCTGTATGGAATGAAGATTATGAGCGAAGGCTTGCAGAAGACCGCTGGTAAGCGTTTGCGCTCCATCCTGGCGTGGATGACCAAGAACCGTTTCCTTGCCATTGTAACTGGTGTCATCATCACAGCCCTCATCCAGAGCTCGTCGGCATCGGTGTCGATGGTGGTCAGCTTTGTCAATGCCGGCCTGATGCCCCTAGAGCAGTCGCTGGCAGTGAGCTTTGGTGCCGCACTGGGTACCACGTTCACCGAGTGGATCATCGCCATCTTTGGCTTCAAGGTCAAGCTCTCGGCATTCCTGTTACCCCTGTTGGCATTTGCCGTCCCCATGCTGTTCTTCAAGAGGAGCAGCTACAGGAACCTGGGTGAGTTGCTCATCGGTTTTGTGTTCCTGTTTATGGGTCTGGACGCTATCAGCGCCAATGTGCCCGACCTGTCCAAGTCGCCCGAGGTGTTCGCCTCGTTGCAGCAATACACGTCGATGGGATTCCTGTCCATCCTGTTCTTCACGCTGGTGGGATGGATTGTCACGATGGTTATCCAGTCGAGTGCCGCTACCTTTGCCATCGTGCTCATCATGGCGGCCAAGGGGTGGATCTCGTTTGACATCGCCTGTGCGATGGTGCTGGGCGCGAGCATCGGCACGTCGATCACGCCACTGCTGGCCTCGCTGGGCGGTAATGCCGAGGCCAAGAAGGCCGCTCTGGGTCACGCCCTGTTCAACCTGTTTGGTGCCGTGTGGGTACTGATCATCTTTGAGCCCTTTGTGTCGATGGTGACCTGGGTGGTCAAGGATCTGTTCCACCTGGGAGATCCCCTGGCGTTATATAATAGTGTGAAGAGCGGTGCCAGTGTCGAGGAGGGGGCCTTGATGCAGGAGCAGGTGGCCATGTCGATAGGCATGACGATGTTCCACACCATCTTCAAGCTGTGCAACCTGTTGATCATGATCTGGTTCACCAAGCTCTATGTCAAGCTGCTCAACATCATCATCAGGAGCAAGAAGAAGGAGGACGAGGAGTTCCAGTTGAAGTATATCCAGGGTGGTCTCATGAGCGCCAGCGAGTTGAATATCACCCAGGCCGAACGCGAGATTGTCGTGTTTGCCGAGCGTGTGGAGCGCATGTTGGGCATGGTCAAGGAACTCGTGCACACCAAGACGGGCACCCCCGAGTTCAACAAAATCTTCTCGCGCATCGGGAAATATGAGGACATCAGCGACCGCATGGAGTTTGAGATTGGCAGCTACCTCAACAAGGTGCTGGAGGGCAAGCTCAGTAGCACGGCCAAGAAGCGCGTGTCGGGGCTGCTGGGCATCATCAGCGAGCTCGAGAGCATCGGCGACAGTTGCAACAATGTGGCCAAGGCGCTGGTGCGCAAGGAGGAGGCCGATGCCCACTTCAATGAGTACAACTACAAGAACATCGACGAGATGCTCAAGCTCGTGAGCGAGGCGATGACCAACATGCTCACGGTGCTTATCGACATCGACAATGTCACCCCCGAGGACCTCATGCGCAACTACAACAAGGAGCGCGAGATCAACAACTTCCGCAACCAGTGCCGCACCGAGAATGTCGAGAACGTCAACCAGCACAAGTACCCCTACAAGGCGGGCATCTTCTACATGGACATTGTGTGCGAGACCGAGAAATTGGGCGACTTTATCGTCAACGTCATCGACAGTGTGGAGGACATCATGCGCAGCAACTCGTCGGCCAACAACGGCATGCCAATCGGTGAGCTCAACCCCGAGAAACTCTCTATGGGACAGTAAACCGCCACACAAATCACTGTTTTTTTAAGAACAACAGAATTATCTGAAAAATCTGAGGCATCCGCGTTCATCTTGACATGAGCGCGGATGCCTTCAGATTAATTAGACTATTCAGTAATTATTGAATAATCAGTACTTGTTTAAGGCTCGGCATCGAGCTTGATGTTGTACAGGCGCATCATCTGGCCGCCGTCGAGCACGTCCCAGCTGGCATTGAAGGTGGGCATGTCATCGTAGAGCAGCACCTTGCCTGTGACAAAGTTCAGCCCCGGTGTGATGTGGACCGTCATGGGCGTGTCGATGCTGTAAGTGATCTGCTCGCCGATGTAGATGGCGTCGTCCATGATTTCGCCCATGTCGGTGATGTGGTTGGTCACCTGGGCCAGCTGCTTACCCTCGCTGTAGAAGGTGATTTCCTGGCCATCAACCTTGTAGGTGAGCATCTTGCAGGCAGCCTGCTGCACCAGGTAGGGATTGATCACGTCGGTGACTTCGGCATGACCCTTGTCGTCAAAGTGCAGGCAATACAGGGCCTCGGCCAGCACGCCAGTGCCCTCGACCTCTCCACAGGCCAGCCACAGGTCGTCGGTCTGGGCGTCATATCGTGCACGCGGCATGTTGCCGTGGCGAATCTTTGGGAACGCCGTCACGACATCCCCCTTGGCCACGAGGATGCCATAGCCCTCGCTCGAGGTCTCGTCGTCACAGCGCATCAGGCTATAGACGGCCACGCCGCTCGCCTTGTCCTCCATGAGGGTCTCCAGGCGCTCGTCGGTGCGGGCAATCTTCTTCATGACATTGTACACTGCCTCGGGCGCGTTGCCCATCTCCACGGGGTTGTCCATCGTTCCGTTCACGGGCTTCCCGGCGTCAGCCTTGCACCCTGTCATCGAGCCGCACAGTGCAACCACTGCTGCGGCCATCATCAGCCATTGCTTCATCTGTTTCATAGTCAATTACCAGTAATTAATCGTTTTAAGTAGCAGCAAAGGTAATCAATTTTTCTAATTACCTCGCAAAACGAGGAAAAACTGCGGTTATCATCGCGGGAAGAAACTGTGTGGCCGCGACGATAACCGCAAGGGAAGCAGGTCAGCTGTGTAGTCAATCGGGTGCCGAGTCGGCTCAGTTTTCTTTTGGCAACGATATAGCAGTTGACCCTTCGTTGAAACGTCTCGGCATTAAACCGTGCTAACGCACGGGAAATTAAAAGAAAATTAAATTTTAAAATTATAATTTGTTTAATTTCCCGCCCGCAGGGCGGTTAATACCACCCGATGGGGCAACTGCTATATCATCACGTTTCTTTCTTCTTGGCGTCGAGGTGGTAGGTGAACGAGATGCCGATGTAGTGGTGCAGTGTGTCCTGCCACTCGCTGGTCTGCTGATAAGCCGTCTGGCTGCTCCAGCGGTAGTCGTCCTGGTTGAGGATGTCATCGACGTAGAGACGGACTGTGCCCTTGTTTTTTAGGACTTTCCATGCGACGGAGGCATCCCAGAGCAGGCGGTTGCGGTTCATGCCGCTGGAGGCGTAGCCGTGCCGCATGGACTCGGTGAGGCTGGACGAAAAGACAAAGTTGCGGTAGTTGGCCTCAAACTCGATGCCGAAGTTGTTGTTCCACAGCGTGGTGTTCTGGATGGGCGACTGCGAGAAGCGCAATTGGTCGGCATTCACCTCGGCAAAGGCCGAGGCCTTGATCCAGTTGTGGTCAAACGACACGGTCAGTTTGTCCTTGGGGTGAACACTCGTCTGGCGGTTGAGGATGCGCTCACTGTGGGTGGGCAGCATGGTCAGGTAACCGTAGTACCGTCCGCCCATGACCTTGAGGTCGTTCTGCAGGCGGAAGTAGTTGCCCAGGCCGTGGTCATAGTTGAGGTTCACTTCCCACACGCGGTTGCCCGCCACGGTCTCGGGACGGCTGGTATAGACGTTGGTCGCCGGGTCATAACTGAGCGCCGTGACGTTGTTGTGGTCGGCTGTGGTATATTTGGCATTGAAGCCTATCGACAACTGCCTGCTCGGGACGATGGCCTTGTAAGCCAACTGAATCTGGTGGGAGTGGCTGTCCTTCAACAGGGGGTTGCCCTCGGTGATGAACAGCGGGTCGCTCAAGTCACGGTAGCCGATGGTCTGGAGCAGTTCGGGACGGGTGGTCCTGTAATTGTAGGTCAACTCCACGCTCATGCTGCGGTTCATTTTCCATGAGGCCTTGAGCGACGGCTCGACCTTGAAGCGGTTCCTCACGGCGGCGGTGTCAAGCAGGGCTCGGCGGTAGTCCTGGTGCTCATGGTTCCATGTCATGGACGCCTTGGGTTGCAGTTGCACCTGGCCGATGTTGACTGTCGAGCCCGCAATGAGGGTATGGCTGGTGTTGCGGTAGCGGTTGTTGAACGAGTTGGCGGCATCGGCCATGCCGTCGGTGGTGAAGTCGCAGTCCATCTTGTTGTTATCGTGGCCCAATATATACTCCGCAGTGAGCAGCCAGGCCTTGGTCAGCCAGCGCTCAAAGGTCATGTTTGACATCAGATTGAGCCGTGAGTAGGGCTCGATGGCCTGCTGGCTCAGGGTGGAGGAGAGGCCATTGTGATGGTCGGTAATGGTGCGGTCGGCCCAGCGCTTGTTCTTGCCGTCGGTATAGTTCACACCCCCTCCAATCTTGAACGAGCCGTCCTTGATGAAGTGTGTCCAACTGCTCGAGGTGCGGATGCGGGTTTCGTGCCCGCGGGTGAGGGTGCCCACGTGCTGGTTGATCGTGGGCGCGTAGCCATGGCCTGAATCGACCAGCTGCTCGGTCTCCTGTCGGCTGATGGATCGGTTGTTGTCGTATTCGACCTGCGCCCATAGGAAGAACGTGTTGGCCGTGTCGGGCCTCCATCGCATCATGCCCAGGATGGTCGGGTTCAACGAGTGGCTGCGGTCAAAGCCCTCCACCTTGTTGCGGCTCCGTGCCTCGCCGGGGAAGTAATTCTCGGTCTCGCTGCCCGAACTTTTCCACCGGTCATCATGTGCCAGTCCGCCGCTGAAGCTGTAGAAGCTCTTCAGGGTCTTATCGCCCTGCTCGCGGCCCCAGTTGTGCTGGTATCCGCCCGAGATGCCTTGCTCCTGGCCCAGCCCGTTACCCGAATTGAGCGAGTATTGGTTCTGGTACCGCCTGTGCCGCTTGGCCACATTATTGGCGTCACCGAACACCATGACAGGATCCGACTTGGAGAGGCGGTTCATCGTCACCTCGGCCTCATAGTGGTCGCATGTTCTATAGGCCGCCATGGCGTCGCCATACCAGCGGTCGAGGAAGCCCGGCTTGACGGTCAGGTCCAGCACCATGTCCTCGCTGCCGTCGTCGTTGCCGGTGTGCTCCTTGAGTTCCGATGCCTTGTTGTAGGCCTTGATGTTCTGCACGGCCTCGGCGGGCAGTTGGCTCACCAGGTCGTTGCCGCCAAAGAGGCTCTCGCCGTCCATCGTCAGGCGGATGGGCTTGCCGTTCCACCACAGTTTGCCCTTGTCATCGACCTCCACGCCCGGCAGTTGCTTGATGAGTTCGTCCAGGCGGGCGCCCTGTTGCAGCCTGAAGGCCGACGGGTTGAACACGATGGTGTCGCCGCGCATCGTGAACCGTTTTGCATGGCCCGTGACCTCGACCATCTGCAGCATTTGGGAGGACATCTTCAGTTCGATGGCGCCGATGTCGAGTGTGTCCTTGCGGCTGTCGGACAGCGCCATGACGTTTTTCTTCTTGTAGTAGTAGCCCAGCATCGACACCGTCAACTCAACGCGTCCATTGCAGTTGAACGAGAAGCGCCCAAGCGAGTCGGCAATCACGGTGCTGCCCGAATAGCTCGTCTCGCCGATTTGCTGCATGTACTTCACCGTTGCCCCAGGCAAGGTCTCCCGTGTATCGGCATCGATAACGCGCCCGGTGATGATGTCTGCATGAGCAAACAAAGTGCTGAAAATCAGCAAAATAGAAATTGTAATAGTTCTCATATTGCGTTGATAATGAAAAGTCGTTAATAATGGAATGGCCCGTGTCAGTTGGTGCGCTGGTCGCTCTGCTTGTTGATGCGGGCGTTGCGGTAGCCGTTGTTGAGGGTGTTGAAGACATACTGCACGCGCAATGTCACGCCGCGGGTGTCATAGCGGTTGCGCTGCCACTTTTTGATGTGGCCGAAGTTCTGGCTCCATCGCGGGGTGACGGCCTGGTTGAGCAGGTCGCTGCCCTCGACGGTGATGCGCAAGCGGTTGTCCAGTAACCGTTGGGTATAACCCAGATTGATGCCCAGTGTGCGCCCCGAGCGGATGAGGTCCACATGAAAGGGGCTCATGTAGTTCACAGATCCATATAACTCGCCACCCTTGCAGCATTGCCAGCGGGCTTGGAGGTAGGCACTCATCGACTGGCTGCTGATGTCGGGATTGAGGTAACCCTGCATGGGGTTAAACTTGATCTGGTAATAATTGCCACTGAGGGACGCGTTGACGTTTACCTTGCCGAAGGTGTGCGAGTAATCGACGTCGAGGCCCCACGTGCGGCTATAGCGGCTGTTGACGGGGCAATCGATGATGGAATAGTCGTCACCGTAGGGCAGAATGGCCGTGAAAATCATGCGCGGGATGTAGCGGAACCAGGTGGACACGTTGAAGTCCTTGAGGTTGGCATTCAGGCTGGCATAGTGCCAGGTGTAGTGCTTCAGGTCGGGGTTGCCCTTGCTGTAGTGCATCAGGTTCTCATAGACGATGGCAGGATTGAGTTCCGAGATGGACGGGAAACCGCCCGAGGCACTGTACTGGGCCTTCAACTGGTAATCATCGTTGATGGAGTAGAGCAGCGACACATTGGGGCGCACCGATGTGCGTTTCTCGTCCCTGTCGGGGATGTCCCTCCCGCCCTGGTCGAGCCGCGTGTCGTTATAGACGAGGCGCACGCCCAGTTGGGGCGTCCACTTGCCATAGGCGCGCTTCCACGAGCCGTACCATGCCCCCGTGAAGTCGTCGCGGTGGTTGGGCTGGGCATAGCCATTGTAGATGTAGTCATACTTGTTGCTGATCCAACTCAGGTTGGTTCCTACTTCGATCTGGCTGCCTGCGAGTGGGAAGGCATAGTTGGCCTCACCGTCCCACAGGTTGTATCGGCTCAGGGTGTGTGCCATGTTGTCGGTGGGCTCTTCGCCGTCGGGCATGAGGGTGATGGTGCGGCCCTTGTCCGATGTCCGTCGGGTGTAACTCAATGTCAAGGTGAGCGTGCGCCTGTCGGTTGGCTTATAGGTCAAACCTACGGTGGCATTGTGGTTGCTGTTCTTTCCCGCTGGCTCGTTTTGCTGCTCGTCGATGATGCTTTTCTCGCCCTGGTTGTAGATGTCACTGAGTGAGAAATGGTTGAATTGCGACTTGCTCGTGTTGCCCGAGTATTGTGCGATGAGGGTTAACTGCGGGGAGGCGAAGTAGTTGATGCCTGCGTTCCAGTAACCGGAATTGCGGTGATAGGTGAAGCCGCCGTCGGTATTCTTCTCAAGGATGAGGCTGCCGTCGTTGGGATTGGTGATGGTCAAGCGGTTGAAGTCGTAGGACTTGCCGTTGCCGATGGAATAGACCACCGACCCATTGAATGCCCACTTGCCGTACTTGGCATTGATGTTGGTCCAGGCATTTTGGCCCACGCGTCGCTTGATGCTCGTGACGCTGGCCACGCTCAGGCCCAAGTAGTCCTTCAGGCTCTTCTTGAGCGTGATCTTGATGGTCGGCCCCTGGTAGCGGGCGCTCAGATCGCGGATAATCTCGATCTTGCTCACCTGGTTGGACGGCACACTCAGCAGCAGGTTGCGGTCGGTGACCTTGTGGTCGTCTATGTAGATTTCGCCCACGGTCCTGTTGTCGCTGGTCTTGATGTCGTTCTCGTCGTTGGCGATGATGCCCGGTGTCCAGCGCAGCATGTCGATGAGGGTCCCCGCGTCGCCCAGGTAGGTGTCATCCAGGTTGCTGATGGTGTAATTCATGCCCTCGCGGCGAATGGTAGCCTTGGGTGCCTCAATGGTGAGTTCCTGCAGTTGCACGCTCAGGCTGTCTCCTGCGGCGGTCGTGAGGCTATCAGTCGGCTCAGTGGCATGGAGTTGAATTGTAAATGCGCTGATAATGAGTGCGATGACAATAATTTTGGTGTTCATGTTAGGGTGTAGTGGTGGCCGTTTCATGTGTTGTTTCACATGAAACAATGGTTAAACTTATGGGATGGAATAGGTGTTGACCCTGAAAATCATTAATGCGAATTTCGCTGAGGCTTTGTCATCATTGTGACTCGGTAATATAACCGTGCTATCGCACGGGAAATTATTCAAATTATATTTAAAATTATCATTAATATCAATTATTAATTTTAATTTAAAAATTTGATTAATTTCCCGCCCGCAGGGCGGTTATTATTGCAGCATTTGAATGATGGCACTTCCTCCTCTTGAATTAGTAAAATTCGCATTAGCCCTGCAGGGTTCAGTGGCTTTTACTTCTTGATTTTGCTCTGGAGCAGATCGACCATGCTCTCTAGGTATTGGAGTTCGTTTTCCTTGAGTTCGTTCTTGGCCTTGAGTTTCTTATAGATTGAGGCCAGTTGCTGCATGCCGATTTTCAGGTCCGTTTGGTCGAGGCCTTCGGTATTTTTGCACAGTTCGTAGAGTTTGGATAGATAGAGGTAGTGTGCGCTGCCGTTGTCTTGCAGTTTCTCGACATAGAAGAGCAGTTTCTGCATCCAACTCTTAGCATCGGTCTTGCTTGAGGAGGAAGATGAACTTGACGAGGAAAAAGAGTATGAATGGCCATTACCGTCCGATAGTCCGGAAAGCGCTCCCTGTGCCTTCTCCAGACTTCCTTGGGCTTTTTCCATAGCGCTACGGTACTTCTCCATGCCCTCCTGGTATTTCTCCATGCCGGCTTGGAATTGCTCCATGTATTTGTCGTAATCGTCGGAACTCATCACCACCGAACTGATTCTCATACCATCGGTCACTTTCGGCTTGACGGGGGCATAGGTGGTGATGATTCGACCACTGATGCCGTCGTCAACGTCTTCACTCCACTCGATGGTGTAGGTCGTGCGGTGCTGCTTGTCGTCCGGGGTGAGAAAGCCCACGGTGTAGCAGTGGTCACAGTACACGCCCACAGTGATGGCATTTTCGGGGCTGTAATACAGGCGGTAGCCCTGGAAGGTACCGTCATCGTTGTCATTCCACCACAGGGTGTAGATATCTGCAGTGCTGTTACCATTCATTTGCTCATAGATCTGCTTGGCATTGTTGATCAGGCCCACGTTCTCGCTGTCGATGGTGAACTTGATCACGTCGAGTTGGCCTTCCTTGACTCCGGTCTCGGGGTCGGTATAGCTGGTGTGCATCTGGCTGAGGTCCTCAAGCGGCACGGCATTGATGATGTTGTCGAATGCTTCCTTCAGGCGGTCCTCATAGACGTTGGCGCTGGCCGTTGCCGGCATGAGCAGGGCGATGAGCGCCGTGATGATAGTGATATGGCTGGTTGTTTTCATAATGCTGGAATATTGGCTGATGGTTGATTGTTCAAGTGGTTGTTCAATTCGTTCTCTAACTCTTGCTCGAGGTCGATGAGCACGATGCTGCCGTCCTCGTCCTGCACGGCACGGAAACCGTTGGCCTCCAGGTCGATGATAAAGGCGCGGCGCTTCAGGTCGGCCAGTTCGCGCTGCAAGCGCTCGTTCTCGCGGGCGAGTTTGGCATTCTCGGCCTGCAAGCGGCGGGAGCTGGAGGCTGGATTAACTGGACGGGCTGGACGGGGGACCGAGGCCGAGCCTCGACCCACAGGACTTGCCGGCGTGGCCGATGCCAGCTGCTGGGGCACGGTTTCCACAACAGGGGGCGTGGCGGGAACGGTGTCGTCATCCACCTGGGCGGTGACGGCGGGCGTCTCGGGCAGGGTGGAGGATGACGGCTGATGGAGCACGGCGGTCACCACGATGGCGGCGGTGATGACGGCTGCTGCGGCGATGCCCCACCAGCGGCGGCCCATCAGGGTGATCAATGGTGCGGGCTGGGGTTCCTCCATGGCGGGCAGGTTGCTGTCCTCCATGCCGCTGTCCAGATAGGTGAACATCACCTTGTAGTCCTGCCACTCGTCGGGGATATCGTCATGGGTGCTGAAGTACCCTCGCAGCGCGGCTTCCTCCTCCAGGGTGGTGAGGCCGTCCATGTATCTGTCGAGCAATGCGCCCGCTTGTTGTTGTGATAACTGTTTCATCGGGTTTCAGGTCCTTCTTGATTGTTGTATCTCGTTGAGTAACTGTCGGCGTGCCCTGGCCAGCAGGGTGTTCACGCTCGATGGCTGGATGCCCAGGATGGAGGCAATCTCCTGATTGGAGCGGTGCTCCACCTCTCGCAGCCTGAGAATGGCGTGCTGGGTGTAGGGCAGGTTGCGGATGTGCTGCTTGAGCCATCGCTCGTCCTCGGCTTGCAGCATCAGGTCCAGCGGGGAGGGGACCGTGAGGTCGGTGGCCTGGCGCTCGTCGAGCGGTAACGGAGGCTTGTGGCGCAACTCGTTCTGCGTCAAGTGGCGTGCAATCACCGTGGCATAGCCCTCGGGATTGTAGAGCCGGGGATCGTCACGCATCTGCCACAAGCGCAGGAGGGTCTCCTGGGCAACGTCTTCGGCGGTGTCGGCATCGGCCCCCGCTGCCGTCGATGCCTGCAATGCCAGCCGTCTGAACTGTGTCGCTTGTCGGTTAAATGCGTCTGTCGTCATTAATGTGTCAAATTGTTGTTTACACCCTAATAACACACAAAGATACCCTTTTTAAACAAAAAAACCGAAAAATTTTTTGTTTCTGTGCCTTTTGACAGAGTAAACATGCGGCTTCCTGTTAGACATTTGCCGCCAAGAAAAACTCAAACAACCACAACAACCTTTTTCAAACAACTTGAACAACTTTTTTTAAAAACAACTGAATATTCTGAAAGGTCTGGAGGCATCCGCGATCTCTGGGGCTCACGCTAAGTCGCTAAGTTTATTAAAGTTGATTGCTCGCAAGGGGCTCGCAAGCCTTGCGGATGCCAAAAAAATAAGGTTGTAATTGTTGTTACACAGGTTGTTACGGTTGTTTGAAAAAGGTTGTTGTGGTTGTTTGAAGGAACTTAGCGCGGGACGGTGGGGCGGTTGCAGTTGAAGAGGAAGACGGCGGTGATGAGGATGCCGTAGATGACGGCGATGATCGAGGCCTCGGCGCCGAAGGGGCCGCCCGTGATGATGTCGGGGCCCGAGGTGGCGGTAGTGAGGACGCTGTCACCTGCATGGGTTCCCGAGACGGCAATACCGTAGATGTTGCCCTGCACATAGTTCCACGCCCAGTGGATGCCGATGGGGAGCCACAGGGTGCCCGACCACTTGTAGGCGGCGGCGAGCATCAGGCCGGCCTCGATGGCGATGGCCAGCGACGACCACCAGGTGGCACCGTCGTTGGGCAAGTGGATAATACCGAATAATAAAGCCGACACGATGAGTGCAATGGTCGTGTTGCACCGCTCGTCAATCATCCTGAAGATCACACCACGAAAGATCATCTCCTCGCCCACGGCCACGCCCAGGAAGAGCATGAAAGCCTCCCATTGCAGCGGCCAGGAGAAGTCTGTCCACGAAACAGTGGCATATCCCAGGGCATTGATGGTACTGATGACGAGGGTCATATAGACCAGTCCCACGAGCAGTCCCAGCAGGGTGTGGGGCAATAGCCGGGCCAAATTCAATTCGGCAGGCCAGTTCTTCCCGAGTTTTCTTGCCAGGGCATAGGTGCCGAGCGCTAGAGCCGCTACAATGATGTTAAGGCTGGGGTGCTGCAACTGGGTTGCCAACTCGTTGCCCATGACTATCAGTGAATAACCCATAGTGGCCAGGAAAAAGGCTCCCATCAGCAGTGAAGCCCATTTCCACAAGGGTTGTTTGTTAGCGGTTCTGGTCATAGTGCTAAAAATCTGTTAACATCATGGCAAAGGTAGCGAATATTTTGTAATTTTGCGATAATGGAAATCAAGGAATTACAATTCGGACACCGGCGGGTGTGCCTCTACCGGCTGGTAGAGGGGTGTGCTCCGCTGGTCTATTCGATTGATTATCACGAGAATGGTCAGTTGCTGCTGGAGGCGTGCAAGCAGGTGGATTGCGGTGGCTTCAACCTGGTGACCATCAGCGGGCTGCGTTGGAACCAGGAGCTGTCGCCGTGGCCTGTCGAGACCGTTGTGTCCAGGGATGATAACTTTGCGGGCGAGGCCCCACAGTGGCTGCCCGTGCTCACGGGTGAGGTCCTGCCCCAGGTCGAGCGCTTGCTCGATGCACCGCCCGAGTGGCGCATGCTGGCGGGCTACTCGCTGGCGGGGCTGTTTGCCGTGTGGACCGCCTTCCAGTGTGACCTGTTCACGCGTGTGCTGTCGGCCTCGGGGTCGATGTGGTATCCCGGTTGGCTGGAGTATGCGCGGCAGCACGAGCTGGCCGTGCCGCTGCAGGGCATCTACCTCTCGGTGGGCGACAAGGAGAGCACCTCACGCAACGCGGTACTGCAAACCGTGGGTGAGCGCACCCAGGCGCTGGCCCGCCTGATGGCCGAGCGCGGCATTGCCGCCCAGTTTGAGCTTAACCCCGGTAATCACTTCAAGAACCCTCCCCTGCGTGTCGCCAAGGGTATCAAGTGGCTGTTGCAACAAGAGTAACAAATCATAAAAGAATATAAAAACACAAGGTCATCAGCCGTTTTTTTGTACCTTTGCACCCTCAAAAATCTGAAATAACCAGAATACGGCTCGATGCGAAAGCAAGACAACTATACTTTCCTGACCACGGCACCCATTCGTCGCGTGATTCCTGCGATGGCTGTGCCCACCATCATCAGTATGCTTGTCACGAGCATCTACAACCTGGTGGATACCTATTTTGTGGGACTGCTCAACACCCAGGCCACAGCCGCCGTGGGTGTGGTGTTCCCCGTCATGGCCATCATCCAGTCGATCGGTTTTCTCTTTGGCCAGGGTTCGGGCACCTACATGTCACGCCACCTGGGGGCACGCCGCATCGATGAGGCGCGCCAGATGGCGGCCACCTCGTTTGTGGGCAGTGTCGTGTGCGGCCTTGTCATCACCGTATTGGGTCTCATTTTCCTCAAGCCCTTATCCATCGCACTGGGCTCCACGCCAACGATTCTGCCCTACACGATGGACTTTATGGGGGTGATCCTGCTGGGAGCGCCACTGATGACAGCATCGATGGTCATCAACAACCAGATGCGTTTCCAGGGCAATGCCACCCAGGCGATGTACGGCATGATCTCGGGTGCGGTGCTCAACGTGGTGCTGGTGCCGCTGTTCATGTTCACCTTTGAGTTGGGGATCCTGGGCACGGCCATCGGCACGGTATTGAGCCAGTTGTTTGGTTTCATCGTCTTGTGGGTGATGTCGCGCCGTGGTGAGAACATCCCCATCCACCTGTCTCAAACTTCCAGCAAGTGGCATTTCCAGCAAGAGATCCTCAAGGGGGGCACCCCGTCACTCACCCGTCAGGCGCTGGCGAGTATCGCCACGCTCATGCTCAATGTGGCGGCGGGCGTGTATGGCGACGCGGCGATTGCCGGCATGTCGATTGTTTCCAGGCTGGCATTCATCATCTTTGCCATCATCATCGGGGTGGGGCAGGGTTATCAACCCTTCTGCGGTTTCAACTATGGTGCGGGTCTGTACAAGCGTCTGCTCAAGGGGTTTTACTTCACCATCCTGCTCGACATGGCGGTGTTGCTCATGCTGTGTGGCCCGGCCTATGTATTTGCCGAGGAACTGGTGGATATCCTGCGTGACGATATGGATGTTGTTGCCGTGGGGGCTGTCGCCCTGCGCTGGCAGCTTGTCGCCTTGCCCATGGCCGCTGTGGTCACCGTGTGCAACATGACGTTGCAGACCAGCGGACAAAGCCTGTCGGCCAACGTGCTGGCTGCCGCCCGCAACGGCATTTTCTTCATTCCGTTAATTCTGATTTTGCCCCATTACTTGGGCTTGAAAGGTGTGGAAATCTGTCAGGCAGTGTGCGATGTTCTCGCCTTTGTACTGGCCATCCCCTTGATTGTCCATTTCTTTCGCTCACTGCGCCACAAGCCGCAAGCTACATAGCCGACTCAATGCTGTTGCCGGCGATGATGATGCCCACGAGAAGTATCAGTAACAGGGCTATCACTACCATGGCAACGACCTTAAACCCCCTGCTGGGCATGGTGCCATTCTGGTGGAGGTGAGGGTGCATGTCGCTGTAGCGACGGTTGATGGTGCGCAGCTTGTCCTCGACCATGGTGTCCTGCCGCATGGATTGTGGCTGGCGTGGCTTTTCCTGGCGATGAGGCTTTGTCTCTTCCTGGGCGAGGGGACGTTTTCTCTCCTCGACGGGAGCTGGCTCGGGCTGAGGAGTGGGCTCGGGTTGAGGCTGCTGGGCGTTAAAGGGTGCCCTCAGGTCGGCTCCGCAGTAGGGGCAGAAGCTGATGCCGCTGGGCAACTGCTTGCCGCAGCTGTGGCAAAACTTGGATTTCTCGTTGTCAACGCTGCCCGCATTGGCGGTGTGACGGTAAGGGGCGTCAGAGTCGTCACGCACGACCAGGGCTCCTCCCTCATAGCTGCACACGGCAAGACACTGCGGGCACACGACTTGGCAGTCGTGTATCACCAGCTCCTCTTGTGAGACAGCCATCCATTTTCCGCATTGTGGGCACTTAAGTTCCATAAAAACCAACTTTTTGTCGATGTGGCGACAAAGGTACTGCTTTGCTTTGAAAATTGCAAATATTGTGGCGACCGATGCAAATAATGAAGACACTTTTTTGCTGATCCTCACCACCCAAAGGGCCCAAAATTGTCCAAAAAACAAAAAATGTTGCAGTTTTGTTTTTTCATTTTAAGAATAACTATTACTTTTGCAGCCGCTAAAGTGTCGAAAATCATTAAAATTAACACAATAGAAATGGCAAAAAAAGAAAATCAAAGTGCTCGCACTACCCTCGAAGAGGTGAATGAGTCCCTCTCGACAGCGGCACAACGCATCGAAGACAACAAGAAGTACATCAACTGGGCCCTGATCGCAGTGGCTGTGTTGGTTCTGCTGGCAGTGGGTTACATCTATGGTATCCGCAACCCGCAGTTGCAGAAGGCAAAGGATGAAATCGGTAAGGCCGACATGGCATGGGTTCAGGGTCAGACCGATGAGGCTCTCAAGGACTATGAGAAGGTCGCTGCCGACTACAGCAACAAGCCTGCCGAGCGCGCCCACCTCAACGCCGCCATCCTGCTGTATGAAAAAGGTGAGTATGAGAAGGCTGCCAAGCATCTTGAGGACTTCACTCCCGCCGGTAACCTCATTGGTCCCGCATCGATGAGCCTGCTGGGTGACTGCTATGTTAACCTCAAGAAGTATGACAAGGCCATGAGCGCCTATGACAAGGCCATCAACATGGCTAGTGATAATGAAGCCTATGTGCCCGCTTTCATGATCAAGAAGGCCACGTTGCTCCATGAGCAGAAGAAGTATGCCGAGGAGGCCGCCATCTACCAGAAGATCAGTGACGACTATCCCATGTACGCCCAGCAGACAGGCTTTGCTGTTGAGAAGTATCTGCAGCGTGCCAATGCTCTCGCAGGTAAGTAATTCTTGTAAAAGAAGATCACAAGGTTAATGATTAACGGGGTTGGATCAAACGTTGTTTTGAACCAACCCTTTTTCTTTACACGATAAAAACTACAATGACTATGACTCCTATTTATCATCGCATATTGCTCAAGCTCAGCGGCGAGTCGCTGGCAGCCGAGCAGAGTAGTGGCATCGACCCGCAGCGCGTGGCCGACTATGCCACCCAGATCAAGGAAATCGTCGATGCTGGCGTGCAGGTCGCCATCGTCGTGGGCGGCGGCAACATCTTCCGCGGCCTCAAGGGTGCCGCCCAGGGCTTTGACCGCGTCAAGGGCGACCAGATGGGTATGCTCGCCACCGTGATTAACGCATTGGCACTCTCGTCGGCACTGGAGGCTATCGGCCAGCCTGCCCAGGTGTTCACCGCCATCGGTATGTTCCCCATCGGTGAGCACTACAGCAAGTGGCGCGCCATCGAGGCCATGCAGGCCGGCAAGGTCGCCATCTGCTCCTGTGGCACTGGCAGCCCCTTCTTCACCACCGACACGGGCAGCACGCTGCGTGCCATCGAGGTCGAGGCCGACGTCATGCTCAAGGGTACCCGCGTGGACGGCATCTACACGGCCGACCCCGAGAAGGACCCCACGGCAACGAAGTTTGACCGCATCACCTACGACGAAATCTACAACCGCGGCCTCAAGGTCATGGACATGACTGCCACCGTGATGGCCCGCGACAACAAGTTGCCCATCCACGTGTTCAACATGGATGTGTACGGCAACCTCAAGAAGGTGATGAGCGGCGAACCCATCGGTACCGTCGTGACCCTTTGATGCCCGTTATCAGACAACAAGAACAACCTGGTTGACAACACTGACAACTTGTTTGTGAGCACCCGCGCTCTCGTGGCCTCACGCGAGGCGCGAAATCCGCTAAATGTTTTTATGATTGCTCGCAAGGGGCTGGCAATCAGATTCGGATGCCCAAAAAAGGTTGTAGTTGTTGTCACATGGGTTGTTATGGTTGTTTGAGAATATCCCCCAATGTACCTCACGCGAGGCGCGAAATCCGCTAAGTGTTTATATGATTGCTCGCAAGGGGCTCGCAATCAGATGCGGATGCTCCCCAAAAAAGGTTGTAGTTGTTGTCACATAGGTTGTTATGGTTGTTTGAAAATATCCCCCAATGTACCTCACGCGAGGCGCGAAATCCGCTAAGTGTTTATCTGATTGCTCACAAGGTGCTCTCAATCAGATGCGGATGCCCAAAAAAAGGTTGTAGTTGTTGTCACATAGGTTGTTATGGTTGTTTGAAAATATCCCCAAATGTACCCCACGCGAGGCGCGAAATCCGCTAAGTGTTTATATGATTGCTCGCAAGGGGCTCTCAATCAGATGCGGATGCCCCCCAAAAAAGGTTGTAGTTGTTGTCACATAGGTTGTTATGGTTGTTTGAGCATATCCCCAAATGTACCTCACGCTAAGGTGCAAAATCCGCTAAGTGTTTTACTTCTGTCCTTGTGTGTTGGGCTGTTGCTGGCTGAATTGTTGCAGGGTGGCGACGGCCTCGTCGATGTCGTCGGTAAGGGTGAGTTGCAGGTTCTTGTATTTGCCGGTTTTCATTAAGTGTTCGATAAGAGGATAAACGGGAATCTCTTCGGTCCAGTAGCGCTTGCCCAGGAAAATCATGGGGCTGGCAAAGCCGTAGGACAGGTAGTGGTTCTGTACCGCTTCCTGAAATATCTCCTGCAGGGTTCCCGCACTGCCTGGAGTATAGATGATACCGCCAAAGGCTAGGGTGAGGATGTTGTCCTCGCGGATGCTGTTCTCAAAGAATTTGGCAATGTGGGTGGCAAACGGTGTTGACGGCTCGTGCCCGTAAAGCCACGTGGGGATGCCCAGGCTCACATATTCACCCCTGGGAAACCGCTCGATTACCCTGAAGGCCGAGCACAGCCATCCCTGATCCCTGAACGACGGTGATGGCGACATCATCGCCAGCGCATCATCCAGCTCGTCGTCGTCCCGTCCTGCCATCCATGCTCCCAGGTGGGTGGCCTCCATGGCTCCGGGGCCGCCCCCGCTCAACATGACAAAGCCTTGCTGGGTGAGTCGCTGGCTCAATCGGGCAACCTCACGAAACATCTTGTCGGTCCTGAGCAGGGCATGGCCGCCCATGATGCCCACGCAGCGGTGATGGTCATATTCCTTAAAGAAACGGGCCAGTGCCGCATGGATGCAGTGGTCGTGCAGGGTGCGTGCCAGCAGTTCCTTCACGTTGCGGGCATGCTGCCCCAGTGAGCGGTAGTGCTGATACACCTTGTGGTCAAAGCAGGAGTTATAACTGGTCTCATCGTCGGGGCAATAGCCCTCATAGAGCTCGGCAGGGGAATACAACGTCTTGCGGGTCACGTCAAAAGGAGCCTGCTCCAAGTAGGCCATCACGTCCTTCAATTCATCATATCCAGTGGCTGTAATCATTATGACAAGGTCTTTAGGAGGTTTGAGTTCACGAATGGCAAAGTTACTAATAATTCGGTTAGTTTTCCTGCGATTTTAACAGTTTGGGACTGTTAAAAAGTGTAATAATGTGGTGATATGGGGCAAAAACGCCATTTTTTAGGACAATTTACCCACTATTTTGGGCCGATAGCAGTAATTTTGTCGCCCTAAAGTAAAAATCTCCACTTCAGGTTTGTTTAATAAAACATAATGTGATAGCAATGAAAAGAATAACATCTGTAGCCCTGTTGCTGACCATCGTCAGCATGACCGCCATGGCAGGTGGTCTCCTCCACAACACCAATCAGCACATCGCCTTCATGCGCATGATGGCCCGTGGTGCCAGCCACGAGATTGACGCCGTCTATACCAACCCCGCTGGCCTGGCCTTTATGGACCACGACGGCTGGACCCTGTCGCTCAATATCCAGAGCGCCACACAGTCGCGCGACGCCCTTACCACGTTTGCCCTCTTCCCCGAGGCCGATCACACCCGCTTGTACAAGGGTAAGGCCTCGGCTCCCGTGATTCCTTCGCTCTACGGTGCCTACAAGAAGAACCGCTGGACGTTCTCGGGCTTCTTTGGCTTTACTGGTGGCGGTGGCAAGTGCAACTTCGACAGCGGTCTGCCCGTGTTTGATGCAAGCATCATGGCTGGCTTCTATGCTCAGACGGCTGCCTTGAAGATGGCCATGGCCGAGAATCCCCTTGTGGCTCCCGTGCTGGCCGATCCCCGTGTGGCTGGCCTGTTGCCCTTGACTGCCGACAAGTATGACATCAACTCATCGATGAGGGGCCGCCAGTACATCTACGGCTTGCAGCTGGGTGCCACCTATAAGATCCTGGACTGGATGAGCGCCTACGTTGGTGGACGCATGAACTACTTTGACGGCAACTACAGTGGTTTTGTCAAGGTGATGCCCAAGCCCGAGATGGCTGCTACCGTACAGCAGATTGCTATGTCTTATCCCGCCCTGGCTCCCACCTTGAGCGGCCTGATGAACCAGAATGGCGAGATGGCCAACATCGAGCTGGACTGCAACCAGACGGGTTGGGGTGTGACTCCCATCATTGGCTTGGACCTGGTGTGGAAGGGATTTACCCTGGCTGCCAAGTATGAGTTCAAGACCAACCTCAATATTGAGAACGACACCAAGAAGGCCACTGCTGAGCCCGCTGCATTTGAGGCTGCGTTGGACGACTACAAGCATGGTGTGAATACCCCCAGCGACCTGCCCGCAGTGTTCTATGCCGCACTGGGCTATGAGTTCATCCCCAAGAAGCTGCGCGCCACCGTCGAGTATCACTACTATGACGACAAGCACGCCGAGATGGCCCATGACAAGCAGAAGCACCTGCGCCACGGCACCCATGAGGTGCTGGCCGGAGTGGAGTGGGACATCAACAAGACCTTCACCGTGAGCGCCGGTGCCCAAAACACCGACTACGGCTTGAGCGACGCTTACCAGACCCATACCTCGTTCTCCTGCGACAGCTACTCGATCGGCTTTGGCGGCGCTGTCAACCTGAGCGAGAAGGTGAAGTTGAACGTGGGCTACTTCTGGACCACCTACAAGGACTATGACCGCAGCGAGACCGACTACTTCGGCACCACGCTGCCTGGCAAGGACACCTATAGCCGCACCAACAAGGTGTTCGGTGCCGGTATCGACTTCAAGTTCTGAGGATAAAGTTCATCAATATAAACAGGAGGAATAGATATCATAAAAATCTTTATCCTATGGCACGCCGCCGCTCGATTAACTGTCGGGCGGCGGTGTAGTTTTTTTGGCAATGATATAGATGTTGGCCCATTGGTGGTATTAACCGCCCTGTCGGGCGGGAAATTAAGCAAATTAATTTTAAAATTTAATTTTCTTTTAATTTCCCGTGCGTTAGCACGGTTTGATGCAGAGACGTTTCAGCGCAGGGTCAACTGCTATATCGTTCCGTTTTTTTTCAGTTATTATTTGTCCGTAAACTATCTTAACAAGTTGGACATCATAGTGTTCCAGTCCTGGGCATCCGAGATGCTGCCCAGCAATCCCTCGTGGGGAGGGAAGGCGATGCTGTCGTTGAGGGTGTAGGTGACCTGGGGTATTTTCACATATAGCGTCAGCGTGTTCAGCGTCTCGCCATTCTTGTATTGCTGTCCCAGTTGCTTGAAGTCGTCGGCCTTGATGTAATACAGGCGGTCACCCTTGTTGCACAGGTAGATGCGGTCAAAATCGAGCTCAGTTAACTCCTGGGCACACTGTAACATGCAACGAGTGACATCAAAGCGGTCGAAGCTACGCTCGTCGGGCTCCTTCACGTTGAAGGACAATTCCCTCTTGGGGTTATACCAAGGCTGCGTGACCTCAATATTGATTCCATTGTTGGCAGGATCCAGGTTCTTCAACTCGACGCGAGTGATGACCTTCCTGCCCCCCTTCACAAAGTCCATCGAGATCAAGGCATGAACGGCTACTAAAGCCAGAATGCCAATGATGGCGACGAGGAGCAATTTATCTTGGCGTGTCATGGTTTTCAAATGTGAGAGTGACTCCTTGTGGAGTGACTTCGAGCAAGGCGGGGCACCCTTCGATCATGGGATAATTCCAGTCCTCGTCATGGCTGGCGGGGAAGTCGTAGCACACGGGGATGTTGTAGCCGTTCAAGGTTTCGGCCAGCATCTCGTTCATGTCGGTGTAGCCGTTACTCGGCTGATATTCGGTGAAACGTCCCACAATGATGCCCTTGACATGGCTGAGGACTCCCTTGAGACGCAACTGCTGCAACATGCTGTTGACGCGCGCCATGCTCTCGCTCACGTCCTCAAAGAAGAGGATGATGTCCCGACCGCGCACGTTCTCGCGATCCAGGAAGTCCCACTCGCGGCTGCCGCCGATGTTGGTAAACACCGCCATGTTGCCTCCGATGACGATGCCCCGTGCCGTGCCCACCTTGTTGAGCGGATGGGCAGGAACGGTGTAGCTGGGCAGGTTGCCCATGAGCACGTCGCGCAGCATCAGGTTGATCGGGTCATCGGCACCGCGCTCGCCCAGTGCGCCGCCCATGTTGGCGTGCAGGCTCATCACGCCGCTGCACACCATTGCGCTGTGCAGGGCGGTGATGTCGCTGTAGCCCACGATCCACTTGGGGTTGCGCCTGAAGTCCTCGTGGGTCATCGGGTCGAGCAGCATCGCCGAGCCATAGCCGCCACGGGTGCACACGATGGCCTTGATGTCGGGGTCGTTGAGCGCCCACAGCAGGTCGGAACAGCGCTCCCTGATGGTGCCGGCATACATGTGACACTTAGACAGCACATGCTGTCCCATGACGGGCTCAAAGCCCCAGGCACGCAGCGTGGCAGCGGCCTTTTCGGGATTCTGGTCGCCTGGGGTGCTCGCCGGCGAGATGATGGCGATTTTGTCACCCGGCTTGAGGGCCTCGGGCTTCTTGAGGGCGGCAGGCGCATGTGGCCTGGGCATGTTGTTGCGACGGGGTGCCCTGTCGGCAGCAAGGGCGCTCATGGTGAATAACAGCGTGATTGTAGCCAGTAATAGAATCCGTTTCATATCATTATAATTTCTAAAGCCTAAAACCTAAAGCCTAAAACCTAAAGCCTAAAACCTAAAGCCTAAAACCTAGATTGCAGGCGCTTGATTCTCTCGTGGGATTGCTCCATGCGCTCCCAGGGGATACGGCCCTGCTTGACCAGGTTGACAATCATGTCCACCAGCTTGAAGGGGCGGTCGGCCTCAAATCCCGTGCTGATGTTGTTGCCCACGCAGATCAGGTCGGCTCCGGCGTTGATGGCCAGCTCCAGCGCCGTGGGGATGCTGTACTGATTGCGGATGGCCTGCATGTACAGGTCGTCGGTCACCACCACGCCGTCATAGCCCATCTTGACGCGCAGCAGGTCGGTGAGCGTCTTGCTGGACAGCGTGGCGGGGTACTCCTCATCGATGTGGCGGTTGAACAGGTGGGCCGTCATGATCATATCTACCTTGCCCGCGTCGATAAGCATCTTGAACGGCTCAAGTTCCCGTGGGGTCCAGGCGTTGGTCACATCGACAAAGCCGTAGTGCGAGTCGTCGATGGCGTTGCCGTGGCCGGGGAAGTGCTTCAACGTGCACAGGATACCCTGCTTGTGGCTCTCGTCGATAAACCAGCCCGCATGACGGGCAATCACCTGCGGGTCGGTCGAGAAGCAGCGCAGGAAGTGGCCCACCGCGGCACAGTCGTGGTTCAACACATCGACCACCGGCGCCAGGTTGACATTGACCCCCGCCTCACGCATCTCGCACGCCAGCCGTGAAGCATAGTAGCGCGTCGTGTCCTCGTTATCGGTGGTGCCCAGGTACTCGGCGGTCACCGTGGGCAGGAAGCCGTACTGCGGCTTGAGGCGCGCCACCTTGCCCCCCTCCTGGTCGGTAGCGATGAGCAGGGGATAGTCGGCCCAGGCTTGCAGCTGGGCGGTCATGCGCGTCAGGCGCTCCTTGCTGGTGATGTTACGGGAGCCCAGCGTGGCGTCGCCCGTCACATCGATGTCAAACAGCACCACCGCGCCCACCTTCAAGTCGCGCACATAGCGCGCCGCGTCACAGTCCTCGGTCACGCTGTCGCCCTTGAATCCCACCATGAGCATCCCCGCAGCATAGCGGCGGATGACCGAGTCGGGCGGCAGTTGCGCAAAAAGGCTACCCGCTGCCAGCAGCGCAATAGCCAGTGTCAACATGATTCTCTTCATCTGTCGTCAGCAAATGGAAATAACCTAAAACCTAAAACCTAAAACCTAAAACCTAAAGCCTAAAGCCTATTTCTCAAAGAAGTGGAAGAAATAGTAGCAGGCGATCCAATCGACACGCACGCCGCGGGCAAAGCCGATGGTCTGCTTCTGGGCGTCGGTCACCTTGCCGTCGTTGATGCTGATGTAGCCCAGCACATTGCTCTCGCCGTCGCGCACCGTGCCGTCGGTGTTGATGTAGCCGATGCGGTTGCCAGCCATGTCAAAGATCTCCAGCTCCTGGATCTTGCCCACGGCAGTGCCCTTGGCATTCAGTACAGTACCGTCGGCGTCAAACGACCCGATCGAGTGCATCGTGCCGTCACGCACCACGCCATTGCCGTTGATGCGGCCAATGCTGTTAAAGTCGGCGTCACGCAGCACCTGTGCGCTTGCCCCGGTTGACATCATGCCGACCACCGCCAGCACCGCAACCATCACATATAATCTAATCCGTTTCATAATTGTCTCCTCCTGATTTTTTCTTAATGGTAATCATTAGACTAACAATGAGCCACAAAGTTAAAAACATTTTCCAAAATTACCAAATACCCACACTTTACCACAGGACAGCCGAACCATTTTTTAACCGCCCGTTGTATATTAGCAGGAAAAACGTTACCTTTGTCTTTACGTTTAGTTTATTAAGGGGTATTCGTGTAATGTGCAAGATTTGTTGAAGAGGCATATTGTTGTCGCTGTGAAGAGGAATGTTTATCTTCTTGGGTGCTGAGAGAGGTCACTGACCGCGACTTTACCATGAGCCTAAAGTGGTTGGCCCTCGTCGAGGCCCGTGCACCGCATCTACGCACACCCCACGCCACACGAGGCCTAACGGCCTGTGCGCCGTGGGGTTAGATTAAGTCAAGGCCGCTGGCCTTGTCAAGGTCTTTCGACCTTTTTTGCCACCTGAAGAATAGTATGGGTCACGCCATTTTTTTATAAATCAGATGCATTTGGATATCAGTCATAATCTCTGTTAGATAAAATGCAAGTGCAAAAAATGGGTTGTTTTTGGGGGTATTGTGTATGTAAATGAATGAAAGTTGTTTGATTTGTGTGAGTAGTTTTTTTATTTTGGTTACGTGCTGGATAGCATAGTATTTCTTGTGTTTGTTGTTTTTTAGAAGCGTTGTGGGAGTTGTTTTTCATTTTGGTTATTGGGTGGTGGTACTAAATGCTCATTGGCGGAACTCTGTCGGTCTGGTAGAGCAGCGTACCGCCAATGAGTGCGTAGTGTATGAATTGGTGTTGGGGATAGGGTACTAATCTTGCGAGACGCGTACAGCACGGACGGCGAGCCCACTGTAGCGTTCGCCGTTGCTCCAGCTGTACAGATTCTCATCATAGAAACCAAAGAATAAGGCGTAGTAGGGGAATCTTGTAGTGAGCGTGCGTGACCAATAGATTCCCGAAGGGTTGCCATCGTTGTCCTTGACGGGCAAGAAGAGGGTGTTACCATTGGGACCAGTGACCAATTGTCCTTTCACCCCGTTCAGTTGTGTCATTGTCCAGGTACACTCTTGACAAAGCTCGTCGAACTGCTGAATGGTCGGCATGCGCCACGATGCGCCCCAGTTGACATAGGCTGCATCATCCTCAGGATCCAACTCGGTCTTACCGTCGGTAAAGCCGTTGAAGCCGTAATCGCTTTTGG
This sequence comes from uncultured Prevotellaceae bacterium, assembly GCA_947165485.1. Taxonomy (GTDB): domain Bacteria; phylum Bacteroidota; class Bacteroidia; order Bacteroidales; family Muribaculaceae; genus Sodaliphilus. The sequence goes on from CAMVAP010000015.1 coordinate 26,909, forward strand.
TGCAGTACTTCATGAACGAGAATTCGTCACTCTCGCACCACTTGTAAGTGCTCCAATCATACACTTCCTTGGGCTCAGTCTCGCCCCAGGCGAAGAAGTCGCCGCTTCCCTCGGGGGTGTCAGCACCCACGTTGCAAGTCGCCCACAGCGTGCCGCTGGGCAACCCCAGGTCAACCCACTCGTGATCTTCGGGCGGAGTGACTGGTTGGTCATCCCAAGTCCCCGTCAACAAGTAATCTACCAAGCAGGTCACATCGCTGATAGCCACCTGACCATCCAAATCCACATCGCCGCGTGGAAACTGGGTTCCTACCGTGAACGATGTCAACATCAGCAGTAATACAACTAAGAAAGAACTGAATTTTTTCATAACAATAATAGTTTTAAGAGGTTCATGATTTAACACTGCAAATTTACAAATAATTCATTGATTTCGGCATCAAATGAGGAGATTTTCATGGGGATGGTTGTCGGTCGTGTCATGAGAGGCAAAATCTGGATAAACCCGGCTGCGCTCAGCCCTCAAGAGGTGGTTTTTTATATCAGCCTTATTTAAGTTTCTCAAGTACATAACCCGCTCACTGAATACCGCCAATTATCGTCTATAAGTGAAAGGCCAGAAGTAATTCAAAATCAAAAACTTAGCGGCTTGGCGGCTTAGCGTGGGATTGTTCGGCAGAGGATACGGTGAATAGTTACACATTTTTAAAAATGCCGTTAATTTTGTCAAATTCGGTGAGTGTAGTCGGTTGTTTTCAAAGATTATGAGTAACTTTGCCGTTTGGATAAATACAAAACAACAAAATACAACCAAAATAATTAGACAAAAAGAGACGACGATGAAGAAGTACAAGCTCATCAACAATGCGCTGGGATGGCTCATCTTTGTAGTGGCAGCGGCGACCTACCTGCTGACCATCGAGCCGACCGCCAGCTTCTGGGACTGCCCGGAGTTTATTGCACAAGGTTTCAAGACCGAAATTGGCCACCCGCCTGGCAACCCGATTTTTATCCTTGCCGCCAACTTTGCGAGCAAGTTTGCCGGTGGTGACGTGATGTCTGTTGCCAAGTGCGTCAATGCGATGTCGGCGATCTTCAGTGCGCTGACGATCCTGCTGCTCTTCTGGTCCATCACCCATCTGGTGAAGAAACTGGTGGTGAAGGATGGCGAGGAGGACAAGATGACGCTGGCCCAGTACCTGGTGGTGATGGGGAGCGGCATCTGCGGCGCGCTGGCCTACACGTGGAGTGACACCTTCTGGTACAGTGCGGTGGAGGCCGAGGTGTATGCCTTCTCGTCGTTCTGCACCGCGCTGGTGTTCTGGCTCATTCTCAAGTGGGAGAACCGGGCCGACGAGCCTGGCAGTGACCGCTGGATTGTGCTGATTGCCTATGTGCTGGGCGTGTCGCTGGGTGTGCACCTGCTCAACCTGCTGTGCATCCCTGCCATTGCATTGATTTATTACTATCGCCAGTGCCGTGCCCGTGGCAAGGACTCGACGGTGAAGGGCTCTTGCTTGACGCTGCTCGTGTCGTTTGTCATCGTGGGACTGATCCTGTACGGTCTGGAGCCGGGCTTTGTGGAGCTGGGACAGAAGTTTGACTTGTTGTTTGTCAACACGCTGGGCATGTCGTTCAACTCGGGAGTGCTGGCCTATGCTATCGTGCTGATGGCCGCGCTGGCCTGGTCGCTGTGGGAGCTGTACAGCAACAAGAGCAACCTGCGCATCAAGTTGTCGTTTGCGCTGGCCATCCTGTTGTCGGGCATGTTGTTCCTGGGTGACAGCCTGTTGATTCCCCTGGTGCTGTTCATCGCGCTGTGTGTGTATCTGTTCAAGTACTGCAAGCATGTGCCCGTGCGCGTGCTGACCAATGTGGTGTCGTGTGTGATGGTGATCTTCATCGGCTTCAGCTGCTATGCGATGATCTTGATCCGCAGTTCGCAGAACACGCCGCTGGACGAGAACTCGCCCAACAACACGTTTGCCCTGGCCAAGTACCTGAGCCGTGAGCAGTATGGCGAGACGCCGCTGCTGTATGGCCGCACGCTCTACAGCGACATCATGTACAAGGAGACTGGCAGTGGCGTGATGCAGCCCGCTACCAAGGACGGCCCGATGCAGTATGCGCCCGAGGTGAAGGCCAATCCTGGCGACCCCGATCGCTACAAGGAACTGGGTTACAAGAAGATCTATCAATACAGCCCCGAGCAGAACATGCTCTTCCCGCGCATCCACGACGAGAAGCATGAGCGTGAATATGTCGAGTGGCTGGGTATGCAGGGCACTCAGGTCGAGGCGACCACCTCGCTGGACAGTAACGGCGACCCCAGTGGCAAGGAGACCAAGATGAAGCCCACGATGATGGAGAACCTGCGCTTCTTTGTCGATTACCAGTTGAACTACATGTACTGGCGCTACTTCATGTGGAACTTTGCCGGTCGCCAGAACGACATCCAGGGCATGGGCGAGATCACCCACGGCAACTGGATCTCGGGTTTCTCGTTCATCGACAACCCGCGCCTGGGTGACCAGAGCCTGCTGCCCGATGACCTGGGCAAGGGCAACAAGGGCCACAACGTGTTCTACCTGCTACCGCTGTTGATGGGCATCATCGGCCTGTTGTGGCAGGCCTACCGTGGCCGTCGCGGCATCGAGCAGTTCTGGGTGGTGTTCTTCCTGTTCTTCATGACGGGTATCGCCATCGTGCTTTACCTGAACCAGACGCCGAGCCAGCCCCGTGAGCGTGACTATGCCTACGCCGGTTCGTTCTATGCCTACAGCATCTGGATCGGTATGGGTGTTGCCGGCTTGTGGAGCCTGATCATGTGGGCATTGCGCAAGAAGGGCAAGAAGGCCGCCCAGGGAGGTGAGTCGACGGCTGCGAGTCACAACAACGGTGTGGCCACCGCCATCGCCGCTGTGGCAGCCCTGGTGGGTGTTCTCGTGCCCCTGCAGATGGTGAGCCAGACCTGGGACGACCACGACCGTAGCGGACGCTCGGCGGCGCGCGACTTTGGCCGCAACTACCTGTCGAGCGTAGCGCCCAACGGTGTGATCTTCTGTAACGGTGACAACGACACTTTCCCCTTGTGGTACCTGCAAGAGGTGGAGGGCTACCGCACCGACGTGCGTGCCGTCAACCTGAGCTACCTGTCCACCGACTGGTACATCAGCCAGATGCAGCGTGCCGCCTATGAGTCTGCTCCGCTGCCCATGCAGGCCGGCAAGCTGACCTACGCCTATGACGAGCGCCAGTTCTGCTACTTCACGCAGCCCGACCTGACGCCGACCGAGGCCCTCAAGTCGCTGGCATTCATCTACAGCGACGAGAGCAAGAATAATCCCTACGGTATCAACGAGATACGTTACCCCAAGGTGTACATGCCCGTCGATGCCGACCAGGCCATCAAGAGCGGCGTGGTGCGCGAGGAGCAGCGCGATCAGGTGCAGGAATCCATCAATCTGGACCTGCAACGCATGGGCTCGGGCATGACCGCCAGCCAGCTGATGTCGTTTGACATCATCGCCAGCAGTATCGCTCAGGGCTGGAACCGTCCTTGCTACTTTGCCATGACGGTGCCCAGCAGCTATTACCTGGGCTTGGATCCCTACCTGCGCCTGACGGGTCTGACCTATCAGGTCACCCCGCTGCTGGACGGCTCCTATCGAGGCGAGATCGGTGTATCGACCGACGTGATGTATGACAACGTGGTCAACAAGTTCCTGTGGGGCGGCCTGGACACTGCCAAGCCCGGTGAGCTCTATCTGGACGAGACCATCCTGCGCATGGTCACCACGATGCGTAGTGCGCTCATCGACCTGGCCAGCACGCTGAGCAACGAGGGCACGCTGGCCAAGGACGGCCAGAAGGCCATCCCCGCCGGCATGACGCAGGAGGCCTATGTAGCCGACCGCTACAAGAAGGCCCGCACCATCCTGGACCTGATGATGGAGAAGCTGCCCACGAGCATCGCACCGTTTACCGTGCAGATGGGTGAGCAGGTGGCCAACGTTTACTATGCGCTGGGCAAGGCCAGTGGCGATGACGAGTGTGTCCTGAAGTCGGAGAAGTTGCTCGAGAGCGAGATCCTGCGCTACGGCAATTACCTGCGCTTCTATCAGACGCTCGATGCCTCGCAGTATGAGCGCCTGACCAACATCGACAAGTTCATCGACCAGCAGTACATGATCTTCATGCTGCAAGACTACTACTCGCAGTGTGGTGAGGAGAAATATACCAAGATGATGGACAAACTGAGCGCCGCCGGTGTCAACGTGCAGCGCTTGCAGGCCTACCAGAAGTCCTATGACGAGGCCATGATGCAGCGCCAGGCTGCCGAACAGCAGCAGGCCGAGCAGCAGGCCGATGAGGCACTGGCTGGCCTGGGTGAGGAGCAGCAGTGATATGGTTGGTTTTTAGTTTCTAGTTTCTAGTCCCTAGTTTCTAGTTTCTAGTTGGCATCCGCAAATGCCTAACCACCTAACACCTAACACCTAAAGCCTAACGCCTAATGTTAGTCGAACGTCCGCCGCTGCTTTACCGCATGATATTTCCCGAGACCGTGTGGCGCATTCACAAGCGCGACCACACGGTCTATTTGACCTTTGATGACGGTCCCATCCCCGAGGTCACGCCGTGGGTGCTCGACACGCTCGACCGCTATGGCGTCAAGGCCACCTTCTTCATGGTGGGGGAGAACGTGGAGCGCCATCCCGAGTTGCTGCAAGAGGTGCGCCGCCGTGGCCACTCGGTGGGCAACCACACGATGAGCCACCTGCAAGGGGCACATGTGGGCACCAAGCACTACCTGCACAACGTCTTTCGTGCCAACGAGTTGATCGGCAGCACCTTGTTCCGCCCGCCGCACGGCCTGTTGCGATGGGGACAGTCGCGGGTGCTGCGTTCGCGCTTTGCCATCATCATGTATGACCTGGTGACGCGTGACTATAGCCGCAAACTCACGGGCGAGCAGGTGCTGGACAATGTCAAGCGCTATGCCCGCAACGGCTCGATCATCGTCTTTCACGACTCGCTCAAGGCCGAGAAAAACATGAAATATGCCCTGCCGCGTGCCATCGAGTGGCTGCAAGAGCAGGGTTACAAACTGGATGCCATACCCGAGCATTGACATAACCGCATCATCGATCAAGTCCCAGGCCGCGCGTCTGGGATTTGACGCTTGTGGCTTTGCCGCCGCCGTGCCGGTCGATGCCGTGGCCACGGCCCGCTATGAGCGCTGGCTGGAACAGGGGCACCACGGTTGCATGAGGTGGGCGGCTGGCCATCAGGACCTGCGCCGTGACCCCTCGCTGCTGCTGCCCGGTGCCCAGACGGTCATCTCGCTGGCCTTGAACTATTACCCGGCCCGTTTCCAGCCGCCAGGCACCCTGCGTGTCGCCTACTATGCCTATGGTCGCGACTACCACGAGGTGTTGCGTGAGCGATTGGGCGAGCTGTCCCGTTTCATCGAAGCGACGACCCATTGTGCCACCAGGCCGTGTGTCGATTCGGCACCCATCCGCGAGCGCTACTGGGCCCAGCAGGCCGGCTTGGGCTTCATCGGGCGCAACAACTGCTTCATCATCCCTGGCAAGGGCTCTTTCTTTTTCCTGGGCGAGATCGTCACGACGGCTCAGCTGCCGCCCGACGAGCCGTGCCGCTTGACCTGCGGTGACTGTGGCCGGTGTGTCGAGGCGTGTCCAGCCGGTGCGTTGAGCGGTGACGGGGCCGTTGATGCCACGCGCTGCCTGTCGTGCCTGCTCATCGAGAACCACGACGAGGTGCTGCCCCACTGGGTGGGCACTGTGGTGGGCAATCGGGTCGTGGGATGTGATGAGTGCCAGTTGTGCTGTCCCCACAACAGGGGAGCCGTGCCCACCACGATCGAGGATTTTGCCCCCACGCCCGCGGTGATGACATTGACGCGCGAGCGCGTCCAGGGGATGACGTCAGGCGAGTTCAAGCGCACCTTTGCCCACAGCGCGATCTCGCGCCTGCGTTACAAGACGCTGCGCCGCAATGCCGCCCTCACCAGCGATGAAGACCCATAAAATCTCATTACTGTCCGGTAAAAAATCAGCAAGGTTGCATAAGCACTTCGGGATCAAAGCTATTATGATGTTTTTGTTTGAAGGGGCTTGCTTTGTCAGGCGAGCAGGTCGAAGGCCTGCGCAAGGCCGCTGGCCTTGAATTGAGGCAACCCCAGGGCGCACTGGCCGAAGGTCAGTGAGGCCTGGGGAGAGACGCTCATGTCGATATGGGCCCTGAAGGGGGCCACTCACTACGACAAGCGCACCATAGTCAAATTGCCTGATTCTGACGTTATTGGCCCTCTTCGAGGCCCGCTCCTATTATGGTCTGCTTTCCCTAGGCCACACTGACCTTCGGCCAGTGCGCCCTAGGGTTAAGAATAGTCAAGGCCGCTGGCCTTGTGCAGGCCTTCTGCCTGCTAGACTTTCCCCAGACACCAATGATAAAATTTCCCTATTTGTGCCGTATTCAGCCAAATATTTGTATTTTTGCGAAAATTTAACCAACGATAAAGAACAGATAGAGTTATGATTACCTTTATGATCAGCCTTGCCGCACTCGTGCTGGGCTATATGATTTATGGTGCTGTTGTGGAACGCGTGATGCGTCCCGATGACCGCGAGACACCAGCCGTGCGCCTGGCCGATGGCGTGGACTATGTGGCATTGCCCACGTGGAAAGTGTTCATGATCCAGTTCCTGAACATTGCGGGAACGGGTCCCATCTTTGGCGCCATCATGGGCATGTGGTTTGGCACTGCGGCCTATCTGTGGATTGTGCTGGGCTGCATCTTTGCCGGCGCGGTGCACGACTTCATGAGCGGAATGCTCTCGTTGCGCCACGACGGTGCCAATCTGCCCACGTTGATCGGCAAGTACTTGGGTTCGGGTACCCGCAGCGTGATGCTGGTTTTCACGGTGTTGCTGTTGCTGTTGGTGGGAGCCGTCTTTGTTTATAGCCCGGCACTCATCCTCAAGGGCATGTGGGGCGGTGATGCGGCTACCATCTGGTGGATTGTGGCCATCTTTGCCTACTATGTTGTGGCCACGCTGCTGCCCATCGACAAGATCATCGGTCGGGTCTATCCGCTGTTTGCCATCGCATTGCTGGTGATGGCTGCCGGCCTGCTGGTGGGCTTGCTGGTGAAGATGCCGCAGCTGCCCGAATTGTGGAACCTGGGCGACCTGTCGCAGTGGACCCAGCCCCAGGTGATTGACGGCAAGGACACCCTGGGCGTGGTGGGCTATTTGCACAAGAATCCCTTCTTCCCCTGCCTGTTCATTACCATCGCCTGTGGTGCCATCAGTGGTTTCCATGCCACACAGAGCCCGCTCATGGCCCGCTGCCTCAAGAGTGAGCGCCTGGCCAGGCCCATCTTCTACGGCGCAATGATAACCGAGGGCATTGTGGCACTCATCTGGGCCACTGTCTCGTCCTATTTCTTCTATTATGGCGGCTGGAAAGAGGTGGTCAGCCCCGAGACCGTCAACGACTTCATGGCACAGGCGCGTCTGGCCGACGGCAAGACCCTGATCCAATACTTTACCGCTCCCGAGGTGGTTAACCTGGTGTGCAGCAGCTGGCTGGGCATCGTGGGGGGCACACTGGCCATCCTGGGCGTGGTGGCCGCTCCCATCACTAGCGGTGATACGGCATTCCGCAGTGCGCGCCTCATCATTGCCGAGGCACTGCACTTTGAGCAGAAGAGCATGGTGCGCCGACTCATAGTCAGCGTTCCCTTGTTTGTGGCCTCGTTGCTGTTGCTCATCTGGCAGATGGAGAACCCCGATGGCTTTAACGTGCTGTGGCAATACTTCGGCTGGTACAACCAGGCTCTGTCGGTATTCACCCTGTGGATGATCACCGTCTATCTGGCCCGTAACCGCAAGGCTTATATCATCACCCTGATTCCTGCCGTATTCATGACTGTGGTGTGCACCTCGTTCCTGGTGGCATCTCCCCAGGCCATTGGCCACACCGAGTTAATCCCATGGGTGGTACTGGCTGTCATCGTTATCTCAGTGGTGTGGTTTGCCACATGGCTTAACAGGGACCGCAAGCGCCTATAACGTTGCCCCCGAGTACGTTTTTTTCAAACAACCTTTACAACGTTTTTTTTCAAACAACAATTACAACAGTTTTTTTAAAAAACAACCTTTACAACGTTTTTTTTCAAACAACATTTACAACGGTGAACAACTTAAACAACTGTTCCTTTTTTAACGCTGATTGCGCGGGTCACATTTACAACTAGAAACTAAAAACTAGAAACTAACATCCTCAGCGATTGAGGCGGCGGTTGTTGCGGTTGTTCTTGGCGTCGTTGTACTTGTTGCCCGTGTAGGAGTTGTTGAATCCGGTAGAGAATTCATCCTCTTCCTCTTCTTCCTCCTCGTTGCCCTGCTGTTTTTTCTTCTCGACCTTATTCTTGGCTTGCTCGGGCTTGTTGTGCTTGATGTCATCGGGTTTCTGGAGGTCGAGGGCTGTCTCATAGATATTCCAGTTCTCGTCCAGGTCCCAGTTGCGGCGCAGCTTCAGCCGCTTGGGGTAGTAATACACTTCCTCGGGTTGCAGGTGGTTGTGGTAGTTGCCAGTGTCCCACACACCGTTGCCGTTGGCATCGATGATGAGCTTCAGGTAGTAGGTGCCGGCAGGCACGTTGAGCAGTTCAAAGGCGTTGTTCTTGACGGGAACAGTGCGTTGCACCTTTTCTCCCGAGGCCAGCAGTTGCACAACGGCGCCGTCCTTGACGTTGACATGGAAATAGACGTTGGCATATTCTTCCAGGCCTCTCACCTTCATCTCCTTGCTCAGCTTGTCACAGGTGAGGCCATAGACCGATGTCACTGCCGCGCTGTCGATGGTCAGGCGGTAGGTCGAGTCGGGGAGCATCGTGGCGGGAATCCAGTAGCGCATGGGGTTGCAGTCGTCCACGGGGCGAAGGGTGGGGGTGGGGCCGGGGTAGGGCACCCACAGCGTGTCACGCTTGACCTCTAGATGCACCCCGCTGGGGTTGATGCTGGCGATGGGCGCGTCAAACTTGAGTGTGATCGAGTCCCCCACATCGATGGCGCCGCTCTTGCCGAGTTCCATCTTGAGCCTGGGGATGTCCTGTGGATCAACGTGTTGCAGCTCCTTGATTTCGTCCAGCTCGCCCTCGTCCAGCTCCTTGCCCATGGCGGCGGCTTTTTCCTGTTTCTCAAGCAGTTCGGCCAGGCGCTTGGCGCGGCTCTCCTTCTCCTTGGCCCTCTTTTGCTCCTCCTTGACTTGGGCGCTGGGTTTGCGGTAGCCCAGGCGGATGGTGTCGGTGACCTGTTCCAGGCGGTCGGCGGTGTCGGTGCGCAGGTAGGTCATGGCCACGATGATGGTGTCGGTCTTGATCATGGCCGAGTCGGTGATCCAGTAGAACAGGGAGTCGTTGTCCACGTTGCGCTCGATGCGGTACCAGTCGGTGGCGTGCTGGGCGGGTTGCAGCACCTCGATACCGGGCAGGCTGTCGCTGGGAGCGCCAAAGAGGAAGTGCAGCTTGTGGGCCTCGGGCCTGGCGCTCTGTCTCATGTAGTGGGAGCGGTACCCCTCGTTGAACATGCACAGCAGCAGGTCGTTGGGCAGGTAGAGCGTGTGGGTGGCGGTCATCACGGTGTCCACGCGGCGGTCATAGGTGAAGATGGTGTCCTGGGAGGTGAACTGGCTGGTGGTGGGCACGACAATCGTGTCGAGGAAGGCGATGTCCTCGGTGCGTGCCATGCGGTAGTCGCCGTCCACATCGTTGAGGGCAAACACGTGGTAACTGCCGGGCTTGAGGTTGCGGATAGTGAACAGGCCGCGGTCGTTGGTGCGGCTCACGCGCTCCAGCGGCACATGGGTAAACGCCGTGTCGTCGAGGTTGCTGTGCAGACCCACGATGACGTGCTGCATGGGCTCCAGGTCGTGGGCCCTGAGCACGATGCCCGACACGGCCAGTGTGTCGATCTCGTCACCGGTCGAGAAGGCAAAGGTGTAGCCGTCGAGCTGGTTGTTCTCGTTGTTGTCCTCGATGGCGTTAGAGAAGTCGATGACGTAGGTCGTGTTCTCTTCCAGCTCATCGCGGAACTCCACCGTGATCTTCTTGCCCACGGTGCGGATGAGCGGCTGGGTCTTGGGGGCGGGCGAGATGATGACCTTCTTCTGCTGGTCCTTGAGGTTGATGATCTCGTCGAAGGTGATTTCCACCTTGTTGCCCTTGAAGTTGACGCTGCCGGGCGCGGGCGAGGTCTTTGTCACCTGGGGCGGTGTGTAGTCACGCGGCCCGCCCTCGGGCGACCCGATGCTGGCACACGCCGCGAGCACCATCGCCGCGACGACCGCCATCAACCAGTATGTCCACCGTTTACTCATGTGATCTAACCAAACTGCAAAGGTAGTCATTTTATCCCTTAAGTACAAATCATTTGTGGCAAGCCGCGCTGAAAGCTGCTAAAGTCGCGTTTTTTGAAGAAGTTTAGCAGCTTTAATGGCGGTTTTGAGTTTTTTGGGGGGTAGTGATTAAGTGAGGTCAAAGGAGTCGAGGTCGTTGGGGACCAGGATGGGGCCGTGGTAGTATTGGGCGGCCTCGGCGGCATAGGTGGTGGCGCGGGTGTCGAGGTGGGTGTCCTCGGTGTGATACAGCACGAGGTGCTTCACGCCGAGCTCATGGGCCAGCATACCGGCATCGAGGGCGGTGCTGTGGCTTTTCTCGTAGGGGTTGAAGGTGAAGCGGTCCTTGTAGAGGCAAAAGGCCTCACACATCAGCCAGTCACAGCCGCGGGCATAGGGTTCGCTCGGCATGGTGTAGGGCTCGTCGCCCAGGCACACGAGGCGCTGCCCGTCGGGCAGCTTGGCCTCACAGCCATATTGCTTGGCCTTGGTCGAGGCGATGTCAAAGAAGGTGACCCTCATGTCGTCGATGTCGAGCTGCTCCCCGTCGTGCACTTCACGCAGGATGATGGTTTGCCCGATGGAATTGAAGATCTTGCGCGGAATCATGAGTTGGGCCATGGTGTGGAGGGCGTGGCGCACCACGTCGTTGCAATAGATGGTGAAGGGTCCCTTGTGCTTGCCCTTGAAGATGAGTGGCGAGATCTTGCGCATCATCCAGATGGCTCCCAGGATGTGGTCGGTGTGGCTGTGGGTGACAAACATGTGGTGGATGCTCTCGTAGGGGATTCTGGCCTTGAGCAACTGTTGCAGGATGCCGTTGCCGCCGCCACCGTCCACGAGCAGGCCGCCCTTGGGGGTGTGGAGGTAGAAACAGGTGTTGTAGCAGTTGACACACATGGCGTTGCCAGTGCCCAGCATGGTCACGCGTGAGGTGTTGTTGTCGTTGGGGCTCATCATGATTTGACTTTAGGGAGTTCGATGCCAAAGGTGGTGCCTTTGCCCACCTCCGACTCCTTGATATAGATTTGTCCGTTGTGGTATTCCTCGATGATGCGCTTGACCAGGGTCAGTCCCAGTCCCCAGCCGCGCTTCTTGGTGGTGAAGCCCGGGTTGAACACGTTCTTGAAGTTCTTGCGGGCGATGCCCTTGCCCGTGTCCTTGACCAGGATGACGACATTGTTGGGGCTGTCCTCGACGGTGATGTCGAGCTGTCCCTCGCCATCCATGGCATCGACGGCATTCTTGGTGAGGTTTTCCATCACCCAGGCAAACAGGGTCTGGCTCAGCATCACGCCATTGTTGGTCTGGTCGTTGGTGTGGATGTTGAGGCTCACGCGCTTGGGGATGCGGGCCCGCATGTATTCCAGGCTGTTGATCACCGCCTCGTTGATGGGCATGAGCTCCTTGTCGGGCATGGAGCCGATCTTGGAGAAGCGGTCGGCAATGGTCGAGAGGCGCTTCACGTCCTTGTCCATGTCGGTGACGATGCTCTGGTCCACGCCCATCGAGTCGAGCAGCTGGGTCCATGCCATCAGCGATGAGATGGGGGTCCCCAGCTGGTGGGCGGTCTCCTTGGACAGTCCCACCCACACCTTGTTTTGCTCGGCGCGCTTGATGCTCATCAGGGCAAAGTAGGCGATGGCAAAGAACAGGATGAGCACGGCCAGCTGGATGTAGGGGAAATAGGAGAGGCGGCGCAGCAGTGTCGAGTCCTCATAGTACAGGTACTGGGTGGTCTCGTCGTCAATCTTGATGTCAATCTTGTTCTCGCTGTTCTTGAGGTGCCGCAGCTTCTTGTTGAGGTACTCCAGATTGCCGGGCGAGGTCTCAAAGGCGAGGCTGTCCTCGGGCTCTGGCAGGCGGAAGTTGCGGTGTAGCAGTATGTTGCCATCGTCATCGACCAGCAGTACGGGGATGTTGTGGTTGCCCTCGATGATGTTGAGCAGGAAGTCCACATCGGTGGCGTTGCTGCCTACGGGATTGCCGTTCTCGTCCACCTCACCGCCGCTGCCCATGGTCGCCAGCTCCTGGGTAGCGTTGGCCCAGATCTCCATGCGCTCGCGTTCCTGCACGGCCAGGTCCTTCACCAGATTGTTGGAGATATACAGGAACAGTGCCACAAGCACCAGCGAGATGGCGAGAAACACCACCTTCCAGATGCGACGCGAGTCATATATGTTGCGCAGGTTAGCCATGCGGTGCAAAGGTAGTGATTTTTTGCGTAACAGTAAACATGTGGCAAGGGTGTTCTTTAGATTAATCGACAAGAATGACCGATCCCAGGGCATCTGCATCCTGATCAAGTGCAGACAATAAGCACAGTTTTTCAAACAACAGTTTCATTTTATCAAACAACCTTTACAACGTTTTTTTCAAACAACATTTACAACGTTTTTTTCAAACAACATTTACAACAATGAACAACATAAACAACTTTTTTTTAACGCTGATTGCGCGGGTTAATTTAGGCGTTAGCGGATGCCAACTAGAAACTAGGGACTAGCAACTAACAACTAACAACTAGCAACTAACAACTAACTTGGGCATCGACTAAATCTTGTTCGATCCAGTGGGGGACGCTGTCCTGGGTGTTGGGGCCGATGACCTCGCTGGCGGCGGCTTTGACTTCGGGGAAGGCGTTGGCTACCGCCACGCTGTGGTGGGCGGCTTGCATCATGGCGATGTCGTTGCGGTTGTCGCCAAAGACGACGATGCGACGGGCTCCCACCTGGCGGGCCAGGTCGCGTATGGCGGCGGCCTTGCTGGTGCCTGCGGTGAAGATCTCGAGGTAGCCCTCGCTCTCGTCAAAGATGTCGTGATACAGCATCACGGTGCAGGAGTGGACGGTGGCCTGGACGTCGGTGGCGATGGCCTTGAGCACGGCATACTTGTTCATCGAGAAGATGAGCAAGGCCTCGTCGTCGCTGTGGCGGTAGTCCTTGTCGTCGAGGAAGAATTTCTTCAATGGCAGGTGCTGGCGGGCGGTGACAAAGCGTTCCTCCTGGGGCGAGAGGGGGCCGCAGTGGTGGGTGTGCAACAGGTGGCCGTGGCGGCGGTAGATGAAGGGGTGGATGCCGTGGCGGTCAAACACCGTGGCCACGGCGCTGATGGTGTCGGTGTCGATGCCGCGCGTGTGCTGATAGCTGGCGGTGATGGGGTCCCACATTGCCGCGCCGCCAATGACGATGAACGGCAACGTGGCGTGAACGTCCTGCATGAGGGGCACCACGGTGGCGGGAGTGCGGGCGGTGGCTACCGTGAAGAGGCCGCCTTGCTGGCCGATAATGCGGTTGAGCATGGCGACCGTTGCTGCCGACAGTTGCGAGTCATCGCCCAGCAAGGTGCCATCCAGGTCGCTCACGTAGAGAGTCTTTGTTTTAGGCATTAGTTGTTAGTTTTTAGTCCCTAGTTTCTAGTTGGCATCCGCTAACGCATAAAAGTAACCCGCGCAATCAGCGTTAAAAAAAAGTTGTTTATGTTGTTCATTGTTGTAAATGTTGTTTGAAAAAAAGAAAGCAAATAGTTGTTAGTTTTTAGTTGTTAGTTTTTAGTCCCTAGTTTCTAGTTGTTTGATCGTCGGGTTGGGTCCACAGGTCAGAGATTTTCACCTCGTTCATGCCTGCGAGGTAGGTTTGCCAGGTATGGTTGATGTGTTTCACCGTCTGGGGGTTGATGCTGTCCAGGATATGGAGTTGCTGGAACACCTTGCCATTGGCATTGAGTTTTTCCAGCATCTTGCCCACGGTGATGTTGTCGGTGTCCTCGTAGGGGGCATAGGTGGGCTCTGCCAGCTCGTGCTCTTTTCGCTCCACGAGCATCTGTACCTCGCACAGGTCGTTGAGCACCTCGTTGATGAGCCTGGTGGGGATGCCCGTTTCCTGTTTGAGCCGCGTGGCGGTGTAGTGCTCCTTGCCGTCGCGGAACGCGCGGCAGATCATTCCCAGCAGGGCGGCACTCAACAACGTGCGGTCGTTGTAGGGGACATCCCCCTTGCCCCTGTACAGCGAGTAGTAGTCATAGTCCTGACTGGTGTGGGTGAGCAGGGCAAAGAACAGGACGATGTACCACGAGAACTGTACCCACAGCATGAACAGCGGCAGGGCCGACAACGAGCCGTAGATGGCGTTGTAGCTCGACAAGAGGATCTGGCTATACACGTAGGCACGTTGCAGCAGGTCGATGAAGATGGCGGCGAGCAGTGCGGGAACGATGGTGTGCCGTAGCTGCACGCGCGTGTTGGGGACGTGCTTATAGACTATGATAAACACGAGGGTGATTACCGCGATGGGGATGAGCTTGATGAGTTGCTGCCACAGTGGCGCAAAGAAGGCAAATGTGCTGGAGCCGTCGATGAAGCGGCTCACGGCCAAGTGGATACCCGACACGATGACGATGGTGACCGGTGCCAGGAAAAACATGCTTAGGTAGCTCATCACGCGCCGGGCGATGCCGCGCGGGCGCTTCACATTCCAGATGGTGTTAAACACTGTCTCGATGTTGTTGATCAGGCCGATGACCGAGTAGAGCATCACCAGCACACCAAAGCCGATGATGGCGCTGCTGCGGGCATTGGTCAGGTAGGAGTTGGCAAACTGGATGATGTAGTTGGCGGCATCGGGCTGGCTGGAGAGCAGTTGCCTGATGGTCGTCTCGATGATACCACTGTAGCCAAAACCGCGCGAGACGGCAAAGAACAGGGCCACCAGCGGCACGATGGCCAGCACAGTGTTGAAGGCCAGTGCGCCAGCATATTGAAACAGGTTCTTGTCAATAAACTGATTGATGGTGAGCCAGGTCTTGCCCAGGGCCGCCTTGAGCCAGTCCATGAGGCTCGCCTTCAACTTCTCCTTATCTTTCCAGTCGCTAATCCTTTTCATGACGGCAAAGGTAGTGATTTTTAGTTAATTATTATTCTTGTCATGTGAAAAGTATTTACTACCTTTGCCACTTTACTGAGGATAAATGATTATAAACCTAAATCAAATTGACAATGATGAAAAAGACAATGCCTGTTGACGGAAAATTTGAGTTGATGGCGCTGCCATATAGTGACCATGCGCTGGAGCCAGTGGTGAGTGCCGGCACGCTGGGTTTTCATCATGGCAAGCACCTGCAAGCCTATGTGAACAACCTGAATGCCGCTCTGCCCGGTAGCGGACTGGAGGGGCTGGCACTGGAAGATGTCGTGCTCAAGGCCCAGGGAGGGATGCTCAACAATGCGGGCCAGATCCTGAACCACAACCTGTACTTCTCGCAGTTCAGGGCACCCGTGCCCGACAATGCGCCCACGGGCCGCCTGTCCGATGCCATCGAGGCACAATTTGGCTCGTTTGAGGCCTTCAAGGAGGCGTTTGCTCAAGCCGGTGCCACGCTCTTTGGCTCGGGCTGGGTGTGGCTCAGTGCCGATGCCCAGGGCCACCTGCTCATCAGCCAGGAGCCCAATGCCGCCAATCCCATCCAGCGCGGCCTGTGCCCGCTGTTGACGATGGACGTGTGGGAACATGCCTACTACCTCGACTACCAGAACCGTCGCCCCGATCATCTGGCCGCCCTGTGGCAGATCATTGATTGGGATGTGGTGGCAGCGCGGTATGAGCAAAGGTGAAACATCCTCGATGAAGCGGGTATATATAGTGATTCTGGCCTTGCTGTGTCTGGTGGGGCAAGCCCCGGCGCGTGACAAGGTGAACAAGGGGTGGCAGCGGGCGATGCTTGCCGCCATTGACTCCTTTCCCCAGCATGGCGGTTACTATACTGGTGGCCGCCCCAACGAGCTGTTTGCCAAGACCACCTGGCGTGGGTTGCATGATGCCTTCCAGATGACGGCAGGCGACGAGTGGCCCCGTTTTGACCCCATGTTGGCGCAACCGTCATTCTGCTCCAGCGCGACATTTGGCGTGCTGATCAAGGCGTTGCTCCTGTGGGACACCAAGCACAAGATCACGCGTGAAGCGTGGGTGAACATGAAGCCGCGCGTGGGCATCGCCGACGAGTTCAACCCCGACGGGGTGGGGCAGGACGATGGCGTGGGTTTCTGGGGGCGGGCCAATGCCAACGGTCCTGGCCTGGGCGTGCTCGTGCATGAGCTGGGCGCGGGCTACAGCTTCACGGCCTATCGCGGTGCCAAGAGCGATCGCAACAAGGAGCGGCCCGACGAGCGCTACCTGACCGATAGCGAGTGGTGTGCCCTCGGCATCTGGCAACGTGCCGTGGCGGGCGACCTGATGAAAATCTTCTGGAACCGCAACGAGAGCCGTGGCAGTGACAGTGGAGCCATCATCGGCTGTAACGACGACAAGACCGCCGACCAGGAAGCGGGCCACAGCGTCATCTACCTGGGCTGCGAGGGCGATACCGTCATCTACTGGTCGTCCAACGGTCCTGGCAAGCACCCCGAGCTGATGGGCTACAGCGTGGGCCGTTGCCACAAGACCGCTATCCAGCGTGTGGTGTTTACCCGCATCACACGGCCCGAGCGCTTCAACAACGCACGTCACATGGCCCCCACCGATGTCAACGCCTACCTGCGCGACCTGAACGGTATTCGCCACAGTACCACCACCGAAATGCTCTTCCAACTAGGACTCAAAAACTAGGAATTTACATCCTCGCAAGCGCGGAGAAATTAAACAAAAATTGTAATTAAAATTAAAGGAACTTGGCTGATTATCAGCCAAGTTCTAAAACTATTTTTGCTTAATTTTTAAATTAATTTTTGTTTAATTTCTCGGTCGCCAGGCCGATCTAAAAAACTTTGTGGCTTAGCGTGAGGTCCGTTGCGGCGTGAGGGTTGGAGAGGCGTGGAGTTATTCATTGATGTGGACCTTGCCGCTGCCAGCTATATCCTCCTTGTGTGAGCCAACCTTGCCCCGCAGGTAGATGTCACCCGATCCAGCGATCTCACTATAGACAAGGTCCACATTCAGGTTATTGAAGGTCATGTTGCCCGATCCGGCAATCTCGTTGCTCAGTTTCTGGCTGGTGAGTCCGGCGATGTCGATGTCGCCCGAGCCAGCGATTTCGGTTTTCACCTCATGGGCTTGTACCATGCCCGTGGTCACATCGCCCGATCCAGCGATCTCGATGCGCATATCCTGGCACGTCAGTCCCGCCAGGGTGATGTTGCCCGATCCGGCAATCGAGAGATTGATATCACCGGCCTGCCATGCGTTGGGGGCGGTCACCTTGCCCGATCCGGCGATGCCGATGTCCTTGATGGTGGGTGTGGTGACAATCACCTGCAAGCCCTTGAAGAACTTGCCGGCATCAATCATGTCTTCTTTCATGTCGATGGTCAAGGTTCCGTCCTTGACATAGATGGTCATGTTGCCGAGCTGGTCCACGGTACCTTCCACGCGCACTGTGCTTGCCTGTCCCTGCTCCAGAATCACGTTGAACGGGCCAGCCACGTCCAGGTCGTCAAATGCTTGCATCTGTGTATCGGTGTTGACTTGATGCACCTGTGAGGGCGTGTCGTTGTGATGACCACTCCTGTTGATGAGTGACCAGCCGTTCTCGCCAACTTTTACACGTAGGCACGATGTCATCGTCATTGTCACAAGGGCTACAAGGCTCAAAGCCAGGAATAACTTCTTCATAGTTGTTACTTTTTTTATTGGGTTATTTTGTACTTGTTTACCTCTTAGACGCACAACGTAGTCAAAAAGTTTCACAAAAATAAGAAAAAATTTTTTGAAGCAATGATTTAGATGTTGCCCCAACCTTTAACTAGGCCTAGCCAAACCCTGCGGGCCTAATGCGAATATCGCTAATTTGGCGAACATTTAGCTTTGGCCAAGCCAATTATGACGCGCCATCAGTTTCTTCAGATGCCACACCCGTTGCAAGGTGGCCAGTAGAGGCTTGCTGTGAGAATAGTTAACGAATATTAAATCTTGAAAATTTATCATGAATAACTGATAATTTTTTTTATTTTTGCAAGAGTATAACCCCGGTAAATCCATTTTTATTAACAAATAAAACAAAAAGCTTATGAAGAAGATCCTTTTACTACTGCTGGGCCTCACCATTGCGGTGGGTGCCTCGGCTGACGTGAAAACTGAACTAAACCGCCCAGTGCGGCAGTCAGTTTTTGCCCAGAAGGCCAAGGCTCATGCCGAGGCTAGCAAGGCCAAGAAGGAGGCCGCAAGGCAAGCGGCCATCGAGGAGTTCAATGCCAGGGCCGAAGCTCACAAGGCTCAGCCCAAACAAGAGCCTAAACTCAGTGGCGGCACCCGTGTCATCGATGAGCAGCCCGACGGTGAGGTGATGACCTTCACCCACTTCGGCTATATCGTTTGCAAGGGTCATGATGCAGGATTTTTTAGCAAGACTTCTAAGGTTGTTTTCTCCCCCAACGGACAGACGGTCTATATTGAACGTCCCGTTGCCAATGAAAGCCCTGCATGGGTAATGGGTACCTTATCTGGCAACAAAATCACTGTGCCTATGGGACAATTCCTCTATCAGTATGAGAATTCTGATAATGGTTATGTCATGGTGTGGGGCACAATGACCAAAGACGATGATGGCGACTGGGCAGTCAAGTACAAACCCGACGTGAGCAATGCCACCTACACCATTGACTTCGAGAACCAAACCCTCACATTGGACAACACCAATTTTGAGCCGACTGGTCCTGATTTTGAGGAGGAATATGTCTCGGTTGGCACTTCAGGCTTGTTGGTCATCAGCAATACAGAGCTTGAAGAGGAATATTTTTATGGAAACTACAGCCTTGAGTGCGCTTCTTATTATCAACCTCAGCAGAGCACGAATGTCATCTATGACGAGCCCGAAGGCGAGGCGCGTATCTACAAGAGGTCTGGCAGTTACATTGATTCCAAGGGTACAGAATACGAACAAGAGAACAATGTATATTTCGTTTATGCCCCCGACGGTGAAACGGTTTATATCTCTGACATTGCTGTCGGTACCGATTGTAATTCATTTGTGAAGGGCACCATCCGTGACGGTAAAATCGTCGTGCCCCTGGGACAGTACATTTATTCTAATGGGGATGATGATGGTTTCTTGATTGGATGGGGACAATGTACTTGGGATAATGACGAGGAAAGATACATCACCTCGTTGGATCCCCGAGTTGCCACGGTGACCTATACTATCGATGGCGACAACCTCGTGATGGACAACACCCGTCAGACCAATAGCGTGCGTGAAGGTCTTGCTGTGTTCCATCACTATTCTGATTACTACGATGATTTCAGCATCGAGTGGAACACCGTACTTATCGGCTCGCCCCATGTCATTTATGACCAGCCCGATGGAGCTGTCGCCACCTTCATGCACACCGGCACCACCATTGACACCGATGATCAAGGAATTAACAACAAGAGCACTTATTCCAAGATTGTCATCGACCCCGACAATGGTCTGGTTTACATCCAGAATCCCGTTGCTGCAACTCCTGAAGGCTCTTGGGTGAAAGGCACCGTGAACGGTAACAAAATCACCATTCCCATGGGACAATACATCTATTGGGGCAGTAGCGAAGGAGCAATGTTGGCTTGGGGCTCGTCATCACGAAATGGTGACGGCAATTTTGTAATTGAAAAAGACCCCACGGTCACCGAGGCCACATTCACCATCAATAACGATGGAACCATCACTATCGACAACACATCTGGCGGCATTGACGGTGATGGCGCAACAGGTTTGGTAGTCGTTTGGGTTTGGGACGGGGGCGAGGCGCCTTACTTATTGGAATGGAATTCGGAATATACTGCTGCCGAAATACCTACCGTTATCACCGAGCAACCCGAGGGCGAGCTCGTGACCTACAACCGCAGCGGCTATTCCGTTTATGATGGTTCCATTTATGATCAGCAAGGTACAGTGGATATCGTCTATGCCCCTGACGGCGAGACAGTTTATATCTGTAACGTCGTTTCTGATGGCTTCGGAAGCTGGGTCATGGGCACTAAAGCAGGCAACAAGATCCATGTGCCCATGGGACAGTACATCTATTATGAAGACGATTATGGTTACGGCTTCAAGTTGGGATGGGGGCAGGCCTATATGAACAGCAGCGAGGAATGGAGATTCAACCTCGACCCCAGCGTGACCGAAGTCACTTTCACCATCTATGGCGACTTTATCTCTCTCGATAACAGTTCATTAGGACCGAACGATGACCTCAATGGCACGACAGGTCTTGCTGTTGTAGTAGATGTTGAGCCTGATTATCTGTACCAGGTTGACGTGTTCACCAAGTTCTCAGCACCCCTCACCATTATTACACAGCAGCCTGAAGGCACTTACAAGAAGTACTTCCGCTCCATCCACACCAGTGAATATAAAGATCGAGACAATTACTACGTTAACAGCACTGCCGAGATGGTGTATTCCGAGAACAGCAATGTGGTATATATCAAGGGAATCGTCCAGGGTACATCCGCTGCTTGGATAAAGGGCACGATTGTGGATGGTAAGATTCATGTGCCGCTGGGGCAGTGTCTGGAATTTTACGGTGATTATCACGCGAAACTGCGTTGGGTTTATGAAAAAGTCACCACTAATGGTAATAATCAAGAAGTAAGTACACTTCCCAATTACGACGTGATCGAGGCCACCTTCACCATCGACGGCGATAAAATCACGCTCGACGAAGACAATCAGTGGAGTGACCCCCGGAATGCACATAAGGGTCTCGGAGTCTGCTGGTACAATGCCAGTGGGTCTTTAACAAACGCATGGCCAGTGAATCTGAAAGTCCAGTTCATGCCCTATTTTGAGCCTACGGTACTCGAAGACAGGCCCGAGGGCGAGCTTAAGACCTTCAACCGTCGGGGTAACGCCATCTGCCACAAGAGTGAGGTTTATCTCAAAGACAGATATGATCGTTACCCAACGATCTGGCCGCATGAATTATGCCGCCAGGGTGACGAAACCTACATTGTTTACGCTCCCGACGGCAGAACCGTCTATCTGTACGAACCTGTACAGTGTAGGTCTAATGTGCATGAGCCACGTTACACCTGGGTCATGGGCACATTGAGTGATGATGGCCACAAGATCATCGTACCGCTGGATCAGTATGTTTCATGGAATCCCACGACAAACACTGCCGAACGCTTGGGATGGGGCACCTCTTATTATAGGACTGACCGATATGGTCAGGATGAGATTTATGTCGTGCCCGATAATTCAGTGATGACGGTGACCTATACCATCCAGGACGACTGCATCAGCATGGACAATTCCAGTGGTCATAATTTCGTTTCGGAGGTATCCTCAAATAGCTGGGCAAACGGCAATACGGGTCTTACCATTACCGACCAGTTCGGACACTGGCGTGGTGAGCTGAACTGGAGCACCACCCTCGCAGGTGATCATCCCGCCGTACCCATCGATCCCGTTGTCGAAGAATGGTATGACAATGGAGACGAGACTGGCGGCTCTGCCCTCATATCCACCTTTGAACTCACCGACGTTGATGGCTATGGCATTAACGAGGAGGGCCTGAGCTACAGCATCTACACCGACCGTGGTGAGCTCTTCACCTTCGAGGCGAGCAAGTATGGCCTGCAGGAGGATGTGACCGAGGTGACCTACGACATGTGGCAGGACAATTACATGCTGCGTCCCGGCAGCATCTACTTCTTCCGCACCAATGCCGAGGGCTTTGAGCCCTTCTTCAACTGGCGCATCGGTATCCAGCTGCACTACACCTACAACGGCGTGAAGCAGTCGTCCAACATCGTTTATCTGGAAGTATTCGACGAGCCTGATAATCCCAGTGGATCTGGTGACGTGAATGGCGATGGTGAGTTGACCATCAAGGATGTTACCATGATCCTCGACTTCCTGCTGGGTTCTTCAGCAACCGATTTCAACGAGCTTAATGCTGATGTAACAGGCGACGGACTAATCACCATAGCCGATGCCACATCACTCATCGACTTCCTGCTCAGCGGAAATTGACCCTGCAAATCCATCATTCAAAAAAATCGCCCATTCCCGGGCGATTTTTTTTGTTAAGCCCGTAGGGCAGTCAGGTTATAGGCAGGTGGTGGAGTGAGGCGAAGCCGAACGGAACCCCTGTGTACGAGTCAGTCTGGCAGGTCGAATGACCTGCACAAGCCAGCGGCCTTGTGCAGGCTGAAGGCCTGCTAAACTTTCCTTGGACACTAATGATTTTAAATGGAAAGACCGTGCAAGAACCTCGTTGAGGTTCGCCCCATGGTGAAAATTGGCACGGAAATTGCATATTATTGAGAAAACTGATTTGGATTATTTGGTTTTATTTTATCGGTGCTAGACAGCCAAGATAGGCTGCACCTCGGGATATAAAAAAGAATAAATTCTTTTTGTTCTCCGCTCGGTTTGCACTATCGTTGCCATGCGGCCAAGATAGGCGGCACCTCGGGATAAAAAAAAGAATAAATTCTTTTTGTTCTCCGCTCGGTTTGCACTACCGTTGCCATGCGGCCAAGATAGGCGGCACCTCGGGATATAAAAAAGAATAAATTCTTTTTGTTCTCCGCTCGGTTTGCACTATCTTTGTAGTGGGTTTTGCTTCCAGAGGGTAATAAGCAAACATTTTAAACCAGTTTTTAGAAAATAGGTATCAGTAGTATAACAGATCCGTGAATTGGGTCATAAATCTCTTTTATTATGGAATTTGGAGCATTAGAAATCGGAATTGTTGCAGCTGTGATTATTGTGCTGCTATTGGTTGTGTTGTTCACTTGCTATGTGAAAGCTCCCCCCAGCACCGCCTATGTCATCTCGGGTATCAAGCGTGAACCGCGCATCCTGATTGGCGCCGGTGGTGTGAAGATCCCCATCTTTGAGCGTCTCGACAAGGTGTATCTGGGTCAGTTGACGGTAGATATCCGCACCGAGCGCAGTGTACCCACCAACGACTTTATCAACGTGAATGTGGATGCCGTGGCCAAGGTGGCCGTGACTCCCACGCCCGAGGGTGTGCGCCTGGCCGCCCGCAACTTCCTGAACATGGACCCCGCGACCATTTCGAGTCAGTTGCAGGACACGCTGCAGGGTAACCTGCGCGAGCTCATCGGTAGCCAGGGGCTGAAGGAATTGAACGTGGACCGTGACGGATTCTCCAACCAGGTCATGGACAAGGCGGCTCCCGACATGGCCAAGCTGGGTATCTCGATTCTCGCATTCAATGTGCAGAACATCACCGATGAACTGGGATTGATCGAGAACCTGGGTGCCGACAACACGTGGACCATACGCAAGAACGCCGCCATCACCAAGGCGCAGGCCGAGAAGGACATCGCCCAGGCCAAGGCCGAGAACGAGAAACTGGCCAATGATGCTACCGTGCAGTCGCAGACTGCTATCGCCGAGCGCCAGAACGAACTCACCATTCGCCGCGCCGATCTAAAGCAGGAAGCCGACACCCGACAGGCTCAGGCCGATGCCGCCTACCGCATCCAGGAACAGGAACAGCAGAAGGTGCTCAACGAGAAAGAGGTGGAAGCCCAGATCGCGCGCACCAAGAAGGAACAGGACCTGACCAACGAGCAGATCCGCATCCGTGAGAACAAACTGCTGGCCGAGGTGAACAAGCAGGCCGATGCCGACCGTTACTCCAAGGAGATCCAGGCCGAGGCCATGAAGTTCCAGATCCAGAAGAACGCCGAGGCCGACCTGGAGAAGCGTAAACGTGATGCCGAGGCACAGCGCTATGAGGCCGAGCAGGAAGCCGAGGCCATCCGTGCCAAGGCCGAAGCCCAGAAGTTTGCCATGATGCAAGAGGCCGAGGGTATCAAGGCCCGTGGAGAGGCCGAGGCCTATGCCGTGCAGAAGAAAGGTGAGGCCGAAGCCCAGGCCATGGAGAAGAAAGCCGAGGCCTTCAAGAAGTATAACGATGCCGCTGTGGCCCAGATGGTTATTGAGAAACTGCCCGAAATCACCCGCAACGTGGCCGAGCAGGTAGCCACTATCCAGGGCGTGAACATCTACAGCACCGGTGGCGATAATGGCGCTGGCATAGGCACCATCACCGGCACGCTGCCCATCGTGCTCGCCCAGGTCAATGACACCGTCAAGAGCGCCGTTGGCGTGGATCTGGCCAGCATCGTGCGCAAGCATGAGGGTCCCAAGGATACCCCCAAGGACGATACCCCCAAGGCATAACGCACCCCTCACCGCCCAATAATAATCAGGGTGTGTCATAGTTGGCATCTGGAACCTTAGATCGAGCTTCGCCGAGCTAAAGGTTAAAAACAAGATGCGGAATTATGACACACCCTGATCTGTGTAGATGAGGCTGTGATTACTGGAAAGCGTTCTCGCTCAGGCCCTTGCCGCCGATGGCGAGGTCCTTCATGTAGTCAGGAACAGGCTTGCCCAGGTACTTGTCCACATAGAGCTTGGCCAGGTACTGGCCGAGCATGAAGCCGTGACCGCGCAATCCGGTGAGCAGACCCACCTCGGGGTCGATGATGTAGCGCGGCTCGATGTAGTAGCCGGCCCACACGGCATGGAAGCCGACCGATGCCAGATTGGGTATCCACTGGGCAAACATCTCACTCACGATCTTGAGGAAGGCCTGGCTGTTGTACTTCAGATTCTGGCGTGCCTCATAGGGGTCGCAGTCGGGCGACGCGCAGCCGATGATCTGGCCCGTGTGCAGGAACTGCTGGCCGTAAACCGCGTTGAAGCCCTTGTAGTGACGGCGGTCGATGATCATGTCGAGCGAGTCGCCATTGATACCCAGATTGGGCAACCGGCGCGTGATGAAGGCCTGGTGCTTGACGGGGTAGAGCTGGGTGTCGATGCCGAGCATGTCGGTAAACTTCTCGGAGCCCCAGCCCATAGCGTTGACAAAGTGGTCGCACGTGAACTCCACATAGTGCTTGTCGTGGCGGCGCACCAGTACGCGGTACTTGTCACCCACGCGCTCAACGTGCAGCACCTCGCAGTCTTCCATCACCTGTCCACCATGCTGCTTGCCCACGGTGCGCACATACTCGATGGTGCGGCCAGGTGTGGCTTGCCAGCAGTTCTCTGAGATCAAGGCGTGACTGTAAATGTTGTCGTTGGGGTTCCAGTAGGGTGAAATCTCACGGGTGAAGTCCTTGCGGTCGATCATGTAGGCCTCGCTCCAGGCGCGTGAGGCGTCGAGTGAGCGGTAGGTGGCATCATCGTGCACGAGGTTGACATAGCGGGTCATCTTCAGGTCGATGTTGCAATGTTGCTGGTCGTCGCGGAAGATTTCCAGGTTGTGCATCGCGATGTCGCTGATGTCGGGATTGGAGAAGGCGGGGCGTCCGCCGCCAATGCAGCGCCACGTCGAGCCGCGGTCATAGTTGACCAGGATGACGCGCTTGCCGGCCTCGGCAAAGTAGCGGAATGCGGCACTGCCGGCCATACCGCCGCCAGCGACGAGGACCTCGGTCTCGGCCTTCTCGATGACCGATCCGTGTTCAAACACGAAGGTCTCGCGCGTCTCACCGTTATACACGTCGCCCAGGGTGACCTGGTTGGCCAGCGGGGCTCGCGGTGTGCTGTCGCCAGTCACCTCAATGCCATGAGCGCGCAGGATCTGCTTGGCGCGCGACACGCAGCGCTTGCCGCGGCAGGGACCCATGCCCATGCGGGTGGTGTGCTTGAGTTCGTCCACCGATATGAATTTGCGGTCGCCCACGACAGCGAGCAGGGTCTTCACATCCACGTCCTCGCAGTGGCAAACAAAGGATTTGCCCTCCTCCTGGCTGGTGAGGGGACGCAGGGTGACGGGCTCGGGATAGCGCTCCTTGAGGATGAACCCGTTCACTTGATTCAGGTCATCCACCTGGGTGGCCTGGACGCGTGCCACATGGGTCTTGTTGTCCTTCTTGAGCACTTTCTCGATGATGCCCTGGCCCACCTTGGCACCGTTGTCGTCAACGAGGAACACTTCCTTGCCCTCTTCAACGTCATACTC
This sequence comes from uncultured Prevotellaceae bacterium, assembly GCA_947165485.1. GTDB lineage: Bacteria > Bacteroidota > Bacteroidia > Bacteroidales > Muribaculaceae > Sodaliphilus. Next base: position 53,265 of record CAMVAP010000015.1, read on the forward strand.
TACCGGCAGGAACACCACGTTCTTGCGCTTGTCGTAGCCAAAGATGGCCAGGCCGGGGCAGCGGTTCACGCACTGCATACAGCCGATGCACTTGTCATAATCGACGATGGGCACCGATGATGTGGTGGGCTTGGTGATGGCTCCCTGTGGGCAGGCAAAGGTGCAGGGGTTGCAGGCGAACCCATACAGGCAGTTCATCTTGATGTATGGTTTCAGGGCCATGCGCTCCTCATTGGGGAGACGGGGCTGGTCAAGCAGGCGCACGGGGCGTTGCTGTGAGTCGATATACTGGCGAGAAACCTCAAGATAATCCTCATAGGGGAAACGGAGGCCCATCTCCTGAGCCACCTCATAGGCCACTTGCTTGCCGCGCAGCACGGCGCTCGTGCCCTCGCCGATGCGGACGGCATCGCCCGCGCCATACACGTTGCGGCCAAATACCGAGCGACCCTTGACGAGCAGCTGGTTGTCGGGAATCAGACCTGTGCAGATGTTGATGATGTCGATATCGTCAATCACGCGCTCGGTGCCGGGAATGGGCTGGAAGTTGCGGCACTCGGCAATCACGGCGCCGGTGACGCCGGTATAATCCTCGTTGGGGATGGCGCGCAGCAGCACGTGGGACGTCATGATGGGGATGCCCAGGCGGCGCACACGGTTGGCCTGTACCGGGAAACCACCCTCGTGGTCCATACCCTCGATGATGGCCTTGATGGTAGCACCGGCCTGCATGGCCTGGTAGCTGGTCAGGTAGCCGATGTTGCCGGCACCCACGGTGAGCACGCGCTTGCCCAGCAAGGTGTGTTCCTGGTTCATCATCTTCTGGAACACGGCAGCGGTATAGACGCCCGGCACGTCATCGTTCTCAAACACGGGCATGAACGGCACGGCACCCGTGGCCACCACCAGATGGTCGGCATCGATGTAGCTCACCTCCTGGGTGACGATATTCTTCAGGGCGATGCGGCGTCCCTCAAGCAAGTCCCACACGGTGTTATTGAGCAGGATGCCGTCGTGGTTGTCGCCCGCTAGCGTCTTGGCGATGTCAAAACCGCGCATGCCACCAAACTTCTGCTCCTTCTCAAAGAAGAAGAACTGGTGGGTCTGCATATTGAACTGGCCACCCTCGGTGGCGTTGTTATCCACCACAATGTTGGGGATGCCCAGTGCGGTGAGTTGCTCACGGCAGGCCAGGCCGGCAGGACCGCCGCCCACGATGGCTACCGTGGTCTTGTAAATCTTGGTTTCACTGGCCTTGCGGGCATTGCCCTCGGGCATGTAATCCTTGGGAATCTCGCGCACCTCCTTCACACCGTCAACGCTGGTGATGCAGATGCGGCGCACCTGTCCGTCAACAAGCATCTCGCAGGCACCGCACTTGCCGATGCCGCATTCCAGGCTGCGGTTGCGGCCCGTGGTGCTGTGACTGTGTACGATTAATCCTGCCTGATGCAATGCGGCAGCGATGGTTTTCCCTTTCTGGCCACGCACGGTTCTCCCTTCAAACTGGAATTCCACGTACTCTTCTTTGGGTAGATCAAGAATAGGATGATTTTCAATTTTATACATGATGGCTGGTTTAATGGTTATTAATTGATTCAGTTCAATGTTATGGGCCACGTTCCCTGCCACAAGTGCCAGCCATTATTCCAGACCAGGCATGTGCCAAAGAACACCCGCAAATATACACATTATTTTATTACAACACCAATTTTTGTGTCATTTTTCTATTTAATCCACTTCTAAAACATGATTTTGCAACCCTGTTTACCCGTGTTTGCCAATCTTGCATAAAACCTGTTACCTCAATTCAAGGCCAGCGGCCTTTGGACTTGCTGAGATGCAGTTGAGGTTAACGGCTCGTGGCAATGAGAGAATAGGAAAGTGAGGCGTCCTCACACTATTAATAGCAATTAATTATCATTTTTCTGATACGTGTTATTGCTCGTTTGACGGCTTTGTGATAAATTTGCAAGATTATTGCAGAAAGATAGTATAAAAATATTCAAGTATTTGCAATAATGACCATAGAATTGCATAACTATCCCATTCTGGATGTTGCAAACTAATGGTTGGTGTTTAAATTCCGTGCTTTGAGCGAGAACTTTTAGTTCGCCGAAGCCATAATGTATAATTATAAAAAATGTAAGATCATGAAGGGTAAGATCAATCGGCTAACGTTATTGCTGGCACTGCTGCTGCTGCCCACGTTGGCTCATGCGATCAGCGGCCATTATAATGATGCAGGAGGAGGCAACTACTGGTGTAATGTTCAGCGCATGACATCGGTCAATGACAATGCCGCGTCCATCCATCTGGGTCATGTGTCGGCAGGTGTTTACTTTGTTGAAGCGATTACAATCGATGGTCATCGCGTTGTTAAACAGATTATCAAGCAATCATGAGCAAGTATTGTATATTATTCCTGATGTTGATGATGACATCAAGGGTAGGCCATGCCGCCGGCGACATTGTCGCCAGCGGTGTGGTTTACCATTGGTCTGACCAGGAGATGGGTTACGTTGTGACGGGCTGGGACGGGGAAACGCCCATCCAGTCACTGCACATCTGTGGTACCGTGGATGGCGCGGATGTCGTGCGCATCGAGCCGGGCGCGTTCCAGGACAATACCGACATCGTCTATGTGATGATTGACGAGGGCATCACCCGCATCGGCGAGAACGCCTTCAGTCGCTGCCAGAACATGAAATGTGCCGTGTTGCCCGAGGGGCTGGTGACAATCGGTGAGGAGGCATTTGCCTATTGTGATGACCTCGAAATGTTCACGATACCCTCCACCGTGCGTGATATTCAGGCGCGGGCATTCATGGGTTGCACCGGTGTGACCGATGTCTATTTCAATATCACCGATGCCGCGGCCTTGATGGCCGTTCCCGATGAGGCGGGTGCCTTTGTCTGGTGGGATGGTTGGTACCAAAGCGTCTCGGGTGACTATCAGAGCCTTGACCCGCATGGAGGCATCGAGTTCAACCGCTCGCTGTTGCCCGATACTGTGATCCACAGCGCCACTGGCGATGACATCTTCATCGACCACAATCCAGATCATGGCACACTGGTTCATGTGCCTCAAGGCATGTATCAGACCTATATAGACTCCCGCAAACTCGAAGCCTGGCTCATTGAGGAGGACGACATCTGTTACCCGCTGTGGTGGATTGTCAACTATGGCGTCGTGGGGAGGAAATATACCGTGTGTGATGACCTCACGGGAATCTATGTGGATGTGAACGGCGACCTGTATGCCAAGGATGACGACCGCTGGCTCATGCCCGATCGGGTATATCCCGGTGAGGTGGACATCATGAAGAACGTTGGCTTGATAGAAAACATCGATAACGTGTATGACCAGAGCAACTGGGTGGTGTTGACGGGGCTTGAATATCCCGAAATCTACAAGATGTACCGCATCCAGGGTGCTACGGTCACCGGCACGTTGATGGACAAGCGCAACCCGGTGATTGCGGTGACCTCTACGCCCATCAAGGGGGACCAGAGAAACTATGTGCACAACACCTATGTGGCAGCATCACTTATGAGCCGCACCCAGGTGGCATCAAACGGGCAGACGTTTGCCTTTGTGCGTCCCAAGCCGCAGGAAGTCGCCCACTATGAGTGGTCGGTTTACTACCAGAACAATCAATTCTACCTCCCTGCACCCGATTCCCAGCAGGGCATCAACAGATATGCAATCAAGGGAGGCATGGTGATATCCAATGACTTATACGAAGATCCGCCGATGCCAGTGCTATACGAGAATGGCTACTATCCATTCTACGCTGTGTCGCGCTACAAGGTGAGCGACTCGCGTTACAAGGTGGGCAACCTGGATTCGCGGCATGGAGGCCCCAGCAGGGTGATAAAAACATTTGAGCCCTATCTGGAGAGCGGTCTCACACCATGGTATGACATCTACCCCCTGTGGCTACCCGATGAACCGGTGCAAACGTCGGTCGAGCAAATTGAAGCCGATGATGACGTGATCATGTACTATGACTTGCTGGGTCATTGCAGGCGTGTACCGTTCAATGGCTTTAACATCATCGTCAAGCGCAAAGGGAGTCAGGCTACCGCACTGAAGTCCCTAATCTATAAATGATGATATACCACACTCCACGCAAAAAGCGGCCGGCTGCGCGGGCAGTCGGTCGCTTCGTATTTTTGATGTGGTACCTCCGGAGTTTTGAAGCAGGCTCCAGCTATATTTAATTCTGGGTGCCGCTCAGGATGATGTCGATGACAGCGTTGATGTCGGCGATGTTGATTTCGCCATCGCCGTTCACGTCACCGCTGGAATTCTCGCTACCATTCAAGATGATGTCGATGACGGCATTGATGTCTGCAATGTTCACCTCCCCGTCGCCGTTAACGTCGCCATGTACAACAGGCTTCAAATCGTCAACAATCTGCCCAAAATAGGGATACCAGTTCTCATCAGCCAGGTAGGCATCAGCCGTCCCCTGCAGCACATGCAGCGTACGACCAGAGTAATCAGCATTATTACCCAATTTGAATTGTCGATTTCCGCTCGATACTCTCGAGAGGTCAGCAATGTAGCAATACACATCCGTCAGGCCCCAACAACCAGAGAACGCTTCTTCGCCGATGGAGGTGACGGAGTTTGGAATGGTGATGTCGGTCAGGCCCCAGCAGCCAGCGAACGCTGAAGCGCCGATGTAAGTGACAGAATTCCCCATCGTCACACTTGTCAGTATACGGCAAAACCTGAACGCCTCATCACCGATGGAGGTGACGGAATTCGGGATTGTCACGCTCGTCAGGACATCGCAATCATAGAACGCTCTTTCGCCGATGGA
>CAMVAP010000016.1 GCA_947165485.1 uncultured Prevotellaceae bacterium
CCGATGGGAATCATCGAGTCGATGGCCTTGAGACCCGTCTGCAACGGCTGGTTCACAGGCTGGCGGAAGATAACGCCGGGAGCCTTGCGCTCCAGCGGCAGGCGCAGCTTGCTGCCCTCGATGGGGCCATTGCCGTCGATGGGCTTGGCCAGCACGTTGATGACACGGCCCAGCAGACCCTCGCCCACCTCGATGGAGGCGATCTCGCCGGTGCGGCGCACCTTCATGTTCTCGGTCACCGTGTCCACCTCGTCGAGCAGGATGATACCCACGTCACTCTCCTCCAGGTTCATGGCAACGCCGGTCACACCGTTCTCAAACTGTACCAGCTCGTTGGCCTCCACGTTGTGCAGGCCATAGGCATGAGCAACGCCGTCACCCACCTCCAGGACGGTGCCTTCTTCTTCAAAGACCACCTGACGCTTGGCGATTTCATCGACGAGCTGCTGTTTCAATATATCAGATATTTCACTGGGATTAATCATCTCTTGTAATTATTTCTTTTGCAGTTGTAATTGCAATTCGTTCAATTCTCTCTTTACCGATGCGTCAAGCACCAGGCCGTTGATTTTCACTGTGAAACCGCCTATCAACTCGGGGTCGATCAACTGTTCGATTTCCAGTGTCATTGCGCCCAGGCGTCGCTTGACAATGTCGATAATGGCATTGATCTCGGCCTCGGGCATCGGTACCGCTGTGGTGATGACCACATGGGCTATCTCGTGAGCCTCACGGTAGAGATCGACATAGGCCAGGGAGATCTTCTGCAAGTACTCGGCGCGGTTGTTGCGAACGCACAGCAGCAGGAACTTGTCCAGGGAACTGCCGGGCTTGGCACCCAAGAGCTTGAGCATGAAGGCACCCTTGTCCTCGTTAGAGATATCGGGGTTGAGCACCGCGCGCTTGAGTTCGTCGATAGCGGTGTAGCGGAAACTGAGCGTCTTCAACAGCTCATAGATTTCCTGCGAGTCGCCGTTCTCGACAGCGAACTTGTACAGTGCCTTGGCATATCGGCGTGGAATCAGTCCGTCACTCATATCGCGTTAATTTTTAGTCTCAACCTCACGCAGATATTGGTCAACAAGCGCTTTCTGGGCGTCGTCGTTGGCGATGTTGCGGCGTATCACCTTCTCGGCAATCTGCAGCGCCAGTTCGCCCACTTCGAGACGCAGTTGCTTCTCCGACTCCTTGCGCGCCTGTTCAATGGAAACTTGAGCGGCTTCGGCTACTTTCTTGGCCTCGATCGAGGCATCGCCACGCGCTTTCTCGATCAGGTCGTTGCGCATCTTGGCGGCTTCGCGCAAGATGTCGGCCTGCTCGGAGCGGGCTTCGGCAAGCAACTTGTCCGCTTCGGCCTTGGCGTTGTTCAGGCGTGCTTCGGCTTCTTGGTAATAGGCCACACCCTTGTCAATCTTGTCGGCGCGCTCCTCCATGCTCTTGATGATGAAGGGCCATGCCCACTTGGCAAGGATGCAGTACAGGCACAAGAATGCCACAAACATCCAGAAAACCAGGCCAAATTCAGGCGTGAAAAGTTCCATCTGAACCCAGAAAAATTACATGATAATAGCCAGTACACACACGATCAGGGCGAGGAAAGCAACACCCTCGATCAGAGCGGCGATAACAATCATGTTGCTACGGATGTCACCAGTGGACTCGGGCTGACGGGCAATTGCCTCCATGGCCGAACCGCCAATCCTACCAATACCGATACCAGCAGCGATTGCTGCAATACCTGCTCCAATAGCTGCGCCAAGGTTGGCCATAGCTTCCAATAAAATCATTCCTAACATAATCTTAAGTTTTTTTAGTTGTTAATATTTTTTTTGTTATTCTGTTTCTTGTTTTGTTATTACTTGGCCTCGCTGTGATGGGGCTCCACAAGCGCCATCGAGATAAAGATGGTGCTCAGGATCGTGAACACATAGGCCTGGATGAAGCTCACCAGCACGTCCAGCAAGAGCATGAACAGGGTGAACGCTACCGAGAAGATGCTTGTGCCGATACCCACTCCCACACCAAACAGGTTGGTGAAAATGAAGATCAACAGCACCAGCACGAGGACCACCATGTGGCCGCTCATCATGTTGGCAAACAGACGGACCATCAGGGCCAACGGCTTGGTGAACATGCCCAGCACCTCGATGAGTTGCATCATGGGAACAGGGCACTTGAGCGCCATGGGCACCTCGGGCCACAGGATTTCCTTCCAGTACTCACGTGTGCCGCTGAAGGTGGTGATCAGGAACGTCAGCACTGCGAGCACCAGCGTCACGGCGATGTTACCGGTCAAGTTGGCTCCACCAGGGAAGATGACGATCAGTCCCAGCAGGTTCATCGTCAAGATGAAAAAGAAGGCCGTGAGCAGGTAAGGCGCATACTTGGGCGCGTGCTTGCCCAGGATGGGACGGATCGTGTCGCCATAGACAAAGTCCACCACTAGCTCCAGGAAGCCTGTCGCGCCACGCGGGGCCTTCATCCCATTGCGCACATACCAGCGCTTGAGTGTCAACACCATCCAGATCACGAGCAGCGCGGCAATGGCGATGCCAGCCACATTCTTGGTGATGGAGAAGTCCCAGGGGCGCACCTCGCTACCGTCGTCCATCACTTGAACGACCTTGCCGTGATGCTCCTCGCTGGCCGAGATCTTGAAACCATCATAGGTCTCGCCTCCAGTGATGCGGCTGCTCATGAAGCAATGCAAGCCGTCCTGTCCCCACACGATGATGGGCAACGGGATGCGCACGCTGTGATTGAACGGCACCTCCCAGCCATAGGCATCCCCCAGGTGCTCAAAGATGGTCTCCTTGGGGTTCAGCTCGCTGGCGTGGCCGTGGGCCCGATGCTGGGCGGTGCTGTAGTAGCCCCACCCCATCAGCGCCACAATCACGAGCGCGACAATCGCGGTTATTATCTTGCCTTTCATATTTTTTATATGTCAATACAAGCAGACCGACACCACATTATCTTTCACATCGGCTACACCACCGTGGATTTCACGCTCCACAGTCTTGCCATCGGCCACATAGCTCATCTTGCCCGCCATGAGGGCGGCAATGAGTGCGGCATGGTTTTTCAGCACCTGGAAACTGCCCATGACCCCGGGAAGGGTCACGGCATCGACGGTGCCTTCAAACTCGATCTGTTCTGCCGATATTATCTTGAGTGTCATGTGATTATAAATTATCTATCAGGATAAACGGATATTAGCTCTGTTCCAGCAGTTTCTTACCCTTGGCAATAGCCTCGTCGATGGTACCCACGCTCAAGAAGGCCTGCTCGGGAAGGTCATCGACCTCACCGTCCAGGATCATCTTGAAACCGCGTATGGTCTCGGCCAGCGGTACCATCACACCGGGCAGACCGGTGAACTGCTCGGCCACAAAGAAGGGCTGCGACAGGAAGCGCTGTGCACGGCGCGCACGCGATACGACCAACTTGTCCTCATCACTCAACTCCTCAACACCGAGGATGGCGATGATGTCTTGCAGCTCGTTGTACTTCTGCAACAGGTGGATGACGCGCTGGGCCACATCGTAGTGCTCCTCACCGATGATGTTGGGATCCATGATGCGGGAAGTCGATGCCAGGGGATCCACTGCGGGGTAGATACCCAGCTCAGCGATCTTGCGGCTCAACACGCAGGTAGCATCCAGGAAGTTGAAGGTCGTTGCGGGAGCCGGGTCGGTCAAGTCATCGGCAGGCACATACACGGCCTGTACCGAGGTGATCGAACCGGTCTTGGTCGAGGTGATGCGCTCCTGCAGCTTACCCATCTCACTGGCCAGTGTGGGCTGGTAACCTACTGCCGAGGGCATACGGCCCAGCAGTGCCGATACCTCACTACCAGCCTGGGTGAAACGGAAGATGTTGTCCATAAACAGCAGGATGTCCTTACCGCCACCGTCCTGGTCGCGGAACTGTTCGGCCACGGTCAGACCCGACAGTGCCACGCGCAGACGGGCACCGGGAGGCTCGTTCATCTGGCCGAACACCAGTGTTGCCTGGCTACTGGCCACAGCCTTCATATCCACGTCCTTAAGGTTCCACTCACCCTTGTCCATGCCTTCCTTGAACTTCTCACCGTAGTTGATAACACCGCTCTCGATCATCTCGCGCAGCAGGTCGTTACCCTCACGGGTGCGCTCACCCACACCGGTGAACACCGAGAATCCATTGTGACCATGGGCAATGTTGTGGATCAGCTCCATGATGAGCACGGTCTTACCCACACCAGCGCCACCAAACAAACCGATCTTACCGCCCTTGCTGAACGGCTCAATCAAGTCGATGACCTTGATACCAGTGTACAGGATTTCCTGAGAGATGGACAAGTCGCTAAATGGGGGGGCGGGCTGATGGATGGCACGGCGGGCACCTTCCTGCAACGGCTGCAGGTGGTCGATGCTCTGTCCAATCACGTTCAACAGGCGACCCTTGATCTGGTCACCAGTGGGAACCGAGATGGGACGGCCCTTGGACACAACGTGGGCACCGCGCTTCAAGCCGTCGGTACTGTCCATAGCGACACAGCGAACGGTGTTCTCGCCCACGTGCTGCTCCACCTCCAGAATAAGCTCACTGCCATCGGGACGCTCAACCGACAACGCGGTGTAGATGGGGGGACGTGTTGAGCCCTCACCCTCAAACGCGATATCGACCACAGGACCGATAACCTGAGTAATTTTTCCAAAATTTTCAGCCATAATATTCTTTATGATTGACTTTTTTTATGTTGTTATTAGTTATATTATTAATAATGTGTATTTCCTCAATTCAATGCGAGTACCCTATTACGCACCGAAGTACCATCCCTGGGTAACCACGATGGCCATAATAACCAGGTTAACCAGGCCAATGGGCATCAGGTAGCGCCACTCCAGAGCAAGCATCTGGTCGATGCGCACGCGCGGAAATGACCAGCGGATCCAGAAGAAGATAAACGTGATGAAGAATGCCTTACCCAGGAACCACACCACACTGGGGATGAAGTCCATGACGTGGTTAAAGCCTTCCCAACCGGGGACATGCAACGGCATCCAGCCGCCCAGGAAGAGCAGCGTGGCAATACCCGACACGATGAACAGGTTCAAGTACTCGGCCAGATAGAAGAAACCAAAGTGGATACCTGAATACTCGGTGTGGTAACCGGCGGTCAACTCGTGCTCGGCCTCGGGCAGGTCAAACGGGCCACGGTTGTTCTCGGCATTGGCTGCAATCATATAAATAATGAACGCGAGGATGGCAGGCAGGTGACCCTTGAACAGGAACCAGCCGTCTTGCTGGGCCTCGACGATGCCTGTGATTGACATCGTGCCGGCAAGACACACGATCGTCAGGATCGAGATACCACAGCTCAACTCATAGCTGATCATCTGGGCGCCACTGCGCATAGCACCGATAAGGGTGTACTTGCTGTTACTGGCCCAACCGGCCAGCAGGATTCCCAGCACGCCTATCGACGATACGGCCACGATGAAGAACACGCCGATGTTCATGTCTATCACTTGCAGACCCTTACCCCACGGCAGGCAGGCAAAGGTGAGCATCGAGGCGATGAGCACCAGATAGGGGGCCAACTTGAACAGGAACTTGTCGGTGTTCCACAGCGTGATCAACTCCTTCTGGAGGATCTTGATCACATCGGCAAACACCTGGAGCAAGCCCCACTTGCCCACGCGCATCGGGCCCAGACGACACTGGATCCAACCGCACACCTTGCGCTCGTAGAAGATGTAGAACATGGCGATGAGTGAATAAGCGACCAGCAGGCCAACGGCCACCAGCACACACTCGATGGTCGTCGTGAGCCAACCGGGCATCACGCTGTTGAGCAGGTCATCCAACCATTTAGTGACTATTCCGAAGTCAAACATATCTCTAAACTCTTTAAGTGGTTTTGTTCTGTCTTGATATTTACTCGTTGTATTAGCGGTCGATGTCGGGGATCACAAAGTCGAGCGACGCTGTGATGGTGATCAGGTCGGCAATCAGGTTATCGCGGCACGTGAGGTCAACGACGCCTATCAGGTTGAAGCAAGGCGACTGGAAGTGTACACGCACGGGCTTGGTGTTGCCGTCACTCTCGATATAGACACCAAAGGCGCCACGGCTGGCCTCTACCTGCTGGTACCAGTGACCAGCGGGCAGTTTCATCACCTTGGGCACCTTGGGGGCGCAATATTCTCCCTGGATACCCTCGGCCTCCAGTTTGTCGCAGGCCTGGCGCAGGATCTTGATGCACTGCTCCATTTCCTTCATGCGCACCATGTAACGGTCCATCGAGTCTCCGTTCTCATAGACCACCTCGTCAAAGTCAAACTCATCATACAATGAGTAGGGGTTGGTCTTGCGCACGTCACAGTGCCAACCGCTGGCGCGGCCCGAGGGGCCAGTGATGTCATAGGCGATGGCATCCTGCTTGGTAAGGATGCCCACACCGGTCATGCGGTTCACGGCAATGACGTTGCCAGTGAACAGCTTGTGATACTCGGCCAGGTTCTTCTCAATAACGTCACAAGCATGACGCACATCCTTGATGAAGTCCTCATGCACGTCGGCCACCACGCCGCCGATGGTGCTGTAACTCATCGACATGCGCGCGCCACAAGTGCGGTCAAAGATGTCATAGATCAATTCCCTCTCGCGGAAACCGTAGAAGAACGCTGTCGTTGCGCCCTGGTCCATTGTCAAGCATCCGTAGCTCAACAAGTGGGAAGAGAGACGCATCAGCTCGTCCATCATCAATCGGATCAACTCGGCACGACGGGGCACCTCAAGGCCCAGAGCCTTCTCGACACACATGCACATGCAGTGACGGTTGATGTGGGCAGCCATATAGTCCATGCGCTCGGTATAGAGCAGCATCTGGGGATAAGTCAAGTTCTCACATATCTTCTCGATGCCGCGGTGGATGTAACCGCTCACAACATCAATCTTCTTGACCGTCTCGCCATCGATGCTGGCGCGGTAACGCATCACACCGTGGGTTGACGGGTGCTGCGGACCCACGTTGACAACATACTCGTCGTCCTCAAACACCTTGCCTTCCACCTTCTTGACCTTTCCATTCTCGTCCTCGACCCAACGGCAGGTGTAGTCCTCGTTGGTCTCGTCTTCTAGACGCAGGGGGTTGCTTGCAGGATCATAGTCCTTGCGCAGGGGGTAGCCCACCCAATCGTTGCGCAGGAACATGCGGCGCATGTCGGGATGACCGATGAACACGATGCCATAGAAGTCATACACCTCGCGCTCCTGGAAGTTGGCCACGGGCCACAAGTCGCACACCGAGTGCAGACGAGGATTCTCACGGTCGGTTGTGGCAACCATGACGTGAAGCAACTCGTGGGTGTCGGTATTGGTCAGGTAATAAACGCAGCCCAGCGACTCGGTCCAGTCCATTCCCACAACGGCACTCAGCACGTCGTAGTGCAACTGGCTCTTGAGGGCGCTTGCCAGATCGTGCCACTGCGCATCGGCAACAGTAACCAGCGGAAACTCGCCCGTGGTGTCAACCTGAGCTTGGGGGCACAACTTGGTGATTTTGTCTTGTATCTCAGCCATATTTCGTTTTAGTTATTTTCAGTTATCAGTTGTCAGTTTTCAGTCAGCTAAAACCTAAAACCTAATAAAGCCTCACTTTCCCTCAGGGGTGTACTTGAGACCATCGAGCTTCTCCTTGCGGTTCACACCGCCAAAGTACTTCTGCACCTTGATCTTGCGCTGCAACTGCATCAGGGCATAGAAGAAAGCCTCGGGACGCGGAGGACAGCCGGGCAGATAAACGTCAACGGGGATGATCTCGTCAACACCCTTGACCACGCAGTAGCTGTTCTTGAAGGGGCCACCACTCACGGTGCACGATCCACATGCAATCACATACTTGGGCTCGGCCATCTGCTCATACAGGCGCTTCAACGCGGGAGCCATACGGTAATTGATCGTGCCCTGGCACATGATGTAGTCGGCCTGGCGGGGACTGTTGCGGGCCACCTCAAAGCCGTAACGGGCCATATCGTAACGGGCAGCACCCAAGCACATGAACTCGATAGCACAGCAGCTGGTGCCGAAGCACAGCGGCCACAACGAGTTGCTCACACCCCAGTTCATCAACTGGTCCAGCTTGCCCACGATGATGTTGGTGCCGCCGGCGCGCAGTTGCTCTACCAGATTATCAATATACTCATTGTCCTTGAAGTCCTCATGCTTCATCGACTTGATTTTCACTTCCATCTCAACGCTCCTTTCTTCCAGGCGTATGCCAGACCTAATACCAGAATAACAAGGAAAGTGCCCACGGCGAGCAGCGCCTGGCTGCCAATGCTCTTGCAGATGGTTGCCCACGGGAACAGGAATACCGTCTCCACGTCAAACATCAAGAACAGGATCGCAAACAGGTAATAACCCACATGATACTGGGCCATCGATTGGCCACGAGTGGGAATACCGCACTCAAACGGCTCGCCTTTCTTCTTGGTGTAACTGCGCGGGCCTATCAGCCACGCGATGACCAGGGCACCGACCACCAGCAACACACCGGTCAACGCCGCCGTAATCGCCATCGTCGTGCTCTGTACTCCGAAAATTGATAAATCCATAAAAGAAGTTCTTTGTATTTATTTGTTCTAATTTTTGGCGGTTTAATTAATATCAACACATCAAAGCCCCTACTGCACAACAACTTACACCAGCAGGCACAAGAAATTGCAACAGTGACGCTCCAAAATGCGGTGCAAATTTACGCAAAACTTATCACATGACCAACCTTTTCCCCGTCTAATTTTCGCACTTGTTAACAAGTCCCCTCAACTCAACAATCGGCACTTATTCCAGCGCCATAGTCAACGCAGGAGGGGAAACGCAACGGCGCCTCCCCTCTCTACTAATATCATTAAGAGCTCAAAAAAAGCGGATCTTACCGGGACATGGCCAGACGCAAGCCCACATGGATGATTGGAGAGTCGGGCCAGCCCTCTGTACGGCTGGTCACACGCCCCATCCTGAAGGCTTGACCCCAACTACCGCCACGCACCACGCGGGCAGTCCCCGATTCGGGTCCTTTAGGGTCGATCTGGGCATCGGTAGTATATAAGCCATACCAGTCCGAGGTCCATTCACCCATATTGCCGCTCATGTCATAAAGCCCCAACTCGTTGGGAGCCTTGGTGCCCACAGCGTGAGGAATTTCACCCGAGTTGCCATTGTGCCAGGCAACGTCCTCGACATTGTCGCTACCAGCATAGATGGTACCCTTGCTCCAATTGCCGCCACGAGCCGCAAATTCCCACTCAGCCTCGGTGAGCAAGCGGAAGGTCTTACCGGTCTTCATATTGAGTTTCATGATGAATGCCAGGCAGTTGGAATAGGTAACCCTCTCCACGGGACGCTGCAAGTCGGTGGCATAGCCGTTGGTGCTGGTGAACCAGCTGGGGTTACTTCCCATCACGGCTGTCCACAACGCCTGGGTCACCTCGGTCACACCGATGTAATAATCCGAGACGGTCACTTCATGAGTGGGGCTCTCCCACGGTCTCACATAGGGGTCTCCCTCAATGGCACCCATCGTGAAGGTGCCGCCCTCGACCAGCAGCATATCAAAGGTAACGCCACTCACCGTGAAGGTCTCAATCACGGGTTCATAAGGCTTACCGGGCATCTCTCCCGTCAACAGGTAGTCGATCATTGCGGTCACATCGGCAATGGTCACATCGCCATCTTGATTGAAATCGGCAACCGTCCTGATGGCAGTCATGTCACCACCACCCATCAGGTTGTCAATCAACATGGTCACATCGGCAATGGTCACGCCACCATCTCCATTCAAGTCTCCACGTTGTGCCGAGCCCTGGGCACTCATCGGCATTGAGCATAGTGCCATCAGGCAGGCCAATACCATGGTTTTCAATACATGCTTACGATTCATTTACTTAAAGTAATTTTTTAATGTTAAATAATTTTGGCTATAAAGGTTCATGTCAGGTAGTTAACACGACCAAACGAGAACTAAACCCGCAAAAATACTTCATTTTTTTGGAATAAATCGCACACAGCACTATTTCTTTTACCCTGGGGTCATTCATTCCGATTTCTCCACACCACAAAACACCTTAATTGACTATCACAACTTAAGTCACTGATTACCAAGCACTAATCATCAATCACCACTACCGCCAACACGAGACGCCGACGAGTGAAGAGCCTAAACAAAAATCCATTTTTTTTTGGCTCTCCGCTCGGCTTGTAGTACCTTTGCAGCCATGAAAAAAATGACGATGATTATCTTGGCATCCTGCACGGCTGTCGCCGCGATGGCGACACCAACAGGTGAACCCAGTACGCTAAGCGACACACTGTCGCTGGGTGAGGTGACTGTCACAGCCATCAAGCAGAGCGCCGACATGCGCTCCCAAGCCACCGCTCTGACCGTCATCGACCGCCAGGAAGCTGAACGCAACCATCTGCAATCGGTCAAGACCGCAGCCGACCTGGTGCCCAACCTGTTCATTCCCGACTATGGCAGCCGCATGACCTCGACGGTATATGTGCGCGGCATCGGCACCCGCATCGACCAGCCCGCGGTGGGACTGACCATCGACAATGTGCCCGTGGTGACCAAGGAGAACTACGACTTTGACCTAATGGACATAGCCCGCTTTGAGATGCTGCGCGGCCCGCAGAACACCCTGTACGGACGCAACACCCTAGGCGGACTGATGAACATTTACACCTTGTCACCGCTCAATTACCAGGGCACACGAGCCCTCGTCGAGGGGGCCAACCACGGCACATGGCGTGTGGGGGCCAGCCACTACCGCCTTCTCAAGGACAACCTGGGGCTCTCATTGTCGGCGCAATACCACAGCACACGGGGAGAGTTCACCAACCGATACAACGGCAAGCGCTGTGACTGGGAACACCTGTTCAGTGCCCGCGCCAAGGTTGAGTGGCGCAACTATGACGGCTGGTATGTGAGCAACGCTGCCTCAGTGTCGGTGACACGCCAGGGCGGGTACCCCTATGAGTGGGTCGAGACGGGCGAGATAGCCTACAACGACACTTGCTTCTACCGCCGCACGTCGGTGACCGATGGATTGACGGTGCGCAAGGATTTCTCGTCGTTCACCCTGTCGAGCATCACCAGTTACCAGTACCTGGACGACAACATGACGCTCGACCAGGACTTCACCGTTCACGACTACTTCACCCTGACCCAGGCTCGCCGCGAGCATGCCTTTACCCAGGACTTCATTGCCCGCAGCCACGAGAAAGCCAAGGGCTACAATTGGCTAGCAGGCGCCAGCGGTTTCTACCGCCGCTACAAGATGGATGCTCCGGTAAACTTCTATGACTACGGCATCGCTCAGTTGATTGAGAAGAAAAGCAACGAAGCCCTGCCCGACTACCCCGTCGCATGGGACACCCGTTCGTTTGAGCTGGGCAGCCACTTCACCAGCCCTAGTTGGGGAGCGGCCCTCTACCACGAGAGCACCTACCACAGGGGACAGTGGACCCTGCAAGCGGGGGTACGACTGGACTATGAGCATGCGCGGCTCAACTACCATAGCGTGACCCACACGGGCTATAGCATCCTCGTGGCGGCAACTGGCGAACTGTTTTCCCACGAAGCCATCGACATTGACGAGAAAGGAACACTGGACAAGGACTTTTTTGACATACTGCCCAACGTCAGCCTCACCTGGCACCCCTGGGCAGGCAAGAACCACACGGTCTATATCGCAGCATCGCGTGGCAGCAAGGCTGGTGGCTTCAACACCCAGATGTTTAGCGACGTGTTGCAGCAACGGTTGATGAAGATGATGGGCATCGGCATGCAGTATGATGTGGACAAGATGGTCGGTTACAAACCCGAGAAGGCTTGGAACTATGAGCTAGGAGGCCACTTTGAGTGCTGGGATGCTCGCGTGCAGAGCGACCTGAGCCTCTTCTTCATGGATTGCCGTGACCGACAGTTGACCGTCTTTCCTCCAGGCACTACAACGGGCCGCATGATGACCAATGCCGGCAAGACCCATAGCTGGGGCGCGGAGTTTGCCATGAGTGTCATCCCCACCGAGCTCACCCACATCAGCATCAGCTATGGCTTTACCCATGCCACATTCCGTGACTACAACGACGGCAAGGTGGATCACAGCGGCAAGCGCGTGCCTTACGCCCCGATGCACACCCTGTTTGCCGAGGCCAGCCATGGCTTCAAGGTGGGTGGCGACTGGAACAAGTTGCTCACCCTGGCGGCCAACGTGCGCGCCGTGGGCGACATCTACTGGGACGAGGCCAACACCATGCGCCAGCCTTTCTATGCCTTGCTGGGCGCTTCCATCACCTGGAAACAAGCGCACTACAGCCTGCAGTTGTGGGGACACAACCTGACTGGCACGGGCTACAAGACCTTCTACTTTGTCTCTATCCAGCACCCCTTCTTGCAGCGAGGCCATGGCCGCTCGATGGGTGCCACGCTGCGCCTCAATTTCTAGCATTTCTTTCTCACACGATTTATCTATACAATCTGTGAAAATGTCGAGATAATTTGGTGGAATAGGATAATTCCACTAATTTTGCAGCCACAAAGAAACTTATAATTAATTGTTAATTAGAATTTTACATAATTATTACAGACAAAATGAAGAAATTATTCAGTATTTTATTTGTGCTCACCATGTTAGGAATGGTGTTCACTGCTTGCGGTGACGACAAGGACGAGCCCAAGGTTCCCGAGACTCAAAACCTGGTAAGCGTACACGAGAATGACGAGACCGATACCTATTATGTGTTTGACATCGATATGACCAAGGACAAGAGCGCCATCTACATGCACAATATGGAGTTTGGTGCGCCCTTCAAAATGACATTGCGTGTTAACGTCCCTGTGAGCTTGAATCAAAGCGGTGACGCTTATATCATGTCGGGGTCTAACATCGTGGCCGAGATGCAGCGCGGCGGCTCATGGACTCCCATGACCGACGAGAAATACCAGTTGAATAATCTGAAGTGTACGGTTAACCCGAGCGCCAAGACCTTTTCTATTTCCTTCGACAGCCACGGTGGCCACTTCGAGGATAACGGCAAGCTCAGATAAGACGTTTTAACGTCATTTAATATAAAAATCATTACAAATGGTGCAAGATTGAGTGCACCATTTGTTTTTTAGATGTATATTTGCCGCTCAATAAAGATTGGTAAACATAACATATTATGAAGAAGATACTTTTACTTATTGCTGCATTAGGCATGTTCATGGGTACTATCTCTTGCGGCAACGAGGACGAGCCCTCGCGGGGTGGTGATGGCGTATTCACTGTTAACTCCCCCATGATCAACCACATCGTCAACCTCAACAATGGTGACGTGCTGGGCATGAGTGCCACACACAACAAGCTCACCATCGACACATCCAAGCATCAGGCCTCGGTCGAGCTCACCTACAACGATGGCTCGGGCGACAAGACCGTGAGCATCAGCGGCATCACGGCAACGCCCCTGCGCCTGGGTTTCTACTCTCTCAAGGCAACGCACAGCAGCGAGGTGAAAGACTTCAGCGGCTACGTTGACTTCAACGAGAGCTCCATCCGCTACTGCTACACGACCAACGATGGCATCCGTGTCGTCTCCACCATCGAGGAAGTGTTCTTCCTCAAGACCCACAACACCATCTCCTATCTGGACACGACCAAGGCCACCACGATGGAAAATGTCATGTACCAGTTCACACTCTCGCCCCTCTCCTCCAAGGCCATCGTCAAGGTCATGGCCATCGTCCATGCCAAGGACATGCGATTCTTCACCAACATGACCGCCACCAGCGTGCCCGTCACCGTGACGCCCAACGGTTACACCTTCTCGGGACAGAATATCCCCACAACGACGGTGTTCCGCAACTGGACCGACAGCGTGGGCGTGCCCACCATCAAGTCAACCGACGAGTATCCGTTCAAGACATTCAATGCTGTTGTCGATCTGGAGAACGACTCAATCATTGCCAACTTCATGATGGGTGACAGCGCCATCGTGGTCGCATCGGGAAGGACCTATCCCAACTATACCGCCTATTAATCAACATTTCATAAAATCAATTTCCATCTATCAAGAAATGAAAAAATTTTCATTATTTCTTCTTCCGCTACTGGCAGTAGCTATGCTCACCGCCTGTGGCGATGACGACAAGCCCGTCAACAAGCAGATTGTCACGATGGTGACCAACAACCGCGCCATCGATGGTGACGCCGTGGTGTTCTCACAAGGCAGCGACAAGGTGGAGCTCAACTACACCGACATGACCATCCAGTTCACTGGCGACTTCAACGACGCTGATGGTAATTCCCGCTCATTGACCACACCTAACATGAACCTGACCAACGTCAACGACATGGTTTACCGCTTCAACAACACCTCATCGTCAACCTACACGGGAATCGACAATTTAACAGGCTATATCGACATGAGCACCGGTATGATATGGTACTCGTTTGATGACGGGTCCAGCCGCGTGGTGAGCTCTTCACAACTGCTGTATGCCTACACGACTACCACGCTCACCAATCCCGACAACGGCAATCACTCCAGCCACAATCAGTCGGCCTACCTGTTTGCCATCGATAGCAAGGGGGAGACCTGCACCATGAAGGTCAGCAACTTCATCACTAATATCAACGGTTCGGTACAGGCTACCGAGATCCAGTACAATAATCTGAAAGTGACACCCACCACCACAGGCTACATCATCACCGCCGAGGAGGCTGAATCGTCCTATCGTGGATTCTACACCATCACCGACCTGAACATCACCCTCGACAGCCAGTGCCTTGTCATGAATGGCTCATTCAAGAGCGGTGACCTCGATTTCACCCTCTCGGGCAACCTGTTCCGAGGCGTGGGCGGCTCCACTCCCCAGTAAACACGTCACAACACTTCACCATTTCAATCGAGGGGCTGTGCCATAATTCTGTTGCCGGCTTTTAATCGGCCTAACGGCTGATTAAAAAAATGATGCGGAATTATGACACAGCCTCTATTATTTAACGTGAGTTCGACGGAAATAGTCAAAAGATAGTCAGTTGGTTATCGATTTCTCGATCTAATTGTAGCATCGGTTTCTTGGGGAAGAATCGGTAAGCGGCGATTCCTGCCATAAGGTACCCAGAATTGTGGAACAATATCAGAATGGTCATCACCTCGTAGTCCGACATCTTGCCATCACGATGATACTCACGCTTTCTCTCAGGCTCGGCACCAGCTATGGCGCTTTTTGATACAATGCTGTCAAAAACTTTGCTGAAATCATCGCACATTGAAAATATTTCTATAATTTTGTCTTTAGGAAACATAGCGGTTGTTTTTTAGCACTACAATATTACTAAAAGTTCCGCTATATTCCTAATTTTCAATTAATTAAATTTCGTCAAGCTCACGCCTAAATATTACCGCATTTCGAATACGATTATTAGGGAATAGTCATATCTTTGCGGCAAAATCAACTCAGAACCAATAATACAAATACACCCGTCTCAATTATTTGTTCAATGAAATTATCTCAAGATAAGAAAAGGAAATACCAGATAGTCACGTTGCTTTTCTCGCTGCTGTTGGGGGTGGGACTTGCAGCCTTTGGTCCTTGCCCACTAATGGAGATAAAAGAGGACATTTTTGGTTATAATCATGCGATCGGGACGATCACCCTTTCGTTGATCCTAGCGGGATTCTCATGGTTGAGTATCCATTTGGCTTTCGCCCAGTGGAAAAATAGCCACTGGATGTTATTGGCGATGAAGATGGTGCTCTATTTTTGTGGTATGATAACTGTACCTTTTTTGATCCTTTTTATTATGACTTTAAATGATTATCGTCACCACCCAGGCATGGAGCTTGGTGTGATGGTGGTACCCATATATTGGTTCGTAACGGTGTCCCTGTTCGCTATTATCCTGATCATTCCCTTCGGTTTTCTCTCTTATTGGTTGTCACGCCTGTCATCAACCAAGAGTCAGGAAAACCAGTTGATATCATGCCAGACGGAACAAAAATCCGAAAGAATGATGGAAACGAATAAGACATTAGAGAAATGTTGTTTGACATTATTTGTAATGTTGATTGGGGCATTCCTAGTGGTGTTGACCTTTGACAGGTTGACTTTATTGGCATGTATCATCTTGTTTATGGGCTTGATTCTTTATTTCATTTGGAGAAAGTGTTGATATAAGATTAACGTGAGTTCGACGAAAATAATCAAAAGATAGTCAATTGGTTATCGATTTCTCGGTCTAACTGTAGCATAGGTTTCTTCGGGAAAAAACAATAAGCTGCGATTCCGGCCATAAGGTACCCAGAATTGTGGAACAATATCAGTATGGTCATCACCTCGGAGTCCGACATTTTGCCATCACGATGATACTCACGTTTTCTCTCAGGCTTGGCACCAGCTATGGCGCTTTTTGATAAAATGCTATCAAAAACTTTGCTGAAATCATCGCACATTGAAAATATTTCTATAATTTTGTCTTCAGAAAACATAGCGGTTGTTTTTATTGGTTTTTTTAGCACTACAAAATTACCAAAAATTCCGCTATGTTCCTAATTTTCAATTAATTAAATTTCGTCGAACTCACGTTACTTAACTTCCTAAAACGAGACCGATTCAGGAATTCTTCTTGTAGCTGACAACAGCCCAATATGCCATCACCGAGCCGATGCCCAGTAAGGCCAGCAATTGGTGCCAGATACTCGAGATACCGCCACCACGGATGAACACGGTGCGCACCGCATCGATAAAGTAGGACATCGGGTTAATGTAGGTCGAGGCGTAGGCCCACGAGGGCATCGAGCGCGTGGGCGTGAACAAGCCCGAGAGCAACATCATCATTACCACAAAGAACCACATCACGAAGATGGCTTGCTGCATCGTGTCGCTGTAGTTGCTGATCATCAGGCCAAACGAGCTCCAGAACAGGGCCAGCAACATCACCAGCAGGTATATCAACGCCAGCGGGCCCACACTGGTGATGCCATACACCGCCCACGCCAGCAACAGGCACACCGTGATGACAAACAAGGCAATGATCCAGTACGGGATGAGTTTAGCCAGGATAAACGCCCACTTGCTCACGGGCGTGACATTGATCTGCTCGATGGTGCCCGCCTCTTTCTCGCCCACAATGTTGAGCGCCGGCAGGAAACCCGTCATCAACATCATCACGAGAGCAAATAGGGCTGGTATCATGAACAGCTTGAAATCCAAGTTCTTATTATACAGAAACAAGGTTGAGACCCTTGATTGCATTGCGGCAACATCGGGGTTGACATGAGCCGTGACAATCTGTGTGAGATAGGCCCCGCCCATCGACCCCTTGGTGCCATTGACGGCATTGGCGGCGATGAGCACTTGGGGCTGATGACCCAGCGTCACGTCACGGCTATAGTCCTGGGGGATGACCATAGCGATATCGACGTGCGATTTCTCAATTTCGCGCAATGCGGCTTGATAGGTGGGCTGCTGCCCCTTGAAAATAAAGTAGTTGCTGGCCTCGATACTGTGCACCAACTGTTGAGACATGGTCGAGCGGTCATTATCCACCACAGCGACCTTGATATTCTTCACCTCCTGATTCATGACCCAGGGCATGACGCACATGATCATGATGGGGAACACCACGATGAGCCTGGGCAGAAAGGCATTGCGCCTTATCTGAGTGACCTCTTTCTGTATGAGATATTTAAGTGTCATGGTTACAGCAGGAATCTATTCAAGACGTTTATTAAACTTGACAAGCGCTAGGGTCATCAGCAAGGTCACCATGCCCACGAGGATCAAGACCTCGCGGGTCACCTCCTGGATGCCCACACCCATAATCATCAACTTGCGCATCGCGTCGATGTAGTAACGGGGTGGCACAATGGCCGATATCCACTGCAAGATCTCGGGCATCGACTCCACGGGGAAAATCATGCCGCTGAGCATCACAATGGGCACCAGCAGCACCATCGCCGACATCAACAGGGCCACCAGCTGCGTCTTGGCCACATTACTGATGAGCAATCCCAGCGAGAGCGCCAGCAGAATGTAGATGACCGATATCATGATAATCCAGAACAATGAACCGGCCAGCGGCACGCCCAGCACATAGCGGGCCATCAGCAGGATAATCAACAGGATGACAAAGGCGAGCGCCAGATAAGGAATGGCCTTGGCAATGATGATCATCAACGGCTTGACAGGCGAGACAAGCAGCACTTCCATGGTGCCCTTCTCCTTCTCACGCACAATCGAGATGGAAGTCATCATCGCACACACCAGCATCAGCAGCATACCCATGATGGCAGGCACAAAGTTGTACGCCGATTTCATCTGCGGGTTATAGAGCAACTTGGTATTGACAGCACCTCCATCGGCATTCAGTATCACACCTGTGGCATAGTTGGTCCATTGCTGCGCCATATTGGGGTCAGCACCGTCAACGATAAACTGCACACCGCTGCGCTTGGAGGCAAAATCGGGACCGAAGACAATCGCCATGTCGGCCTTTTGCCCCCTGATGACACGCTCGGCATCCCGGGGTGTGGCAACAACCTGGGTGATGGTGAAATACTCCGATGCTGACAGCCTGTCAACCGCTTGCCGCGTCAAGTGATCCATCGAACTGGTCACTACCACCGTGCGCACATTCTTCACGTCGTTGGTAATCGCAAAGCCAAAAAGCAGCATCAGCACCAACGGCATACCAAACAGGATGAGCATCGTGCGCTTGTCGCGCAGGATGTGCTTCCCCTCCTTGATGACAAATGAGAAAAACTGTTTCATATTCAGTTTTTTAGTTTCCTTATCATGAATAATGACCTAAAACCTAACACCTAAAACCTAAAGCCTAAAGCCTAAAGCCTAAAACCTAAAGCCTAAAGCCTAAAACCTAAAACCTAAAACCTAAAGCCTAAAGCCTAAAACCTAATCACCACGCTTCGCTTGACGCGCCAGATAGGTGAACACGTGGTCCATATCGGGCTGGTTAAACTTCTGTTTCAACTCGGCAGGGGTGCCCATTGCCTTGATTTTGCCATCCACCATGATAGAAATGCGGTCGCAATACTCGGCCTCATCCATATAGTGGGTGGTGACAAACACGGTGATGCCACGACCAGCGGCATCGTAGATCAGCTCCCAGAACTGGCGCCTCGTGGCGGGGTCAACACCGCCCGTGGGCTCATCCAGGAACACCACTCCCGGCTCATGGAAGATACTCACCGAGAAGGCCAACTTCTGTTTCCAGCCCAGCGGCAACGAGGCCACCAGCGTGTCCTTGTGCTCGGCAAACTGCAACCGGGCGAGCAATTCATCGGTCTTGCGGGCGATTTCCTTGTCTTCCATGCCGTAGATACCGGCAAACAGCCTGATGTTCTCGGCAACGGTCATGTCCTCATAGAGCGAGAAGCGCTGACTCATGTAGCCAATGTGCTTCTTGATCTGCTCATGCTCGGTGCGGATGTCATAGCCCACCACACGGCCTGTACCGCTTGTGGGCTGGTTGAGGCCCGTGAGCATGTGCATCGCTGTGGTCTTGCCGGCTCCGTTGGCACCCAGAAAACCGAAAATCTCGCCGCGCTTGACCGTGAAGCTGATGTCGTCAACTGCATGAAACGACCCGAAGGCCTTGACCAAGTGCTCCACCTCGATGACGTTCTCTTCCTTCACCTCGCCTCCCGGGGCATGGTCGATGCCTGGAGGGTTAAAGATATCGGCAAAGCGTGTCAGGATTTCATCGGGAGTACCGATTCCTCTCACCTTCCCTTGATCCAGAAATGCCACACGCTCGCAGCGGCGCACCTCATCCAGATAGGAGGTCGAGGCCACAATGGTGATGTCGCGTTCCTTGAGCCCGCCCAGCATTTCCCAGAACTCCTTGCGGCTCACGGGATCGACTCCCGTTGTGGGCTCGTCCAGGAAAAGCACGCTGGGGCTGTGCACCAGGGCGCACGAGAGGGCCAACTTCTGCTTCATGCCGCCCGACAACGCTCCCGCGCGGCGGTCCTTGAAGCGCTCGATCTGGCCGTATATCGCCTTGATGCTGTCATAGCCCTCATCGACGGTTGTGCCAAACAACGTGGCAAAGAACCGCAGGTTCTCCTCGACGGTCAAGTCTTCATAGAGCGAAAACTTGCCGGGCATGTACCCCACCCTGCGGCGTATCTGCTTCATCTGCTTCACCACGTCATAGCCATCGACCGACGCTGTGCCGCCATCGGGCAGCAGCAGGGTGCACAGGATGCGGTACATCGACGTCTTGCCAGCGCCATCGGGACCAATCAGGCCAAACACCTCGCCCTTGCCCACAGTGAACGACACATCGTCGAGCGCCTTGACAGCCCCATAGCTTTTAGAGACGTTATTTACCTCAATCGCATTCATCTCATATCGGTGATCCATTCCAGTCCCTCCAGTGATTCCAGTCCCTCCAGAAAATCAATTAAAACTTCACCTCGCCATACATCCCGATCTTGACATAGCCATCGTTCTTGATAGCGATCTTGACGGCATACACCAGGTCGGCGCGCTCGTCATCGGTCAGGATGGTCTTGGGCGTGAACTCTGAGCGGCT
Organism: uncultured Prevotellaceae bacterium; assembly: GCA_947165485.1. GTDB lineage: Bacteria > Bacteroidota > Bacteroidia > Bacteroidales > Muribaculaceae > Sodaliphilus. Next base: position 20,601 of record CAMVAP010000016.1, read on the forward strand.
GGAAATCCAGGTGATGGTGCCCGGGTACTCTTTCTTGTTCCCATCGCCATAGTCGGCAAACACCTTGCAGGGCTGGCCCACCTTGATGTGCTGTAGCTGGGCCGAGGTGACATAGGCACGGATAAACATATTATCCACATCAGCCATCTTGAACAACGGCTTGCCGGTCGAGACAAACTCGCCCTGCTCGACATACTTTTCCAGCACCGTGCCCTTATAGGGGGCCACGATGTCGGCATTGGCAATCTGATCATCGAGCTGGCGTTGCTGCGCATCGATGCCAGCCACTTGCGCGTCAATACCTTCCATCTGGGCACCAATGCCTTTACCTTGTTCGGCTAGGGCCGCATTGGCACTGCGTATCTGGTCACGCGTGGCATCAAGCTGGCGGTTCAGCACCTTGATCTGGTTGTCGATGTCATCAAGCTGCTTGCGCGGCACGGCGCCGTCCTTGACAAGCTCGGCATAACGCTGGCGCTCACGCTTGGCGTTAGCAATCTGCTGCTGGATGGACGAGAGCTGCTTGTTCAAGTCCAGTTGCTGGCTACTGGTTGCCGACCTGTTGGATGACAGTTGACGCTTGCTGGCAGCAAGTTGACCGCGCTGGGTCTCAAGCTGCTGCTTCTTGAGTAACAGTTGATAAGTGTCGATACGGCCCACTTGGGCTCCGTCCTCGATGACCTGCCCCTCGGTGACGTCAAAGGATTTCAACTCGCCAGTTGCCTTGGCCGAGATGGTGACCTCGGTGGCCTCAAACGTTCCCGTGGCGTCAAATGCCTTCTCTTTCTTGCCGCAAGCGGTCATCACCAGGAGTGCCACGCTTGCCATGATCATTATCTTTTTCATCGTTATGCTGTTTGATTAATTGTTGGTTGTATATTTCAAGTCATACATCTGCTTGAGCATTTCTATCTCGTGAATTGACTGTTGCACCCGGGCGGCATTCTCGCTATTGATGTCACGCACCAGGTCGTTCACGTCGATAATGCCGTGCGAGAGCTTGGACTCGGCGGCCTTGCGCACCTGCTGGCGCAGGGCGATGATGTCCTGGTCCTGCTTCATGAGGCTGCGGTAACGCTCGATGGCCTCGTTGTGCTGCATCTGCTCCAAGCGGTTGTTAAACAAGAACACCTCTCGCTGGTTCTGAGCTGTCTCCCGCTGCAACTGCACCTTGGCCTTGTCGTTGCTATGGGTATAGAGGGCCCCGATATTCCACGTCAACCGGGCACCCACCATGCCGTTCCATGACCACTCGCGGCCCATCATGTCCTTGAACATGTTATAGCCTGGATAACCGTAGTAACCCTGGGCAAACACTCCCAAGCGCGGCAACAACGCCGCCTTGAGGGCTCGCTCCTGGGCATCGGCAAGACGCAGCTGGCTATCGATGAGGCGCAGCTCGGGGCGATGATTGTCGTCAAGGGTCTCGACGGCAGCGGGCTTGGTCACATGAGTCACCTCCAGACCGCAGAAGGTGCCCAACATCGCTTGCAACACGCGGCGTTGCGATTCCAGCGTGGTCTTTTGCTGCACGACATTCAGGCGCTCGGCTTTGACATTGTTCAGGTCACACTGGGCGGCGGTGCCGTGCTTGACCATCGAGGTGAGTTTTTTCTCGCTGGCAGCGAGCTGCTCCTGCAGGTCGTTGTTCAGGTTGATCTGGTCATCAAGCAACAAGAGCCCGAAGTACATCTCATTGACACGCTGGCGCACATTATATAGAGTCACATCAAGCTGAGCTTGTTGCACCGCGCCCTGCTCACGGGCCACCTGCTTCTGGGCGCTGATCGAGCCGCCGTCAAACACGGTTTGCTGCAAGTCGAGCCCCACGCGATACTGGTCCTTGGCCAGTCCCTTCATCTCTACGCCCATCTGCTGCATCAGGCCCCTCATCTCGTCGGGCCAGGCGATGACAGCGCTCTGATAAGTAACCTGGGCCGTTGCCGACAGTTGCGGCAGCCAGCCTTTCTGGATATTGGCGACGGTAAGGTCGGTCGTGCGGGCTATCAGGTCATGCTGTGCGATGAGCGGGTAGTTGCGTTCGGCAGCCTGCTGGCACTCCTCTAGGGTCTGAGCCGTTGCGCCGACCGTCATGCAAATGCTGAGAATGAATAAAAACCGTTTCATATCATCATTGTGAATTGTTAGAATACTGCAAAGGTAGAACCTTATTCCTTTACATCCTCTATCCAAAACAAGGAGAAAATGTCCTTTTTGTACAAAAAGCATGAAAAACTTTTGTTTTCAGCCAAATTTGATTATCTTTGCGTTCAAAATTACTCCGCTATGGCAGAATTAAGACAATTAAACCTGACCCAACTCAAGCAACTCATCGAGGGACACGACGAGACGCTGGCCAACAACTACATCACACGCAACCTGGCCGTGGCACGCAACGTGCGCATTAACTTGATCAAGGATCAAATCCTGGACCAACCGACACTCATGCCCGAGATGCGCATCCTCATCATCCAGAACGGCTGGGCCGAGCCTGTCATCAACATGATGGAACGGCGGTTTGAAACCGGCGACCTGGTGTTCCTGGGCAGCAATGGCATCCTGCAATACAAGGATGCCTCGCCCGACATTCAGGGCATCGGCCTGTCGATCAGCGACGAGTTATTCTCACTGGCCATTGGCAACCGCATCCCGGCAGCCTTTGACGGGCACCTGCGTGACTTCCAGATGCATCTGGACCCACCCCATGAGCAATACCTCGACCAGTTGCACTTCATGCTCTATCAGCACTTACAGCAACAGGAGGGGAGCAGCCAGGTGACATTGCACCTGCTGAGCGCGTTCCTGTGGTATGTCGATCACCTGTGGAGCCACCACGAGCAGACCTACCGCAAGAGCCAGACCCGAGAACAGCGCTTGTTCTCCGACTTCATCCCGCTGGTGAGCGAGTTTGCCCCCGAGCACCACACCATCGAGTTCTACGCGTCACGACTGTGCATCACGCCTCGCTACCTGAGCACAGTGATCAAGCAGGCAAGCGGCAAGAGCGCCAAGCAGTGGATCGACGAAGCGCTGGTCACCCGCATCAAGATTGACCTGCGCCACACCAGCAAGCCCATCACCACCATCAGCGATGAAATGAAATTCCCCAACCAGTCGTTTTTCACCAAGTTTTTTAAACGCATGACGGGAATGACTCCCAAGCAGTTCCGACACTGACCTCCCCACGATTCCACATTTTGCGTAATCAGTTGAATACGACATCACACACATGGGCGGAACACCTTGTTAAATGATAAAAAAAACATAAAATGTTGATTAATTTGGGTGAGTTGGCAGATTTTTTGCTAACTTTACACGCTCAAATCAATCATTGAATGGCATCACGGCAAAAATATGACGAGGCACAGGTGGTCGAGCAGCTGCACGACCCCAAGCAATGCAAAGCGGCATTCGGTAAGGTCATCGAGCATTACAGCTCGCAGCTTTACTGGCAGATACGTCGCATGGTCATCGACCATGACGATGCCAACGACGTGTTGCAAAACACCTTCCTCAAGGCATGGACGAGTATTGACAACTTTCGCGGTGACGCCAAGCTATCGACCTGGCTCTACAAGATCGCCATCAACGAGTCCATCACATTTGTCAACAAGAAAAAGGTGATGAACCAGCTATCTATCGACGATGACGAGAGTTTCCTCGTCAACCAGCTGGAGAGCGATGAGTGGTTTGACGGTGATCAAGCTCAAATCAACCTCCAGAAAGCCATCGCCAAGCTGCCCGAGAAGCAACGCCTGGTGTTCAATCTGCGTTACTACGATGAGATGAAATACGAGGAAATGAGCGAGATCTTGGGCACCAGCGAGGGTGCATTGAAGGCCTCTTATCACCATGCGGTGAAAAAGATAGAACAATTTTTAGGTGAAACAGAATAATTTTTGTCATCACCGATTAAACTTTTTTGACATTCACTAGTCAAACAAGCGTTATGAAACAGGAAGACTCCACAATATTGAACAAATACGGTAAGGATTCAGGCTTCAAAGTGCCTGAGAATTACTTTGATGACTTCAACAAGCGCATGGTTGACATGCTGCCCGATGTTGAAATCACACCCGTTGACATCAAGCCCACGATGTGGCAACGCATCAAGCCCCTAGCCTATCTGGCGGCCATGTTTGCTGGCGTGTGGTGCATGATGTCGGTGTTCAGCCACTTCACCAGTTCCAACAATCTGAACAGCGTGAGGGCGGTAGCCGAGAAACTCCATGACGACAAGAGCAATGTCGAGGAGTTCATCATGAGCGGGGCTGTGAGCGACTACGACATTCTCAGCTACGAGGACTCGGTAGCCATGAGCAATGAGGAGGTTTTACCAGCCGACAATAACCAGTAATCATTTATTTTGACTGAAAGGAGATTGAACCCATGAAACGGATAGTTGCAATATTGACACTTGTGCTCACCATCGCATCGGTCGCCACAGCACAGAAAGGCCGCACCCAGTTTGCGACCGACATGTATCAGGCCAAGCATGAGATGATCATCGAGGAAATGGGATTGACCCAAACGCAGCAAAAACAGTTCATGCCCCTGTATGAACAAATGGAGCGAGAGATCTATCAGGTGAACCGCAACGCCAGGGCGCTGGCACGTGAGATCGAGAACAAGAAGAACCCCTCCGACCGCGACTACGAGGCTGCTGCATCCGCACTGTCCAACACTCGCCTGCGCGAGGGTGAGATCGAAGCCAAATACTTCGAGAAATTCTCCAAGATCCTCTCCAAGAAGCAGCTCTTCCAGCTCAAGCAGGCCGAGGTGAAGTTCACCCGTGAAATGCTGACCAAGAAAAAAAGAAGCAAGCAATAATAAAACAATTGATAATGGCAACAATCCCACGGCATTTTCTCCATGCCGTGGGATTGTCATTTTTCCCTTTACCCACTCCACCGAGCCATCGGGGCTTGGGGTTTTCGGGGTTCACCCGATAAAAGGTGGGGGGCAGTGTGGTCGAAGACCACAGCAAGGCCAGCGGCCTTGAATTGAGGTAACCCCACGGCGCACAGGCCGTAGGCCTCGTGTGGCGTGGGGAACGAGGCTACCACCCGAACGGGCCTCGTAGAGGGCCAATCACGTCAGGCGGTAGTCATTCCATTCTATTCCAGCATTGAGCAGGTGTTTGCGGTATTCATCTTCAAAAGATTCCCGTTGATGATGCATACGCTGGTTCTTAATGTAATTTGCTACCATTTCTTTGTCGCGCAAAGCGTAGGTGAAGGCTCCGTACTCCTTTCCCCATCCCGCAAATTGCGGGAATAAGTCTCGATTCTGCTTGATCCACTGGCTGGTTGACAGCTTGATGTCACGCACCAGGTCGGACAAACGCACTGACGGATGCAGGTTGATCAACAGGTGGATGTGATTCTCAATGCCGTTGATGGCAAAAAGGGTCGATTGGGAATTCTGCACCACGCAGGCGATATACCGGTACAACTGGTTGGACGATGCCAGAGGCAATGTCATCTCACGACAGTGGGTGTTGATGACAATGTGATAGATGGCTGTGACGGCACTCATGATAAATCAGTTTTAGACGGCAAATATACGATAAAACCGGCACAATAGCAAGCGGTGTTTTTGCCTGACAAGAGTGGCCCTCATTCGAGGCCCGTCTGCTTGAGCCCTCTCTCCCCAGGCCACACTGACCTTCGGCCAGTGCGCCCTGGGGTTTGCGCAATTCAAGGCCGCTGGCCTTGGCGAGGTCTTTCGACCTCTAGCTCGCCCCCACCTTTTATCAGGTGAGCCGTTTTCGGCAGTTGATTCATCGAATAGCCATTTTTCAACTTATCTGCGTTAATAATTGCAAAATCATTCGGAATGGTGAGGTTTTTGCACATTATTATTGTAATTTTGGAGTTTAATATAACAAACCAAACACCGTTGTGACTATGAAACAGACAATCATTCACATCCTATCTATAGTATTACTGATCATGGCATTTCCACTGAATTCATCAGGAGATAACCGCGAGATTGACTTCAACTTCCCGCAAGACGTGAGCAAGGAGGCTCTTGCCGACATTGACACAGCGCTCAAGGGCAGCGATGACGGGCAACTGCTCGTTGATGCCCTGGTGCGCTATAGCATCGCCCAGAGTGGCATCTCGCAGGACAACATGGCGGACATCGTCTCCCGCATCGAGACGACCATCAATAAGGAGAAGCGCCCCCACATCAAGGCGTTGCTATATCACCTGGAAGCCCTTGTCTATAAGGGCTACCGCGACCGATATTCCCGCTGGAGCGACCGTAACAATCCTGTCGAGGAAGTTCCCAAAGACATCAGCGAGTGGGACCGCCAGCAGTTTGACAAGAAGATAACAGAACTCATCGAGAAAAGCCTTGCCGATCCCGATGCGCTCAAGGCCGTGCCAGTGACCTCGCTGCCCGGCATCATCAAGTGCAATAAACTGGGCGCCACCTTCGTCCCCACGTTGCACGAGTTCCTGCTGATGATGGGTAAGGAGATGCTCTCCAGCCTGGGTATAGACAATGAGGAACTGCAGGAGCGCATCAAGGCCGACTGGCTAGCTACCACCCAGGGTAATGTGCCCTCCCACATCTATGCGCTGACTCAAACCCAGCCCACCATCTCCCTTGAGACCTATAAACAGTATCAGGACAACGAGCACTGCGCCTACATGCTCGATTTCATCCAGTGGGAAGACAAAAAAGTTCACTACAAGGTACTGAAAGACTATCTGGCACGCTTTCCCAACTCGGTTTTCAGCACGACAGTGAAGAACCGCATCACGCAGCTTGAGGCCAAGAATGTGCATCTCAGATATCCCACGGTGCGATCCTCACGCGACGAGATCACAGTCACTGCCAACGTAACGAATGTCAACTCACTCGTCATCGAGGTGTACCGTATTCCCGATGAGATACTCAAGCATTTTGATTATCGCATCAATAAGAGCCAGTTACAACTCATCTCGCGCCATTCCGTTACGGTGCAGGGCAACGTCCCGTTCAACACCAACAACGTGAAGACCATTTTACCGCCACTGCCCTATGGCGCCTATATCATCTTACCCGAAATCGAGGGTGACACCCAAAAGTCGGGCGAACCCGATATCAACAGTAACGCCATCTTGCGTGTCACAGACATCGCCTTGTTTACTGTCTCACGCAATGACAACAAGGACCTTGTCGCTGCTGTGGACATCAACACCGGCAAGCCTCAGTCGTCAGTAACCATCAAGGATGAGAAAGACCAGACATGGGGAATCACAGGCGACAGCGGCATAATCGCAGTCCCCGACTTCAAGGACGACAAGCATTCCCGTTCCAGCCATCAACTGACCGGTGTCAAGGGCGATGACCATTACGCTAATCCAGTCAATTACTCGACCATCCACGAACGCGACAACACGAGCAACACAGCCACCGTCTATACCGACCTGGGCGTCTACCGCCCGGGCGAGACCGTGCAGTGGGCTGCCATCGTCTATAGCGAGAGCCAGAAGGGCCGCCAGGCGCTGGCCGGAAAGACGGTGGATGTGCTTTTCAATGACAGCAACAACGAGCCCATCGACACGTTGTCGCTGACTACCGACGAATTCGGACGCATCGAGGGCTCGTTCCTCGTGCCCAAGGACCGCATGAACGGCCGTTTCTGGATCGATGTCATCGAGACCCGCGCCAAGGGTGCAAACCACTTTTATGATCACCTGGCCAATAAGGCCGTCAATGTGAGCGAGTACAAGACACCGACGTTTGAGGTCACTTTCCCCGATGCCCGCCGCAGCTACGTCGCTGGTCAGCCCGTCAAGGTCACTGGCAAGGCCGTGACCTACAGTGGATTACCACTCCAAAACACTGAGGTGCGACTGTCGCTCATCCAGAGCGAGTGGTCCTGGTGGTGGTGGCGCATGAACAACAATGGCGGTGAGCACGTGCAGGACACGACCGTCGTCACCGATGAGCACGGCAATTTCACCATCGAGTTTGATGCCGACCTATTTGAGGAGAACGAGGGCTACCGTCCCGGCAAGCGCTGCTGGGCACGCTATAACTACCAGGTCACAGCCATCGTGACGACCGATGCCGGTGAGACCCATGAGGAGAGCACCTCCTTTATCGTGGGCACGCGCCGCGGCATCGAGTTAGGCAGTGAGAACAACGACATCTACTTGAACGACAAGCCCATCAAGCTGCCGCTCAAGTACAACACCACCGACGAGGAACACCCCGACACCTACTGCACTTGGGAGGTCACCCCGATGGATGGCAAAGTACCCGTCCTGACCGGAAATCTGGACACCGCCGACCCGACCATCGACTTGACCAGCCTGCCCTCGGGCCAGTATAAGCTGAAGCTTCACATCCTTGATGCCGAGGAGGACGAGGAAGACGTGGATGCCGAGAGCGTCATCACCCTCTACCGCAAGAGCGACAAGCAAGCGCCCGTCAAGGACTGCCCATTGTGGCTCACGCCGCTGGAGCAGACCGTGGACAAGAAAAACACGGGCCACATCACCGTGGGCGTATCCACCCCCAAGGCCTATATATACTATGTGGCAAGCACATGTGACAATGTCATCGCCCAGGGCTGGATCACCTATGACAAGGGTATGCACGACTTCACCATCCAGTTGCCCAAGGAAGCCGGCAAGGACGTGACCATCACGTTCATCACCTACTACGGCACCAAACGGTGGATCGAGAGTGTCACCTTGCAGAACCCTTATAAAGCCGAGGCAGTAAACGTTACCGCCACGTCATTCCGCGACAAGCTCGTGCCAGGCGACATGGAGCACTGGACATTCAGCATCACCGACCAGAACGGCAAGCCCGTGCGCGCTGCTATGATGCTCGACATGTTTGACAAGGCCATCGCCAGCATCGCGGGTAACGACTGGGCATTTAGCAACTGGAGGCCTAACTTCAATGCATTCAGAACCTTCACTGCCAATTTGTCAAGCTCACAATCCACCTGGGCCTCATGGATGGGCAAGATGCTCGACTATAATGGTGAAGCCAACGTTCAACTACCGTGGTTATATACTTACTACCAAGGATTCTTTGAATACGGCTATGGACGTGGACGCATGTTGATGAAAAGCAGGCAGTTGAATGACGTGACGGCACAGGAGAATGCAGTGATGTCAGTCAGCTTAGAAGAAAGCGAGGCAACCCTTGACGAGGTGATGGTTGTGGCCTACGGGACAGCCAAGAAGACCTCTTACACAGGTTCGGCCGAGGCTGTGACCAACAAGAAACTGGAGTTGCGTCCTGTTACCGATGCTACCAAGGCCCTCGAGGGTAACGTAGCCGGAGTTCAGGCACAGACCGTCAACGAGACGAACCTCAACAATGTGACCCTGCGTGAGAGCGACGTGAAGACAGCCCTGTGGATGCCGATGCTCACCAGCGACGACAAGGGCAACGTGCAGGTGGAGTTTGAAGCCCCCAACTTCAATACCACTTGGATCACCCAGGCCGTGGCGTGGGATGAGGATATGGTGGGTTCCACCTGGCTGGCAGAGGTATTGACCCAGAAGCCGCTGATGGTGCGCAGCAACATGCCGCGCTTCCTGCGCCAGGGCGACATAGCCACCCTGGCAGCAACGGTGCAGAACGCAACCGATGAGGCAGCCGCCTGTGATGCCGTGATCGAACTGTTCGACCCGCGCTCGGGCGACATCTACACCACCCGCAAGTTCAACCTACAGCTCGACCCGAGCGGTAGCCAGGCCGTCACCATCGACTGGCAGGTGCCCGACACCATTGCCATGGTGGGATTCCGCATCAAGGCCGCCAACGAACGCTTCGGCGACGGTGAGCAGGTGATGGTGCCCGTGTTGACGACCATCTCACCCGTCATTGAGACCGAGCCATTCTACATCGAGGCCGCACAGTCCCACTACGAGGCACCTCTGCCCCAGTTCCCCAAGGATGCCCGCGTGACGCTCGAGTACTGTGACAATCCCGTGTGGTACTGCGTGCTGGCACTGCCCACCATCTTCAGCGACAACTACCAGGTGGCCACCCATGCGGCACACAGCCTGTTTGCCCTGCAAGTGGCTCAAGGCGTGGCCAAGGCGCAGCCCCAGATCAAGGAAGCCGTGACCTACTGGAAGCAGCACAACGAGGACTCCACCCTCATCTCAATGCTCCAGAAAAACCAAGACCTCAAGATCGGCACCCTGCTGGCATCGCCCTGGATGCGCGAGGCCGACCGTCAGACGCTGAGGATGTCCAAACTCAACGAACTCTTTGACGAGGCCATCGTCAAGAAGGAATATGAGAAAATCATCACTGCCCTGCAATCGTTGCAGATGGGCGACGGTGGATTCACCTGGTTCCGCTACCCGGGTTGCAAGTCCAACGCCTGGACCACGGGCTCCGTGCTGCAACTCATCGGCGAAATTATGCACCTGGGTTACTTGCCCGACGACAGCCGCCTGACCTCGATGATCAACCGCGCCGTGGCCTACTATGACAACGAGAACGTGCGCCTGTTCAACGAGGCCAAGAAGTACAACAAGGAGCCTTACGGCCAGTTCACCAGCTATGCCCACACGCGCTCACTCTTCCCCAAGGTGAAGCAGCAGTCCAGTGCCAGCGCCAGCCTGTTCAAGAATACGGTCAAGTACATGGACAAGAACTGGAGCAAAGGCATCACCCTCAAGCAGAAGGCCTACTACGCCATGACGCTCTACCGCAACGGTTACCAGAAGACCGCACGCTCGATTGTGGAGAGCATCCGCCAGTTTGCCATCGTCAAGCCCAGCCTGGGCATGTACTGGGACAACCTGCAGACGGGTTACGGCTGGTGGGAGCTGGACAAGGTGGCCTACACCAGCACCATCCTGCAAGCCATGAGCGAGGTGGATCCCCGCCAGCAGGAGATTGACCTGGTGCGCAAGTGGATGCTGCTCATGAAGCAGAGCAACGACTGGGGGACCAACAGCCTCGCCGCCGATGCCGTCTATAGCATCCTGAGCACCGGCAGCCAGTGGCTCGACCGCGGCACCACGCCCACCATCACGGTAGCAGGCCAACCCGTCAATCTCGACAAGATGGCGCAGTGGCTGGGTTACTTCCGCACGACCCTGCCTGCCACCACAACCGGCAATGTCGTGATTGACCGCTCAGGCCAGGGTCCCGCTTGGGGTGCCATCTACAGCCAGTTCAAGGCCCCGATGACCCAGATCAAGGAGAAGGCCATCGAGGAGGTATCCATCAGCAAGGAATACTACGTCTATGCCCAGGATGGCTCTCTGCACAAGACCGATGCCTTCAAGGTGGGCGACAAGGTCAAGGTGCGTGTCATCATTAAGACCAACAAGGACATGGACTTTGTCACCATGACCGACGAGCGCGCCGCCTGCTTCGAGCCGGTTGACCAACTCTCGGGCTACCGCAGCGAGGATCGCACCTGGTTCTACCAGGAGACAAAGGACACCCAGACCAACGTGTTCATCAACAGCCTCAGCAAGGGCACGCACATCATCGGCTACGACGTGTGGGTGACCAATCCGGGCGAGTTCACATCGGGCATCGCCACCATCCAGTGCCAGTATGCCCCCCAGTTGAGTGCCCACAGCGCAGGAAAAGTCATCATGGCTACCGACAAGTAGTCCCGGTTTCCTTCAACATCAAGGCCAGTGGCACATGCTTGCACTGGCCTTTTTCTTTACTATTTCATAAAAAATGACTTTGAAAAGAAATTGCACTATTTGTATTTTTATCTTACTATGAAATAAGCAGTTAATAATTACATTGGTCACTTTTTGACAAGTTTTAGGTTAAAAAAACAACAATTCTTACAAATGATTTATCCATTTTTCATAACCCATGTGGGGCGGTTGAAGTAATTTTGTGACGCAAATATCATTTCTCCAAATTTTTAACTTGACAACTTGTTAGATTGAAGGCAATGATATAAGCTATGAATTAGAAATAAAATCTTTTGATGGTAGTTAATGTTGATTAAATGATTATTTAACCCAGCCTTAAAATCTATTCCTATTCAAAAAAACGCAAGCAATAATAAACATGAGAATTAACGGTGTCTGCGAGAGCAGCCGCCGTTTTTCATTTGTGGTATCACAAAAAATACATTACCTTTGCGCTTGAATAACATCAATACATTATTTAATTAGTAGAATATTATGGCAGCTATCAAGACAATAGGCCTGTTGACATCGGGAGGTGATGCTCCTGGTATGAATGCCGCAATCCGCGCGGTGACACGTGCCGCTATCTACAGTGGCATGAAGGTCAAGGGTATCTATCGTGGCTACAAGGGACTGGTTGAGGACGAAATCGTGGATTTCAAGACCCAGAATGTTTCCAACATCATCCACCATGGCGGCACGATCCTCAAGACCGCAAGATGCAAAGAGTTTAAAACCATCGAGGGCCGACAGCGCGCCTATGAGAACATCAAGAAACACGGTATCGACGCCCTGGTGGTTATCGGCGGCGACGGATCGCTGAGCGGCGCACGACAGTTTGCCAGTGAGTATGACTTCCCCATCGTGGGCCTGCCCGGCACCATCGACAACGACCTGAGCGGCACCGACCACACCATCGGCTATGACACTGCGCTGAACACCATCATGTGGTGTGTGGACCGCATCCGTGACACGGCCAACAGCCACAACCGATTGTTCTTTATCGAAGTCATGGGACGTGAAGCGGGATTCCTCGCTCTCAACGGTGCCATTGCCAGTGGAGCCGAAGCTGCCATTATCCCCGAGATCTCGACTGAGGTCGATCAGCTGAGGGAGTTGATCGAGAGTGGTTTCCGCGAGAGCAAGAACTCGGCTATCGTTCTCGTTGCCGAGAGTCCTGTCACGGGGGGAGCCATGGGACTGGCCGAGAGGGTTCACAAGGAGTTTCCGCAGTATGACGTGCGCGTGACCATCCTGGGACACCTGCAACGAGGCGGATCACCCACAGCCCAAGACCGCATCCTGGCCTCACGTATGGGTGCCGCCGCCATCGATGCACTGCTTGAGGGGCAGCGCAACATCATGATTGGTGACGATGACGAGAGAATCGTGTATGTACCCTTCAGCAAGGCTATCCGCAGCGACAAGACCATCGACCGCGACCTCCTGGAGACACTACGGCGTCTCTCTCTGTAATCCCTTGCTCAAGAATACTTGGGCGAGGGACCATACTTGTTGGCATCCCAAGCGCTGTCCATCACGGCAAACACTAGAGTGACTACCAGCAGGATGAGCGCAAACAACGAACATCCTCCCATGATCGTCGCCAGTGAGGGGGCTGATTGAATCGAATCAACAGCGACCCGCACAATCTCAGCATTGTCGGTGATTTCTAACATGGAACTACCCAGTGGAGCAAAGATTGCGATTAACGAGCCCAGGTAGCTCAGGAAAAAGATAAAAATAGCAAAAATCCACCAGCCGCTGTGACCTGTGTCGTGCATGCGGCGGGTCGCTGCTGCAAACTGAGGGATAAGCAGCAATATGGAGCAGATCGTTCCAATGGTGCCCATCACTGGAATCATGCCTCCCAGCCATGTGAAGAATGAATTCACAATAAGGTACAATAAGATAAACCACCAGAATTCGCTGCGGCGTGCACGACCCTTGAAAACGAAGCATTTCTTGAAACATGTCATCACCGACTCGATGGGCGACATCATGGGACTCGCCATCACGCGGGGTTGATACTGCGGGGCAGGCGGTTGCGCCTGACCCTGTGGATTAAACACAGGAGGCTGTGTGGATTGCTGATTGGGCTGTTCCATATCTATATCTCTATTGTTTAAAACTATTATTCACCTTTCAAGCTAAGGAGTCCACAAAAATAAATGTTTTTCTCTAAACTGAGGCATTCTTTTTGTAATTTTGCACCCGCATTCAACAAAATCGACAATGAAACGACAATTCAAGATATGGATGGAGTGCTTCAGGCCTCGCACGTTACCCGTCTCGATGAGCGGTGTGATCATCGCCATCGGCTTGGCCGTGTGGCATCACTGTCTCCAGTGGATTCCAGCCTTGCTGTGCCTAGCGTTTGCCCTGCTGGCACAGATCGCATCCAACACGGCCAATGAGTACTTCGACTACCTGCACGGTGCTGACAAGCCGGGCCGCGTGGGACCGCGACGCGGGGTCACCGAGGGCGACATCAAGCCCTCCACACTGCGCAACGTCACCTTTGGGTTACTGGCCCTGGCTGCCATCGTGGGCTGCGGCCTCATCCCCTATGGCGGCTGGTGGCTCCTCCCCGTGGGCATCGTCATCGTCCTGGGCGCCCTGGCCTACAGCACCGGCCCCTACCCTCTCTCCTATCACGGCCTGGGCGAATTGACGGTGTTTATCTTCTTTGGCATCATCCCCGTCAACCTCACCTACTATGTGATGGCCTTGCGCTTTGACCCGCTGGTCATCCTGTTCTCCATCGCCATCGGCTTGATGGGCGTTAACGTGCTGCTTGTCAACAACTACCGTGACGTAGAGGACGACCGCCAGGCGGGCAAAAAGACCCAAACTGTCATGCGGGGAAGACCCGCAACGGCCTTTGCCTACTTCCTCAACGGCTACACCGCCATGGCAATTCTCACCGCCTTCTGGGTGATGATCGTCATTGCCAAGGGGCGCATTCTCCCCCTATGGACCCTTGCCTTCCCCGTCCTTTACCTGGTGATGCACACGGTCACCTGGAACAGGCTCAGGCGACGCGACGGGGCGGCGCTCAATCCGCTGCTGGGCGAGACCGCACGCAACATGCTCATCTTCACATTACTATTTACTATCACTTTTATCATTTATTCTTGATCCGACATGGCCACCACGATTGATAACATACGCGATCTGCGCATCGCCGACTATGATTACCCCCTGCCCGATGAGCGCATCGCCAAGCATCCCCTCACCGAGCGCGAGCAGTGCAAACTCATCTATTATAAAACAAGCGACCGAGTAATCCAGGAGCACCGTTTCTGGGAAGTGCCCGCATTGCTGCCCCAGGGCGCTACACTCATCTATAATAACACGCGCGTGATCAATGCCCGCCTACGCTTCCGCAAGGAAACCGGCTCAACCATTGAAATCTTCTGCCTCGAACCCATACTGCCGCACGATTACGAGCAGATATTCCAGACCACGGGCCATTGCGTCTGGCAATGCCTCGTCGGCAACAGCAAGCGATGGAAACAAGGCCCCCTCACCCACACCTTCACCATCCAAAATGGGACAAAGGGACGGTTCTTTTGTCCCAATTTAGCCAATAATGGGACAAAAGAACCGTCCCTTTGTCCCATTACGCTCACGGCTACCCGTGGCGAGCAGCGCGGCAATGCTTGGGAAATCGCTTTTGACTGGGATAATGAGCAATACACCTTTGCCGACGTGCTCGAAGCCATCGGCGAGATTCCTATCCCACCCTATCTGAACCGTGGTACCGAGGCCAGTGACACAACCGACTACCAGACCGTGTATAGCCACATCGACGGCAGTGTTGCAGCACCCACCGCCGGCCTGCATTTCACCGACGAGGTGCTGACCGAGTGTGACCGTCGCGGCATCACCCGGCGCGAGATCACCCTGCATGTGGGTGCCGGCACCTTCCAGCCCGTCAAGAGCGAGCGCATCGGTGACCACCCCATGCACTATGAGTTCATCAGCGTACCCCGCAGCGTTATCATGGACATCATCAATGCCCCCGGTCCCATCATCGCCGTGGGCACCACCAGCGTGCGCACCCTCGAGAGCCTTTACTACATCGGACAAATTCTGGAAGACAACCCCGATGCCGACGAGCAGGCCCTCACCGTCACCCAGTGGATGCCCTACACCACCCCGTGTGAGATTTCGACCGCAAAGGCGTTGCAGAACATCGTCGATCACCTCGACCGACACCATGCCGACACCTATATGGGCAGCACCCAGCTGATGATAGCTCCCGGCTTTGAATATCGCATCGTGAGCGGTATGATCACCAACTTCCATCAGCCGCAATCCACCCTACTGCTCCTGGTCGCCGCATTTGTCGGCAACGACCAGTGGCGTGGCATATATGACTATGCCATGAACCATGATTTCCGCTTCTTGAGCTACGGCGACGCCCAATTATTGCTAAGATGATCATCTGATTCATCTATAAAAAATGGTGATTGGTCGCATGATTATGCCCAGAAAGGCAGAAATGCGGCCTCTTACTGTTTTCAGGGGTTAAACTTGGCGACAAACTTGCAGTCTAAAAGACAAACAAAACGAATTTATATCACTTGTTGAACATTATAATACAACACGATTATGAAAACTTCTGTTACAACTATCATGATGAGCTTCGCGCTCATGGGATGCCTGCTCATCGGTGCATCCGACGCCTCGGCCCAGGGCCGCAGTCGTTCACAGGGGGGCAGCGCCACCAGCAGAAGCCAGTCGGCAGCTGTCTCACGTTCCAGCAGCAACTCATCACCGACGGTGAGCCGCAATACGAGTCCTAGCGTCAGCCGCAGTGCTGCTACCCCACAGGTGGATCGCTCCAGCCGCGTTTCGGGCCACAGTGCTTCCTCTCCCAGGGTGGATCGTTCCAGCAGCGTTTCCAGCAGCCGAGCCGCCACCCCGCAGGTAACCCAGAGAAGCACTCCCAGCCGTAACAACGACATCACCCCTCGCGGCAACCGTGGTGCTACCACCCGCGGCGGCAACAGCGGCGGCAACAAGGGTACAGTTATGCATCCCAGCTCGTCACCACGTCCCAGCGACAGCGCCATCGGCACCAGGGACAAGGCGACCAAGAGCGACCGCACCTCGACCGTTGCACCATCCACGATGACCGACCGTCACGGCAGCACACGTCGCGGAGACGGCACTCGACCTGGAATCAACACCCGCCCTGGCGGTAACACCAAGCCTGGCGACAACAAGGGCGGCATCGACAAGCCCGGCGGCAACAAGGGCGGCATCGACAGACCCAGCGGCAACCGTCCCAACGACCGTCACGGCAAGCGCCACGGTGGCAATGGCAGGCACAATGACAATCACGGTTATAGCCCCAAGCACCGCTTTGACTACAGTAACCACCACTATCGCAACGAGTTCAGCTGGAACCACTCCCACCACAACTGGAGTCGTCCGCTGCCTCCCCCCGCACGCGCTCACCGTCCTGCTCCCCTGCTGTGGAGGCGACCTGTGATCCCCGTTGGCTGGCGACCCTACGCTGGTGCCCCTGTCATCGACCGCATCCTGGGACTCATGTTCGGCACCCTCTATGAGGCTTCGCTCGACCACCTGTACTACAGCGGTTACTACATCGACGGCTATGCCGACAACGTCATCTACCTGAGAGATGTATCGATGATCAACCTCTACTGGCCCGATGTGATGCTCAGCTACGAATATGGCAAACTGGCTAACGCACAATTTGTATATCACAGCAGCTACTACGACAGAGCACGATTTGACAGGGCATACAACAGCCTGTGCAGGATCTACGGTCCTCCCGTGTTCCAGGACGGCATGACCATCAGCTGGTATGGCGGCAACAACACCGGATGGGTCACCCTGACCATGAGCGACAACTACGGCGAGTACTACACGACGATGTCGATCGGTTACTAATCACAAAACGACTGTTTTTCTCATACGCACACACACGATAATTTCTTCACGACAGGAGGACGGCCAATACCAGCCGTCCTCCTACTATTTTCAGGAAAAAACAGGTTAAAAACACTGTAATTATAACTACCAAATTTCATAGGAGGTTGATTTAACAATTTTTCAGTACACTTTTACAATTTTTAGACACCAAAGTTTGTTTGATTCACTCCAAGCCACTAATTTTGCAGAAAGTTTTTTCATAGGATTAGATTTTTAAGGTTTAAAGTGTACGTGTGTTGTGAAACATGCGTACATTTTTTTACCCCACCGTGCTGGAAAAATCATTACCTTTGCAGCCGCAATGACGAGACTTGAACTTAACATACTGGGATGCGGGAGCGCGACGATGACACCACGGCACCAGCCGTCGTGCCAGGTGCTCAACGTGCGTGACAACCTGGCGATGATCGACTGTGGCGAGGGGGCCCAGTTGGCAGTGCGACGCATGGGACTCAAACTCATGCGCCTCAACCACATCTTCATCAGCCACCTGCACGGTGACCACTGTTTCGGTCTGCCGGGACTGGTATCGACCATGGCGCTGCTCAACCGCACCAATTCACTCACTATCCACACCTTCAAGGACGGCGCTGAGCTGTTTGGGCAGATGCTGGACTACTTTTGCCGCGAACGCCCGTTCGAGGTTCGCTTCAACGTCATTGACACACACAAGCGCGTCATCTGGGAAGACAACGCCATGACGGTCACATCCTTCCCGCTCGTCCACCGCGTGCCCGCCGTGGGATTCCTGTTCCGCGAGAAACCCAAGATGCGTCACATCATCGGTGACGAGGTCAGGCGGCTGGGAATCCCGCATTATGCCATGAATTCCTTGCGCCAAGGCCAGGACTGGATCACCCCCGAGGGGGGCATCATCCCCAACGACCAGTTGACCACTCCCGCCGACCATGCCATCAGCTACGCCTACTGCAGCGACACCAAGTATTCCAAGCGCGTCATCAAGCACGTCGAGGGCGTGGACTGGCTGTATCACGAGGCCACCTACGATGACAGCTTGCGCATCAAGGCACACAAACGCTACCACAGCACCGCTCTCGAGGCCGCCACCGTGGCCCGCGAGGCAGGCGTGCGCCAGCTCATACTGGGGCACTTCTCTAAGCGTTACCTTGACGACACCATCCTGCTCAACGAAGCCCAAACCGTTTTCCCAGCCACTCGCCTCGCCAACGAGGGCCTCACCATCGACCTCAACACCATCTAATTCCTCCCCGCGACATTAAACCATTGGCAGCTATGCGAGTCCAACGGATGTTTATTTTGACACGGGAAGGCTAGTGGGAAATAGCACAAAGTGGCAAAGCGAGAAGTTATTACACTTTTTAACCAAATTTTGAAGTAAAAACTTTGAAAATTTGTTTAAAATCACTGTGTTGCATCATCATAAAGACTAAAAATACCCAACAAGGCGCAAATTAAGTAAATTTTTCTTTATTGTTTGAAGAAAAAGTATTTCCTTTGCAGTCGCAAAATTGAAAACCTGCGCAAGTTGAGTGCCAAAATGGCTTGAACTTGCCCCGTTTTTCTCAAATTGTGAACATACATTTTTAACAATAACAATTAAAAATTACGACTATGTCTGAAATTGAAGAAAGAGTAAAACAAATTATCGTTGACAAGTTAGGTGTTAGCGAGTCTGAGGTGACTCCCGAGGCTACTTTTAGCCAGGATCTGGGTGCTGATAGCCTTGATACCGTCGAGCTGATCATGGAATTTGAGAAGCAGTTCGACATCAAGATCCCCGATGATAAGTCTGAGACCATCCAAAACGTAGGCGACGCCATCAAGTTTATCGAAGAGGCTAAGGCTGCTGAATAATTTCTTTTTTAATTTCCACTTTACCACATGGAATTAAAGAGAGTTGTGGTAACCGGTCTTGGTGCCATTACTCCCTTGGGAATGGACGTTGAAACCACTTGGGACAACGCCCTTAAGGGAGTGAGCGGCGCAGGACCTATTACCCATTTTGACACGACACTGTTCAAGACCAAGTTCGCTTGCGAAGTCAAGGGTTTTGATCCGTTAAACTATGTGAATGATCCCAACGACCGCCGCGAGATCAAGGATTTCAAGCGCAATGACCTGTACACGCAGTATGCACTGGCTTGTGCCAAGCAGGCCGTTGAGGATGCCAACCTGCTGGCCGACGGTATCGACCGCGACGAGGTGGGCGTTATCTTCGCATCAGGTATTGGCGGATTGCACACCTTTGAGGACCAAGCAGGAGACTATGCCAAGCACGAGGAGCGCGGCCCCATGTACAGCCCGTTCTTCATTCCCACAATGATTGCCGATATCGCTGCTGGACAGATTTCCATCAAGTACGGCTTCCGTGGTCCCAACTTTGGCGTCGTTTCAGCTTGTGCCACCTCGACCAATGCGCTCATCGATGCCTTTAACTACGTGCGCATGGGCAAGGCCAAGGCTATCGTCACTGGCGGTAGCGAGGCGCCTTTGTTCCCTGCCGGCGTGGGCGGCTTCAATGCCATGAAGGCCATCTCGACGCGCAACGACGACCCCCAGAGCGCATCCAGGCCTTTCAGCGCCTCGCGCGATGGCTTCGTCATGGGCGAGGGCGGTGTTTGCCTTGTGTTTGAAGAGCTCGAGCATGCCTTGGCACGCGGTGCCAAGATTTACGGCGAGGTCATTGGCGGCGGCATGAGTGCCGACGCTTACCACATCACTGCCAGCCACCCCGAGGGTTTGGGCGCCAAGCTCGTCATGCAACGCGCCATCGAGGATGCCGGCATCAAGCCCGAGGACATCGACTATGTCAACGCCCATGGCACATCAACGCCTGTGGGTGACATCAGCGAGGCCCAGGCTGTCAAGGATGTGTTTGGCGACCATGCCTACAAGCTCAACGTGAGCAGTACCAAGTCGATGACTGGACACATGCTGGGTGCCACTGGCGCTATGGAGGCAGTCTTCTGCCTGCTGGCATGTCGCGACGACATCATTCCTCCCACCATCAACCACACCGAGGGCGACGAGGATGAGAAAATCGACTACAAGATGAACTTCACGTTCAACAAGGCACAGAAGCGAACAGTAAACATTGCACTTTCCAACACGTTTGGTTTCGGCGGTCACAATGCAAGCATCATTGTCAAGAAATACCAGAAGTAAATCGTCTTTTCTACTGGGATAAGGACACAGGATGCTCTTAAGCAACGCCATATCACTCATAAAGCTCCTTTTCATCAAGGATAAGGAGCTTTATGTTTTTATTCATCACATCACGGGCTACTACCCTGCCAACATCAAGCTCTACCAACTGGCGATGGTACACCGCTCCAAGCCTGTCAAGACCCCCGACGGACGATGGACCAACAACGAGCGCCTGGAATTCCTGGGCGATGCTGTGCTGGGCAACGTGGTAGCCGATTTTCTCTACTCCACATTCCCCCACAAGCACGAGGGGTTCCTCACCTCCACCAGGGCCAAGATTGTGCAACGCGAGAGCCTCAACCGCATTGGTAATAGCCTGCACCTCGACGCCCACGTCCATGCCAACACCCACTCCTCGTCCCACAACAGCTACATCTGTGGCAATGCCCTTGAAGCGCTGGTCGGGGCCATCTATCTGGACCAGGGATACAAGCGCTGCCGCAAGTTCATCATCAACCGACTGATCAAGAGGCACTTCGACCTTAACGACCTGATTAAGACCGAACAAAACTTCAAGTCAAGGCTCATCGAGTGGACTCAGAAATACCATGTTTCCATCGAATTTGAGCTGGTCGATTCCTATACCGATGCCGAGAAGAACCCTGTATTCCGCACTGCGGTCATCCTGGGAGGCATCTATGCCAGCGACGCTGTGGGTTATAGCAAGAAGGAATCCCATCAAAGCGCATCCAAGAAGGCGCTTGAACGCTTGAAGCAGGACCAGCAATTCTGCGAGCAGGTACTATCCACTGCTTCCGCCGCCTATTCTTGAATCTTGTTCTCTATCAATCCACACGGGACTTAGCGTGAGGTTTTTCGGCTAACGATTCGGTGAACAGCCTCCATCCTGCTAACAAACCTGAAAAAGTGTAAAATTTGGTTCATTTCGCAGCAGGGTTGGCCAATTTTTAGTAACTTCGCAAATCTTTGCGGTCAAGAAAACCGCATGTTACTATTGATTTTTATGAGATCTATCACCAATATATTACTTGTGCTGGCGCTCATCTGCTATGTGTTCCTGCCCTTCTACGAGATCTCCTTTGTGGGGACACGCACGGGATTGAGCTTCACTGCTGGCACCATCTCACAAGCGTTATCGATCACCAACGTGATCATCGCTCTATTACCTTTCATCGCTTGTTTTGGCGCCATTGCTCTCAATAGCCTCAAGCGCCGCTGGTGGGTACTTGGCACCATCGGATGCATCCTCATCTGGTTGTGGTTCTACCTCAACACCAGCAGCATGCACGACATCATGTTGCTTCACGCCCCCGAGGTAACGCCCGACAACGACTTGGGCGAGGGTTTCTCGATCATCGGGCTGGGCATCGGCTACAAGCTATCATTTGCCATTACTTTGATCTCACTCATCACGGCAATGATCTCGCTGCTGCCCTTCAAGTTCAATGAGACCATCGACAAGGCTGTGGACGACACCTTTGAGGACGGTCGCCGCCATGTGCGTCAAGAGTTCAAACGACTGGAGAATGCGGCCCACAAGAGCCACAAGAATAAGCCTAACACAACCTCACATCAAGAGCCACCCACGACTCCGGCACCTCCCATTCAGGAGGACAGGGAAGACCCCTCTCGTTTCATGCCCAAGCAGTAACGCGCGCTACTCAATACTTGTTTTCCTTTTTTCTTGTTTAGCAAGCATATACTTGCTTGCTCACTCATTCGCCATTCTGATTCTGGGGACGATGCATGTCCACACGACGGAACGTCAAGGGCGTGGTGACGGTCAACGTGTTCTTGGTAGCGCCATAGAACAGCAATCGGCCCGCCATCACATCATAGGAGCTTAACGCACCATGCACGTTCTCATATTTCAGATTCCCCAGATAGATGTAAGCCTGGTTCAAATCCACGCTGTGCAACAACACCCACTTGGCAGTGAATGAGCCCTGCCACAGCAGTTGCCACTCGTCGTGCTCGGGAATGCCGTCGGGCGACACCTTGGTGCGTAACACATCGTTATAGTACCCCGTCATGGTACTGTCCTTGGTATTGAACGTGTAGAACATCTCGATGTAATGGATACTGTCCTGGTAAATATACTCCCATTTGCCGTCCATAAACTTATTGTAAGTGTCTTGCAACTCGACCGATTCGAGCGTGGTCCAGTCGGTCTCGACCACCACATGGTCGCCTTCACACGAGGGCAACATCACGATACCAAGCAACGCGATTGCCACAATATGGATAACCTTTCTCATTGTCAGTGTAATTCAGTTATTTCACTTTTGATTATTTATAAGCAGTATATATGGTGCACACACCCAGCGTCATGCTCTTGAATTGAGCATCCCGCAGGCCGGAATTACGCATCAGCTGCAACATGTCTTCACCCTGGGGCACCCGGGCAATGCTCTCGGGCAGGTAGCGATAGGCTCGCTTATCACCGCTCTTGAGCGACCCCATCCAGGGTATAACATGCAACGCATACAGGTCATAGAACCAGCGGATGACCCGGTTGGTGGGCGTGGACAGTTCCAACACACACAACATTCCGCCAGGGCGCAACACGCGAGCCATCTCCAGATAGCCCTGCTGCAAGTGTTCAAAGTTGCGCACCCCAAAAGCCACCGTCACGGCATCGACACTCTCGTCATCCAGATGCAGTGCCATGCAATCGTCCTGAGCGAAGGTGATATCCTGTTCCAATCCTTTTTCCTTAACCTTGCGGCGGGCCTCGTCCAGCATTCCTTGAGACAAGTCAATGCCCAGAATGCGGCACGGGTGCAATGAACGGTACAGCTGCAACGCAAAATCACCAGTTCCCGTCGCCACATCCAGGATGCGCGATGGTCTCAGGCGCTTCAACCGTTTCACGGCCAGCCACCGCCACCACATATCGAGACCCAGGGTCATCGCGCGATTCATGAAATCATAGGCAGGCGCGATGCTGTCAAACATCTGCCTGACCTGCTCGGTCTTGCCAGACTCCTGACCTGCGTAGGGTGTCACCTGCTCAACCCCACTCACCTCATGATGTCCTTTCGCGCCACTCATTAATTTATAATAACCTAAAGCCTAAAACCTAAAACCTAAAACCTAAAACCTAAAGCCTAAAGCCTATCCTCCAAGGCCTTCTCTTCCTGGAACCGCTCATAGGCCTCCACGATGCGCTGCACCAGGTGGTGACGCACGATGTCTTTTTTCTCAAATTCCACCTTGCCGATACCCTTCACGCCATCCAGCACACGCAACGCGTGGATCAAACCCGAGGTCGTGCTGCGAGGCAAGTCAATCTGGGTGGTATCACCCGTGACAATCATCTTGGAGCCCATGCCCAGTCGGGTCAGGAACATCTTGATCTGGTGGGTCGTCGTGTTCTGCGCCTCATCCAGCACAATGATCGCGTCGTTGAGTGTGCGGCCACGCATGAAGGCCAGCGGCGCAATCTGTATCACATTGTTCTCCATGTACTCCTTGAGCTTGGCCTGAGGTATCATGTCCTCCAGCGCATCATACAGCGGCTGCAAATAAGGGTCAATCTTGTCCTTCATGTCTCCTGGCAGGAAGCCCAACTTCTCGCCGGCCTCGACAGCAGGGCGCGACAGGATAATCTTGCGTATCTCGCGGTTCTTCAACGCCCTGACGGCAAGCGCCACAGCCAGGTAGGTCTTGCCCGTACCAGCAGGTCCCAGCGCAAACGTCAAGTCGTTGTGCATAAACGTCTTGACCAGCAATTGCTGATTAGGCGTGCGGCCACTGATGGGCTTACCGTTCACACCATACACGATCACATCGTCCATCTTCAGCTGTTTGGGCGGCGTCCCCTTGATGGTGTCGATAATGACATCCTCGGGCAAGGTGTTATAAGTCGCACAATAGTCAGCCAGCGCATGCACTTTCTGCTCAAAGTCGGCAGTCTCACTGTCATCACCTATCACCGTGATCACACTGCCGCGAGCCGCCATGCGCAGCTTCGGGAACAGATTGCGTATCAGTTGTATATTACTGTTATTCACCCCGTAGAAAGTAACAGGGTCCACGTTGTCAATAATAATGTGTCGTTCAATCATTCAATTAGTTGTCTAATTCTACCCACAAAATTACACAAAAATCACACAACCCCTAACAAAACCCAACATAATTCTAACAATAACCCCCTCGATCAATCGAGTAATCGAGCATTCGATCAATCGAGTAATCGAGTAATCGAGAAGTCGAGAAGTCGATCATTCGCTCCTCAATCCCGCAGCGTGCCCTGGCACTCAGGATAGCCCGAGCAACCCCAAAATTGTTGCCCCGCCCGGGTTCCGCGCTTGATGGTGCGACGAATCATGGGCTTACCGCACACAGGGCAAGCGGGCGCCCCACGATCCACAGCCTGCTGAGCTTGTGTTCTGGTGCGTTCACGAGCCAGTCCCTCGGTGAAACCGCCTTCCTGCTTGAAGTCCTGAAGTTGCCGCTCCATCATCTTTTGCAGCATCGAGATATTGCGGTTGATGAGCAGTTTGATGGAGTTGACCCGCACCGTGAGATCCTCACTCTCGACCCACTGCGCGAAACGCCGCCGCTGGGCCTGTACATGGAGCCATGCATCATGCTCAATGTCGGTGCCATAATGGGGACGCTCTAATTGCAGACTCTTGAATCGCTGGTAATTCACACTATCGACCGGCCACGGCTCGATGTTGTGGGTGAGCGAGAACGCCATGAAATCGCTCAGCAGCTCGCTCAGTGTGGCACGCGCCACATCGGTCAGACGCATCTCGGTCTCGTGGCTGGTTTGGCGACGCGAACTCCCCTCAGCAATGTTGGCCGTAGCGCTGCGGGCCGCCATCACCATCTGGTCATACAAGCGCCCGCCCGGGTCGTTACCCTTGTTCAAGAACCGCCCGCAAAAGCTGATAGTCGCCTGATGGATAATGTGGGCCATCACCCAAGCATCCAGATAGTAATACCCCTTAACAGACTTAAACTCAATAGCCATAATTTCCCTAATTTAATAACTGATAAAACAACCCCTCGATCACTCGAACAATCGATCTATCGAACATTCGAACAATCGAGCAATCGAGTAATCGAGTAATCGAGATAACACATTGATTCAAAGGCGAGAACTCATTCAAGCAATTCCCCCTTGCCGAATCTCCATCACAAAAGTAACAAATTTCCATATATCAAGCAACATCCTCCCAAATAATGCACCCGCAAGACACAATCCCACAGGCACACAATTCAAAAACCAGACTTCCAAACACGATTGCCGCTTGTATCCGTTAAAACGGACAATAGTCTAAAGGCCTCTAGAGTTTACCGTTTTTTCTCTCATTAGTCAGGAAAAACGCTTGGCAAGTAGAAATATTATGACTATATTTGCAAGTTAAAATTAAAGGTGTATTGTGGCAAGACATGATTGAAACTGGATTATACTTGATTCCCACCCAGTTGAGCGATGTTCCGCTGAACCGGGTGATACCTGCTCACAACATTGAGGTTGTGCGCGAGATTAGGTATTTTGTCGTCGAGAGTCTGCGCTCGGCACGGCGTTTCCTGAAGAAGTGTGACCACAACATCGACATCGACAGCCTCACCTTCAACGAGCTTAACGAGCACACCGATCTGGGCGACACTGCCGCCATCGAAGCCCTGTTGGAGCCCATCGGGCGAGGCGACGCGGTGGGTGTCATCAGCGATGCGGGCTGCCCTGCCGTGGCCGACCCTGGCGCCGACCTGGTGGCCATCGCACAGCGACGCGGCTACAAGGTGTTCCCGCTGGTGGGACCCTCCAGCATCCTCATGAGCCTCATGGCATCGGGCTTCAACGGACAGAGTTTCGCCTTCCTGGGTTACCTGCCGGTTGACAGCCAGCAGCGCCAGGCACGCCTCAAGGAGATGACCCGCCGCATCGAGCGTGAGCGCCAGACCCAGATTTTTATCGAGGCACCCTACCGCAACAACCAGCTCATCGCTGACCTGGCAGCCCGCTTGCCGGGCAACATGCGCCTGTGTGTGGCCAGCGACATCACTGGCGAGCAGCAGAGCATCATCACCCGCACCCTTGCCCAGTGGAAGCAGTTGCGGTATGACTACCACAAGATACCCACCATTTTCCTGTTGTTCCAGTAAAACCACACTGCACGTTATGTCAGGACACAAATATAAAGGATACACCAACACGGGACGGCCACTCAAGATCGCATTTGACGTGGACGGCAACGACACGCCATTGATGGAGGAGGCCCAAGAGACAACGGCCACGCCTCGCTATACGGGTGTGGGCAAGGGGTTGTGCTTTATGAGCCTGAGCAGCGGCAGCAGCGGTAACTGTGCCTACTTGGGAACACCGCGCGGCGGCATCCTCATCGATGCCGGCATACGCGAGCCGGTCAAGTACCACCGCAAGAAGAAAAACCCCGAACGCCAGGATGTCCCCACCCTCGATCAAGCCTTTGCCGAGCTCGAACGCAACGGAGTGAGCCGCGACATGATCAAGGGTATCTTGTTGACCCATGCCCACCAGGATCACATGCGTTGCCTGTACCCGGCTGTCAGTGCTTGCCATTGCAGCGTCTATTGCACCATGGGGGTAATGGCTCAAATGTTGCAACGCAGCCGCATCAGCAGCCGCATCAGTGACCATCATGTCCCCATCTTCAAGGAGATCCCCTTCCGCATCCTGGACATGGAGATCACGCCCTTCGAGACCCTGCATGATGTCAAGAGTGTGGGATTCAGCATCGAGTATGAGGGCGAGCGATTTGTCGTGGCCACCGACATGGGCGCCATCACCGACCGCGCCGCCCATTACATGAGCAATGCCAATTACCTGATGATCGAGTGCAACTACGATCACGAGATGCTTGTCAAGGGGAAATACCCTCCTATGCTCAAGGATCGTGTCATGAGCGACAAGGGACACCTTGACAATGCTGTGGCGGCACGCTTTGTCGCCGAGCATTACCATGAGGGATTACATTACGTGTTCTTGTGTCACCTGAGCAAGGACAACAACACCGAGCAATTAGCACTTTCTACCATGCGGCAGGCACTTGAGGAGCATGGCCTTAGCGTTGGCGATGGCTCCAATGCCCCCGACCAGCGCGACCGTAATGTCCAAATCTACGCTTTGCCCCGCTATACTTCTTCCGACTGGTTTGTCCTTGCTTAAAGCTTGTTCTTGACCCTTTATAGCTTCCCTTGCCGTAGCCGTTCCGATAACTTCTCTTGTAACCGTTGCGGTAACTCCTCCTATAGTTCTTGCGATAGCTCTTCTTGTAACTCTTACCGTAAGATGTGCTCTTGTTATCGGATGCCGACACAGCGGTGGCAGGCTTGGGCTTGTCAACCCGGGAAGCCTGGTTGATGGGCTCGGCCTTGGGTGTGTCTTTATAGAGCTTGTATTGGCCATTATTGTCCACCAGCTGCTCAAAGTCCTTGGTCATGAAGGGCTTGAGTTTGTCATAGTCCAACTGGATTTCAACAGGGCTGTTAGCAATGGCACCATGCTTGAATTGGAACAAGATGCCGGTCTTGGAGCAACAGATGTCGGCAGGGACATTCAGGGCGTGCTGCAACCGCCTGTCATCACCGCGTCCCTTGTTGAGATCGTCAATCTTGCCGTTGATGAGCTTGAGCAACTTGCTTTCCTTATCCATGTCGGTCAGGAGAATATCGACACGCGACAGGACGCGCTGGGTCTGACGGTCATAGTGTATCGTGGTGCTGTTCTCTACGGTCGTGCTGCCATTGTATTCCTGCTTGTCAACTTTCATCACCAGCAAGCGCAGCGAGGTCATGTAGGGATAGACCATCACCTGGCTCACGTTGCCATACACGGGATGCACCCTCGGGGCTTTTACCTGGGTATGGTACTCGTCATCGTCAAGCGGCTTGTTAAACGATGGGCTGTTCAGGTACAGGTAACGGGCATCCTTCATCTGGCTCTGGCTGTTGTCAAAGGCTTTCCTGATCAGCTCTTTATTCAGCTCTTCCAGGTCATCGTTACCGTTTACCGCCTTGGGCCACATCACTTTCACATGCTTGGTGCTAGTGTAATGTGTACTTTCATCACCAGCTATAGCTGGCGAATTGGAGATGAAGTAATAGGCATTGTGCTGTAGCTTGTCAAACACATCGGGCTGTGATGATGTGATCAATGTGTCGGCCATCGCAACCACATCGGTCGAGTCACGCTGGTCAAACAAGTCTTGGCTCTTGCCACTGGCCTCGATGCGGCGCGACATATACCAGCCAGCAGCTACCAGGTCGATGATGGTGAGTAATATGATGACAATGATAAGATTCTTTTTGGTCATATCTGTTTTATTTCTAAGCTGTTATCCCTATCACAATCCTTAACTTCTAACCCTTAACCTCAATCACCCTCTTCACCGTGTCGCTCACGCGTTGCATCAGCCAGCTGGGAGTCGAGGTCGCACCACAGATGCCGATGCGCTCCTTGCCCGTGAGCCACGACGGATCGATGTCGCACTCACTGCTCACCAGGTGGGAATCGGCATTGGCTGCCAAGCACTCGGCAAACAGGATGCGTCCGTTACTGCTCTTGGCACCACTGACAAAGAGGATTAACTCGTGCTGGCGGGCAAACTCGCGTATCTGCGGTATGCGGTTGGCGACCGAGCGGCAGATGGTGTCAAAGCTGCGGAAAGTCACTCCGGGCTCCACCCTGCGCTTGATTTCCTCGACAATGCGCTGGAACTCCTGCACGCTCTTGGTCGTCTGAGAATAGAGGTATATATCGCGTGAATAGTCAATCTTGTCAATTTCGTCAATATTCTCGATGACGGTCGCATGACCTCGGGTCTGTCCCACAAGCCCCAACACCTCGGCATGGCCTCGCTTGCCATAGATAACAATCTGTGGTGCAGTATCATCCGATTCTCCACCATGATAGGTGGCGTGGATGCGTTGTTGCAGCTTGAGCACCACGGGGCATGTCGCATCTATGATCTCGATGCGGTTGCGGCGGGCAATGTTGTAGGTCTCTGGCGGTTCCCCATGTGCACGCAACAGCACTTTCACGTCGTGGAGCTGTTCCAGTTGCTCGTGAGTGATAGTTTCCAAGCCGCAGCTGGCCAGTCGGTCCACCTCGGCGGTATTGTGCACAATGTCACCCAGGCAGTACAAGTGCCCGCTACGCTCAAGTTCCTCCTCGGCCTTGCGGATGGCCGTTGTCACCCCAAAGCAGAACCCTGAACCCTTATCTATCTCAATCACCGCCACAGCGCCTTAACCCTCTAAAACCTAAAACCTAAAGCCTAAAACCTAAAGCCTAAAGCCTAGAAAGATACAGCTGATACAGCCACTCATTCTGCGCCTCGATGCTCATGTGGGAATTATCAAGCACCTCGGCATCAGGGGCCTGGCGCAACGGACTTTCCTTGCGGGTGCTGTCAATGCGGTCACGCTCGGTGACATTGGCCAACACTTCCTCCAGCGTGGTCGTTGTATCACCCTTGGCACGCAGCTCGTCAAACCGTCGCTGGGCGCGCACCTCGGCACTTGCCGTGGCAAACACCTTCATCTCGGCATCGGGGAACACCACCGTGCCGATGTCGCGGCCATCCATCACCACGCCCTTGTCCTTGCCCATGGCCTGCTGTTGCTTGACCATCGCCTTGCGCACAAAGCCAATAGCGGCGATGATGCTCACCACGCTACTCACGCGCATCGATCGGATGTAGCGTTCCACATTCTTGCCATTGAGGCAGGTCACGCTCTTGCCGTCCTTGGTGGGGCGGAAGGTGATGACAATGTCCCCGCGCTTGAGGTGCCCCTTAAGTGCCACCTCGTCCACCTTATCACCCTTGATGAGGCGGTTGCGTAGCGCAAACAGCGTCACTGCCCTGTACATTGCACCCGTGTCCACATAGGCGTAACCGATGCGCCTAGCCAGCGCCTTGGCCATCGTGCTTTTACCCGTCGATGAGTGTCCATCGATCGCTATCGTAATTTTCTTCAGTGCCATGATTCCCAATTAATGTTGATTATCTGCCCACAAAGTTACTCATTATTGCCCTCAATCGGTGCAATATTTATCAAAAAAAGAATAAAAACTTCAACGATGCCTCAACTTTGCGCCAATTATTTGTAACTTTGTGCCAAAAGAGAATCATGACATGAAGTATCTCATCTATTTATTGTTGATTGTGGCGATGTGCATGGGCAGTTGTGGCGAAAAAAAGTCGCCACTGGATGCCGAGGCTCGTGACAGCGGCATGAGAGCCGCAGCGGCACTGGTAGCGGTCGATCACACCGACACGATGTCAATGGAGCGCGCCGTGATGGATGCCAAGGCCAAGCAGAGCGTGTATGCCCTCAAGCGTGACTCGGCTGCCGTGCGTGCCTTTGACGAGGCCTTCCGTTCCTACCTCAAGGAGAAAGACCACTTGCTTTACCAAGCCATTTTCCCTGAAGACAAAACAAATTAAACATTTAACATAGCAATGAAACGTTTACCACTCATATTGATGGGTCTGATGCTGATGCTCACGGCCTGTGAGGGAGCCAGCAAGCGAGGCGAAGCCGCTGGACAGAGGTTCCTGGACGCATGGGGCGACACTGCGGCGATGCACCAGGCCGTGCAACGGTTCAATGCGCTGCGCAACGACAGCCTGCAGTGGCCATGGGAGGTAAAAGCCGCCAACCGCGCCTTTGCCGGCGTGCTGCGTGCCGATGGTCGCGACTCACTATTCCAGGCCTCACACGTCATTGTAATGAAGCCACGGGAACTGGCTCAGCTCAAGGTTCCTCCCATGCTCGACCTGTTAAGGACGCGCCAGTTTGACACCGACTCGGCAGCCGACTACCTCTCGCTGATTCACTGGCTGTGCTACACCGTGGGCTACGACCGCCATGTCGAGGTGTTTGACAGCACCCTCGATGCGACTGTTGACCAGTATTCACGCTATGAGCAGATGTGCGTCTATGCCCAGTCATCACGGCCCGCTGCCCTGGGTGCCGCGCTTGCCCACGATGCCATCCAACCCGATGCCGACATGGAAGACATCAACGCACGCATTGATATCCTGCGCAACGACATCTACAACCCTCATGAGTTCTCAACATTTGAGAAATCCTATCAATCCACCCTAAAACAACTGAAGACTGAGAACTAAGGCTTTAGGTTTTAGGTTTTAGGTTTTAGGCTTTAGGTTTTAGGCACTTGCGGATGCCAACTAACAACTAACAACTAACAACTAACTAACAACTGAAAACTAAAATAATGAAATCCTTCCAAGAATACCTCGATACCGTCAATCAAGCTATTGCAGCTATCCCCTACCCCCAGCAGCCCAGCCAGCTCTATGAGCCGATCGCTTATCACATGGCGCTGGGCGGCAAGCGCATCCGTCCCGTTCTCACCCTGATGGCGTGTGATGCGATGGGCGGAGACGCTACTGCTGCGATCGATGCCGCTGTGGGCCTGGAGATGTTCCACAACTTCACCCTGCTTCACGACGATGTGATGGACAATGCCGACGTGCGCCGCGGCAAGGTGACGGTACACCGCCGCTGGAACGACAACACGGCCATCCTGAGCGGTGACACGATGCTGACCATCGCCACCCAATATATTGCCCGTACCGCCAACTGGCAAGTGATGAACCTGTTTAATCAAACGGCCATCGAGATCTATGAGGGGCAGCAATGGGACATGGACTATGAGAACCGCAATGACGTGACCGTCGAGGAATACATCAACATGATACGCCTCAAGACCTCGGTACTGCTGGGCTGTGCTCTCAAGGCAGGTGCACTTGTCGCCCATGCCGATGAGGAACAGGCCGGCATGTTATATGAGGCTGGCGTCAACATGGGGCTGGCATTCCAGCTGCGCGACGATGTGCTCGACGTGTGGGGCGATCCCATAACCTTCGGCAAGGAAATTGGCGGCGACATCATGAACAACAAGAAGACCTACCTGCTCATCAATGCCATGCAACTGGCCCAAGGCGATGATGCCAATGAGCTGCGCCACTGGCTCAACGACCCTTACACCACCCGTGTCGACAAGGTGAGGGGCGTAACGGCCCTCTATGAGCGACTGGGCGTGCGCCAGCTGGCCGAGGACGCCATCACCCGCTACAACAACCTTGCCATCACCGCCTTCAACCAAGTGAAAATGAGCGATGACGACAAGAATGCTTTTGTAGCCCTTGCCAACCGCCTATCAGGTCGCCAATATTAATCAGACAACAATAACAACCTCATGAAAACAACGAGTGACAATCAGTAATAGTTGTTGTTTGGGGTTGTTAATACTGTTGTACAAGTTGTTTGAAAAACTATGATTGACAGTCATTCTCATATTTACTGCGATGCCTTCGACGAGGATCGCGATGCTGTCGTGCAACGGGCCCGTGAGGCTGGTGTGCGGCACATCGTTCTGCCAGGCGAGAGCATTGATAGCGTGCCGCTTCAAGTCGCATTGCACAAGAAGTATCCCGATTACATCTCGCTGGCCTTTGGCCTGCACCCCGAGGAAGTGAATGGTGACTATCTCACCGCCCTGGAACAACTGCGGCCCAGGTTAAATGAACATCCCATCGTGGCCGTTGGCGAGATTGGCATCGACCTCTACTGGGACAAGACCTGGCGTGAACAGCAGCGCCATGCCCTCGACATCCAGCTGCACTGGTGCCACGAGTTGGGAGTTCCCTTCATCATTCATTGCCGCGAGGCGCTCGACGATATACTCGATGTCATCGACCACCTGGATTGCCCAGTGCCCCAAGGCGTGTTCCATTGCTTTGCCGAAACGCCTGCCGACGTTGAGCGCGTTCGCCGTAGGGGAGACTTCTACTTTGGCGTCAATGGCGTGGTCACGTTCAAGAAGAGCACCGTGCCCCAGTTGTTGCCTGCCATCGGTCTGGACCGACTGCTGCTGGAGACCGATGCGCCTTTTCTCACCCCCGTGCCACATCGCGGCAAGCGTAATGAGAGTGCCTACATTCCCCCCATCAACGACTTCGTCGCCAAGTCGTTAGGCGTTACCTCCGAGAAGGTCAGTGAAGTTACCGACCGCAACGCCATCGACCTGTTCCACCTGCCACTATAGATCCCAACGTAAAATAATGAGGGCCCGTAGCTTCAAGTTGCGGGCCCTCGATGTATCCTACTGGGAATTGATTACCAGATGATGGCGCGGTCGGCGGGATCGAGCCACATCTTGTCACCAGCCTTGATGCCGAAGGCGTCAAAGAAGGTGTCGATGTTCCTCAGGGTGGCGTTCACGCGGTAGCGGCCGATGGAGTGGGGATCACTCTTGGTCTGCTGGAAGATGGCCTCCTCGGTCATGTTGTCGGCCCAGATGCGGCCATAGCTCAGGTAGAAGCGCTGGGCAGGCGTGAAGCCGTCGATCTTCTTGCCGTCACGGAACTGCTGGGTGGTGCGGAAGGCATCATAGGCGATGCGCAGGCCGCCCTGGTCGGCGATGTTCTCGCCCAGGGTCAAGTGACCGTTGGCGTGCTGATCTTTAACAACCACGATCTGGTCAAACTGTGCGGCCAGCTTCTCGGCGGCTGCCTGGAATCGCTTGCTGTCCTCCTCGGTCCACCAGTCGGTCATGTTGCCATACTGGTCGAACATGCGACCCTGGTCGTCAAAGCCGTGGGTCATCTCGTGGCCAATCACTACGCCGATGGCACCAAAGTTGGTGGCATCGTCGGCCTCCACATCAAAGAAGGGAGGTTGCAGGATGGCAGCGGGGAAGCAGATCTCGTTGGTCGTGGGGTTGTAGTAGGCATTGACGGTCTGCGGTGTCATGCCCCACTCGTCGCGGTCAACGGGCTTACCCATCTTGTCCAGGTTGCGGCGGGTCTCATACAGGCTGGCAGCCTTGATGTTGTCATACAGGCTCTTGCTGGGATCAACGGACAAGCCGCTGTAGTCGCGCCACTTGTCGGGATAACCGATCTTGACGGTAAAGGCGTTCAACTTCACCAGGGCGTTGATCTTGGTCTGCTCGCTCATCCAGGTCAGGCCAGCGATGTGGGCGGCCAGAGACTTGCGCAGCTCACCGATGAGCTTCAACATCTTCTCCTTGCTGCCGTGAGCAAAGTACTTGCTCACGTAGATCTCTCCGACGGCTTCGCCCAGCAGGCTGTTGGGGTAGCCCAGAGCACGTTTCCAACGGGGCTTGCGCTCCTTCTGTCCGCTCAACATGCGGCCATAGAAGTCAAACGAGGTCTCGCCGAATTCATCGCTGAGGTAACCTGTCGAACCAGTGATCAACAGGCCAGCCATGTAGTCGCGCATCTGCTGCTCGTTGAGCTTGGTCATCAGGTCGTTGGCAACAGCCATCACCTTGGGTTCGGTCAGGATGACCCACTCCACGGTGGGCGTGCCCATGAGCTTGAAGTACTGCTTCCAGTTGATGGCGGGGTAGTCCTTCTGCAACTGGTCGAGCGTGCGGATGTTATAGAGCTTGTTGTAGTCGCGGGCCTCGGCACGGTCCATCTTGGCCTGGGCAAACTTGTACTCGATGTCATAGATGGTCTTGCTGGCGCGGTTAGCGTCCTTCTTGCTGTAACCGGCGAGCATGAAAATCTTCACCAGGTAGTTCTTGTAGGCCTGCTGGATTTTCTTGCTGTCGGCATCGGTGTTCAGGTAGTAGTCCCTGTCGGGCAGACCGCTGGTGCCGGCGCTGAGCCACATCACGTTCATGTCACTGTTCTTGAGGTCGGTCTCCACGCCGATGCCAAAGAACGGGTTACCGATCTTCAGGTGCTGATCAGCCAGGAAGCTGGTCAGGTCCTTCTTCTTGAAGGCTTTGATCTTGGCCAGGTCGGCCATCAGGGGCTGTGCGCCCTCGCGGTTCAGGCGGTCGCTGTCCATTGCCATCTTGTACAGGTCGGCAACCTTTTGGTCAACGGAGCCCATCTTGTGCTGGGTCTTGCCCAGCTCCAGGAACATGTCGCGCAAGCGGTTCTGGTTCTGCTCGGCCAGCACGTCAAACACGCCATAGCTGGCATATTCGGGCCTCTCGCTCAGTGGGTTGGCCTTCATCCAGCCACCACCAGCATACTCATAGAAATCTTCACCCGGCTTTACGCTCAGGTCCATGTCGGCACGGTTCACGCCGTGTGTCACTTGTGCCTGCACACCAGGCACGGCAGCCATCAGTATGGCCATAGCTAATAACATTTTCTTCATTGTTACTAATAAAATAATAATATGTAGGTTAATCGGTTTAGCTATTTCTTTCCAGCCCGCAAAAATAACAATAATCCCGCAAACCCAGCACAAACTATTGGAAAAAACAACTTTTCACGTTCCAATACCCCCCCTATGATTGTCAAACAACCGAGACAACGCACTAACAACACGAACAACATTTATTCTCTTGGCATCCGCGTTCTTTTTGCCCCACGCTAAGGCGCGAAGGCGCAAAGTGGTTTTTCGTCAAAAAGCAATCGACCGTTTTTGACCCGTGATAGAGTAATCCGTTGATTTTCAGCATTTGTCTTGTACATCGCCCAACAAGAGAGGTGCGGGGGGATTGTTAACGAAACGTTAAACGCGTTTTCCAAGCCCACAACACAAAAGTAGCTCACCGCACCCACATCTGACCATATCAAAACGCATCCGCCCCAATTTTTAAAGACAACAGAAACAACTTGGCCTTGATCAAGGCCACAACAGAGACAATCAGACAAAATATTGCCTAAAAAATTACATCAAAAGAACCGTCCCGATTTTCTTACCAATACCCCCTATGATTGTCAAACAACCGAGACAACGCACTAACAACACGAACAACATTTATTCTCTTGGCATCCGCGTTCTTTTTGCCCCACGCTAAGGCGCGAAGGCGCAAAGTGGTTTTTCGTCAAAAAGCAATCGACCGTTTTTGACCCGTGATAGAGTAATCCGTTGATTTTCAGCATTTGTCTTGTACATCGCCCAACAAGAGAGGTGCGGGGGGATTGTTAACGAAACGTTAAACGCGTTTTCCAAGCCCACAACACAAAAGTAGCTCACCGCACCCACATCTGACCATATCAAAACGCATCCGCCCCAATTATTAAAGACAACAAAACAACTTAGCCTTGATCAAGGCCACAACAGAGACAATCAGACAAATTATTGCCTAAAAAATTACATCAAAAGAACCGTCCCGATTTTCCTACTCGATGAACCACAGGTTGTGGCAATTCGCGATAAACTGTTTAGACGCATTGTTACGCCACGTTAGTTGCGCGTAGTGGGCATACTACGGATTTAGTCTTTATCGATGAATTTGTTGATCTGTTCTTGGATGTTCGGAGCCAGTGG
>CAMVAP010000017.1 GCA_947165485.1 uncultured Prevotellaceae bacterium
AAGTGTCAACGATGTCTTGATACAAAAGTGTCAACGATGTCTTGATACATGGCAGCTAGTTGTTAGTGCCTAATTGATTATTCAGCATAGAGGAGGTAGGGACGGCGTTGGGCCTTGAAGAGTTCTACGTCGGCTTGCCAGGTGGCCTTGATCTCATCGGCACTCTTGCCCTGGGCAATCAATTCCCTCACACGGGTCGTTCCCATGAGCAGGTCAAAGAAGTTGCTTTTCAAGTAGAATTGGTGTCCACCCTTGGTCAGGTTGCGGTAGGCATCAATGATATATTCCAGGTTAATCCCCTTGGCGATGACCTTCTCGGCATCGAGGTTGTGCAAGTCCACACCGTGGCACAGTTTGTCCATCTGTGGTGGGGTCTTGGCACCAAAGCGGCTCTTGGGTGTGAATTCAAAGGCGTAGCCCGTCATGTCGGGGTGGCCATAAACCTGGAAGGGCCAATCGGTGCCACGGCCCAGGCTCACCGTCGTGCCTTCAAAGTAGCACATCGATGGATAGAGGTAGATGCTGAGCATATTGGGCAGGTTGGGACTGGGCGCAATGGGCAACGCGTAGCGGGTCTGGTGGGTATAGTTCTGGCACGGGATGACCTTGAGGTCACACTTCTTGCCATCCTTGAGCCATCCCTCACCATTGGCCATCTGCGCCAGTTCGCCCAGCGTCATGCCATGCACGGTGGGGATGGGCAAGCGACCCACTCCCGACTTGAGGGTCATGTCCAGAATCGGGCCATCGACATACATGCCATTGGGGTTGGGCCTATCCAGCACCACAAACTGCTTGCCATAGGTCACAGCGGCATCCATCAGGTTGATCATTGTCACATAGTAGGTGTAGAACCTGAGTCCCACATCCTGGATGTCGGTAACGATGACATCGATACCATCCATCACATCCTTGCTGGGCATGGGTGACTTACCGTCATAGAGGGACGCAATGGGTATGCCGGTTTTCTCATCCACACTGCTCGACACGTGCTCGCCAGCGTCGGCTTTGCCTCTGAAACCATGTTCCGGTGAGAAAATCGTCACCACTTTCACTCCGTTTTCCAGCATCAGGTCCAGCGTGTGCTTATCGCCCACCATGCCCGTCTGGTTACTTAACAGTGCCACACGCTTGCCCTTCAAGATGGGCACATATTCACTGGTGCGGGCGGCACCCAGCACCACCTCGTTACCACTGGGTGTTGTGGTGGCAGGCTGTTGCTGTCCCGTCTGGGTGACATCGGTTGCGATGGTCTTGTGACTTGTCGTGCAGGCATTGAGCGAGGTCATTGATGAGAGCGACACCCACATGGCCAGCATCATCAGGGAAATTTTGGTCATTTTCTTCATAGTGATAGTATTGCGTTGTTATCATCATGCAAAAATAAATAATAACATTGAAAAAACGCACATTCCATCCTCATTATTTTGCCAAAAAGTGGCACACCAGGATGTGTCATAATTGGCTTCTGGAACCTTAGATCGAGCTTCGCTCGAGAAATTGAACAAAAATTATAAATAAAATTAAAATAAAAATATATTCTCTTTAATTTTTATACAAGTTTTTGTTTAATTTGGCTTCGCTGAACTACATGATGCGGAATTATGATACACCCAACATGAACAGGGTGCCGACAGTCGTCATTATCGCTGATCAGACACCAGTCTGCCCGATCAACATGCCTGAGTAGGGTTGTGAAGATGACGTCAGTTCGACAAGTCTATGATGGCACAATTTAATGATTTCCCAGGCAGTCCGCCTAGCCTCATGATTAGCATCCACTTGAATCATGACTTCACGAGCTAACCGCAATTTCTTGAGTTCCTCCTCAAACTCATTATACAGCCTTTCTCTCCCTTCAACCAGGGACGGCCTTTTCTTCCTATCATTCAAGTGAAACAGGTCGATGGTCTTTTTTCCCATCGGGTCCTCCTTGCCATCATCATCCACGCGCGGCACAACGATATATCGATTGAAGGCGATGTGTTCCAGCGGGTCACATTCACACGGATTGATAATGAGCGGCTTCTCAAGGGCCAGATTATAGCGGTGAGCGTCGTTTTCAAGCGGGAATTGCGTTTTCTTGAAAGACCTGTTGCACACGGGGCAAGCATAGAGCAGATTGGACCAATCATGTCCCAGTTGCCAATACTTGTTCTTGGGACGATAGTGCTCCACATCATTATACTCAAGTGTCAACTTGCATTCACAGTAGGCACATTTAGAGAACTGGTCATGCATCAACTGCTCGCGCACGTCCCTGGCCTTGTAGTATTTTTCTTTCACATCGCTGGCGCACGTTGGGATGGGAGCGAGCCTTAATGTGGGAGGGACAGTCTGGCACTTGTTGATTTTCCTCATAGCTTGATGTTTAATTGCCGGGCAAGTTTCTCCATCAACACATCGGATCTCACCGAGCTTGAACTGGGCAGCGACGAGAGGCCCTCCAGTTCCCGATCAAGAGCCTGGAGTCGCTCGGCATCATGCTTGCTCAGTACCGTTTTGGACAAGAGGCGGTCGCGCTCCCTGATGCTTTCATCCCATTGCGGGGATTGAAGAGTGGGCAGCTCAAAGAAACTGCTCAACAGGACAGACCCGATGTCAGATTTAGTCATGTCGGTCAACAGGTCATCCATATCCTCGCCATACAGTTCCTCGTCATGCTCGTTGCTTGCCATACTATCCAGATTGTTGAGATTGACCAGTTGGGCAATCCCCACGGCCCCAATGACAATGACAGGACTGTGGGTGGTAACAATAAACTGGATGTTGCTGAACACACTTGACAACTGAGCGATGATTTCCCGCTGCCACTTGGGATGGAGATGGAGATCCACCTCGTCAATCAGCACGATTCCAGTGGTCTGGAGCGGATTCTCCATATCGGGATTGGCCTCGGCCATTCTAGCGGCCAAGTCGGCCACCATAGCGATCACAATCTTATAGCCATCGCTCATCTGCTCAATGCGCAATTCCTGGCAACTACCGTCCTCGTTGACCTTATCCATCACAAAGCGGAGTGGCCTTGTTTCAATCCTGGGATTCTTGCACGAGGGGACAAACTCTGACAGAGCAGTCCTCACGGCCTGGAGGACGGGTGATTGATAATCAAAGTCCCGGCGCCGTTGCCTCTCCCGGCGCTCCTCATCCTCCATCAAGTCATACCATCCAAAGAAGCGCTTGAAGTCGGTCTCGGGGTTGATGGCACTCTTATAGCAGTCCCAGCGCTCAAATGTGCGCTGGAAGCCACGCTTGCGCTCAGGGACCTTGAATTGTCCACGACCTGTTCCATAATAAGCAAAAACAGGAAGTTGCACATCATTCTCACCACCCAAGATAGATTCCCTCTTCTTAAACGCGATGCGTTTTAATTCCTCATAGTTGGATTTGGGAGCGCTCGCAGTTCCCTTACGGTAACGGAATGAGCGCACCAGCTCGTCTTCACATTCAATCCAGGACTTGACTTCAAGATACCCTGAGCGACGCCCACGCTCATTGATGTGCACATCGAGTTCAGACAACTGGTAATCCTGCACGCCAGGAAATTGCGCAGGAAAAGGAGCCATCGAAGTAGCCATCGCGTCAAGTATTGTGGTTTTTCCCAACCCATTATCACCCAGTAGAATCACCACGTTCTTGTCACGATCAAACTCCACATGTAATGGGTCTTTCCCTATCAGACGCATATTCCTAATTGAAATACTGTTGAAGCGCATATCTTAATTGTTTTAGGAATCCATATCTTGAGCACAAAGATATAAAAAAAATAGTACTATATCACAAAACAAGAGAGATATCTAATAAAGAGGGATTAAAAACAATCGATAGATGAAAGAGAAAGTGGTACAGGCATTGTGCACAGGTCCGAGAAATTTGTTAACTTTGCACATAGTATAAATAGAAACAACAGGCAGGCAAAATGTTCAAGTTTATTCATACCAGTGACTGGCATCTGGGCCAGAATTTTTATGGTTACGACCGCAGCGAGGAGCAGCAGGACTTCCTGCGGCAACTGGCGCAAATTGTCGCCGAGAGCCAACCCGACGCATTGCTTGTGAGCGGTGACATCTACCACACGGCGGCACCGTCGAGCGCGACAGTGGCACTCTATGTCAACGCCATGCTAGAGATACACGAGGCGTGTCCCGACATGCGCATCATCGTCATCGCGGGCAACCACGACAGCGCGTCACGCCTGGAGAGCGACAGCCGCTTGTGGAAGCTAGCAGGAGTGACCGTGCTGGGCGGCATCTCACGCACCCATGCCGGCCTAGCCGACCTGGATCGCCACCTCATCAAGGTGGGAGACCGAGGCATTGTCGCCGCTGTGCCGTTTGCCTACCCCTCCAGCTTCCCCCGCCTCAGTTCTGAGCCCCTGCCAGTGGAACAGCGGCAGCAAGACTATTTCCAAGCCCTTCTCGACCGCGCCCATGAGATGAGCGAGGAGGACACCCCCGTAGTGATGATGGCCCATCTCGCCGTTTCTGATAGCGACTTTACTGGACATGACAGCAACATCCTGATGGAATGCGTCCCCATCACCACGCTGGGGCAGGGATATGACTATGTGGCCCTGGGGCACATTCATCACCCGCAGAACCGCAACAGCCGGATAAGGTACTGCGGCACACCGCTTGCAGTGAGCTTTGACGAGCAATGCGAACACTCGGTTAGCATCGTCGAGATTGACAGTCACAACACCATTCCCCGCATCACCACCCGTGCCATCAAGAATATCAAGCCGCTGCACACCATCCCTGCCAGGGAGCCAGTGGACTTTGAAACAGCCCTAGAACTATTGCAGCAATACGACCCTAACGAGCGAGCCTACATCCGCCTGAACGTGCAAGTGGAACGCTACCTGCCCAGCGGGTCACAAGAGCGTGCGGCAATGGCTGCCGCCGACAAGGAGTGCATCTTCTGTGACATCAAGAAAGCCGTCACCACCACCCCTGCCCAGCGCCCGTCACAGATGACCATCGAGGAGTTTAACACCAAGCGTCCCATCGAGGTCGCCAACCAATTCTTCATCGACAAGCAAGGCAGTCCCATGAACGAGCAGCAGCAGGAAATGTTCAACTATATCTACCAACAGGTCAAGGAGGAAAACAGACAATGAAACTCAAGCGACTCACCATCGACAATATCGCATCCATAGAACACGCCGAGATCAACTTTGACTCGGCACCGCTCAAGGACGAGCACCTGTTTCTCATCACAGGCGAGACCGGTTCGGGCAAGTCCACCATCATCGATTGCCTGTGCCTGGCACTGTACGGATCAACGCCACGGCTCACGTCGGCCAACAATGAGGGGTATGAAGGCGAGAACAGCAATGACATCATCCGTGCCTATGAGCCCAAACAGTTGCTGCGCCGCGGTACCACGAGCGGCGATGTAGTCCTCACATTTGATGACAAGGAGGGTACCCCCTACATCGCCACCTGGCACGTGCAACGCGCCCGCAAGAAACTGTCCAACCGCATCATGCCACCCGAGCGCACCCTTAGAACCGAGGACCACATCAACCCTCCCGTGGACCTGCAAGGGGTAAAAGCCATCAACCCGTTCATCACACAACTCATCGGGCTTGACATGCATGAGTTCTTCCGCACGGTGGTGCTGGCGCAGGGAAAATTTGCCGAATTCCTCAATAGCAACGAGAACGACAAATCCACGCTGCTCGAGAAAATGACCGGCACCGAGATTTACAGCCAGGTGGGGCAAAAGATCTTTGAGGTATTCCGCGAGAAAGAGAACCAGCGCAATAGCCTGCGAGACCAGCTGCAAAACATCATCTTGTTGAGCGAAGAAGAGAAAACCGCCATCACCAACGAGATCGACCAGTTCACCCAGGAACAGACGGCCATACAACATCAACGCGACAACGCCAAGAAAATGGCCGATTGGCTCGATCAGATGGCGCAAAACCAGCAGCACCTCACCGAGAAGACGCAGGAACTAGAGCAAAAGAAACAACTCACCCAACAACCAGAATACCTGGATCAACAACAGTTGGTCAGCGAGTGGGAGTCCACCGTTGAACCGCGACGGCAACTGAGGGAGATGCACCATGCCAATGAGGAAACCCAAACACTACAGCGCCAACTGCCCGCCATGCAGGACGAGTTTGACCAGTTGTGTGCGGGCCTGCGCGCCATGATCATTGATGTGGAAGAAAAAGGGAAAAAACTCGATGAGATAGGGACTTATCTCATGCGAGAAGAGCCCAACCGCAAGATGTATGAAGCCATCAAGGCCATCAAGACACTCGTGAACCAGCGCAAGGGCGAGCAAGACAACATCACGGCCTTTACCAAAGCACTCAAGCAAGGACAAGACCAGTTGCCTCAAATCGAGGCAAGCGTTAACGCCTCACAAGAAGCCGTACAACTGCAAGACCAAAAAGTCAAGCAGCTGCAAAGCCAATATGACAACATCCAAGTAGCAGAAGTCAGCAAGAGAAAAGACGACTTGACCGAGGCCAAACAAGCGCTCACCATCCTCAAGACCAAACATGAAGCCGTCGCCCAGGCCCAGTCCACAAGTGAGAGTTTCAAGCGCGAACTGGCCAATGAACAACAAGCCCTCGCCCAGGAGCAAGCCTCCATCGAGGCCAAGCGAGCCCTCAAAGCTCAGGCCCATGAAGCCCTTGAACGAGAAAAAGACTGGAATGCCCTTATCGAGCAGGCACACAAGTCACTGCACCAGGGAGCGACATGCCCCGTGTGTGGCAACAAGATCACCAACCTGCTACCCCCCAAGGGCAAGAACGTGCTCGATGAACTGAAGCAACGCCTCAACGATGCCGAGGAAGCGGTACAGAAAAGCGAGACTGCCATGGCCGCGTCCACCAAGGCCATCAAACGTCTCACACGGCAAATCACCGAGAGCGAGAAAGACCTAGCCTGCAAGATCATCGACCGCAACGATCAGCAGCAACAGACCAACCACTGGTTGTCACAATGTGGCAAAAAAGCCGATGAGACCCTAGATGCCGAGCAACTGGATGCCCTCACCCGGTCAATCGACGACGAAATAAAAGTGCTGAGCACTACCCTAGCCCAAGCCAGCACCCTCAACAAGATTATCACAGCCGAACGTGACAAACTCGCCAGCCTCACCGAGGCGCATCATGCTGCAACAATCCACCTCAACCAGATCAACGAGGACATCAAGCACCAGATTCAAGCCATCACCGACAGCCAGGCAAGGATAGCAGCCCGCACCCGTGAGCTTGATGACCTGTTCACGATGAGTGACTGGCAAGAGCACATCGGCAGCAAGCCCGATTTCATCGATCAACTGGAGCAACAAGCAGCCCATCACCAACAACAGATCAGCACGGCTCAACAGCTGGAGCAAGCCATCAAAGTCGCCAACGTCATCATTCCCGCTATGCAGGAAAACAAGGCTAACATCAAGGGGCTTGTGGATCACGGCAAGACCTGTGACACAATTCCCGACAAACCTGATGAGCGATGGCGCCAACTGGAGAATAAGAACATCAACTGGAATAACGAGCTTGATCACCAACGCAATATCGCTGCCCAAGCCCGCCATGCCCTCCAGGAGTATCTTGACAACCATGCCGACTTGACCGAAGGGCGGTTATCACTTCTCGACAAGCATGACCAAGCCGAAATCGCAGCCATCAAGACATCCCACCAACAACTGGCTGAGCTCATCACCCACATGCAGGGAGAAATAACATCACTCACCCGGCAGCAAGCAGATCTCACGGCCCGAAAACCCGATTTCATCGAGCAAGACCGCGAGAAACTTGAAGCCATATACAATGAGTGCAGTAGCCGCTTCAATGAGATGACCGACCTGATTGCCGAGCGCAAGGCACGCCTCAAGGCCGACAGCGACAATCTGCTAGCTGTGGGCGAGAAGAAGAAAGCCCTCG
Source organism: uncultured Prevotellaceae bacterium (assembly GCA_947165485.1). Lineage (GTDB taxonomy): Bacteria > Bacteroidota > Bacteroidia > Bacteroidales > Muribaculaceae > Sodaliphilus. Next base: position 7,913 of record CAMVAP010000017.1, read on the forward strand.
ACAAGGCCGAGGCCATCTATAAGCAGTGGGAGGAGTTCAAGGAAATGCTGGGAGACAGCACGGGCGCAAAATTCCGTCGAATTGCCCAAAGTTACATCCTGGGTGAGCTACTGGCGTGCGCCAATGGCTACCTGCGGCAATTCAACAACCGTTACGAACTGGAAGCCAATCCCGGCACCCTCATCATCCTGGTAAGAGATCTGATGCAAGGCGACCTCACTACGGTAGCCACATTGTCGGGAGGCGAGAGTTTCATGGTATCTCTGGCACTGGCGCTGGCCTTGTCCAGCACCACAGGCAAGATGTTCACAGTAGATACCCTGTTTATCGACGAAGGCTTCGGTTCTCTTAGTCCCAATTATCTCGACAAGGTGATGGAGACTTTGAACCGCCTCTACGACATCGGAGGTAAGCGCGTGGGCATCATCAGCCACGTGGAATTGCTCAAGGAACGCGTCACTACCCAGATTCAAGTCACACGTGACCCCAAGAACAACACCGTGAGCCGCATCACCGTGGTGTAAAGAGGATGTGTCATAATTGACATCTGAAACCTTTGATCGGGCTTCGCTTGAGAACCTTTAGCTCAGCGAAGCCAAATTTTATTTAATTTCTCGGCCGTTAGGCCGATTTATAAACAAGCGAGTGAATGATGACACACCACCTAATATATAAACTGCACCACCCCACGACATCGCAGCGACAGCACTGATGGTGAAATGTAAAATAATTAGACAATTTAGGGGTAAAAATGGATGATTCCGGGAATTGTCTCCCCAAAATTGTTGGTCGTTACAATCCCAGTACCTACATTTGCAAAAGAATTTAACGGCAAGAGTAGAACGTGTTTTCCCTGGAGAAGTTCACATGAGGTCAAACATATAAAATGATGAATAATATGATGAGATACTACTACATTCGTTTGATGGCGTGCCTTGCTGTACTAGCGATGACCGCCAGCAGTGCTGAAGCACTGGACAAGCAATACTACGCTCCCACCAGCAAACTTACTGAGGGCCAATGGGTCAAGATCGCCGTCCAGGAGAGCGGCATCTATCAGATCACAGCCGACGACATCCTCAGTTGGGGCCTGGGCAGCGACCTGTCCCAGATCCATGTGTTCGGCTATGGTGGCGCGCCGTTGAGCGAGGTCATGCTGAGTGACAACTACTCCGATGACCTGCCGCAGGTGCCCGTTGTGCGCTCTGGCGACCGCATCCTGTTTTACGCCCAGGGGTCCACTACCTGGCGAAAACTAAACCAGATCTTTCCTTATGTGCAGGTGCAGCACCCCTATGCCAACACAGGCTGTTACCTGGTCACCAATAACGCCCGTTACGACGATATTGACATTACCCTGGCCGACAACAGCCCCACGGGGCCGATAAAGAGTAGCTACATCGAACGCCTCTACCATGAGAAGGAGATCATCAATCCTGGTCACACGGGGCGCAACTACCTGGGCGAGAGTTTTGGCAACAACATCAAACAGATGTTCCAGTTTGATCTGAACGGTCTGGTTGAGGGCTCCACAGTCAGTGTCTATCCCGTCTTTGCCGCCAAGACCTCAGACGCTAACGGTTACCTGACCTACTGGTACAACGACAACCAACTTGCACAGACCGATGCCGATGTCATCCACAATTACTACAATAATAATTATACACATTACTACCTGGCAAAATCGGTCAAGCAGTTCACTCTTGATGGAACCGATCAACTGAGGTTCAAGGTCAATTTTTCCTGCACAGGCACGGTGCATGAGGCTCGCCTGGACTTCATCACCGTCAACTATGAGCGACACTTGGCAATGAGAGACGGTTGCTTGGCCTTCGGCCTCGACAAGGCGAGCCGCGACACCACCTACCAGTTGACGGGATGTGCGGGTTCCACCAGAGTGTGGGACGTCACCATGCCCTCGGCCCCGGTGCAGCAGAATGTAACCACAGCCGACGACATTGCCGCGTTCAGTCCCAGCACGACCGGGCGCCGCGAGTTCATCGCCTTCGACGAGTCGGCTACCGGCTATTCCCATCCCGAACTCGTGGGCGAAGTCCCCAACCAGAACATCCACGCCCAGGCGACTCCCGACATGATCATCCTCGCTCCTGCTGCCTATCTGGAGCAGGCACAGCGGGTAGCCGCGCTGCACGAGCGATATGACCACTACGACGTGTTGGTTCTGGACCACGAGCAGGTGTTCAACGAGTTCTCAAGCGGCACCCGGGACGCGATGGCCTATCGCCGGCTGTGCAAGATGTTCTATGATCGCGGTGAGAGCGAGGACGGCCACCGGCTGCAGTACCTGCTGCTGTTTGGCAGCGGCAGCTACGACAACCGCATGATAGGCACCGATACGGGTTTCCTCGATAACCACAAGCTGCTCACCTGGCAGAGCGAGGCAAGTAGCACCGATGAAAACTCCTTCACCACCGACGACTACTTCGCGGTGCTGGACGATGGCAGCAGCATCGATAATAATGACAAGATGAACATCGCTGTGGGACGCATGATCTTCAGAAACCAGGACGAGGCGCGCACGGTGGTGGACAAGCTGGAGAACTACATCACCAGGCCCGACTACGGCTCCTGGAAGAACCGGATGATGTTTGTAGCCGACGACGAGGACACTGGTGCCCACATGGAGCAATCCAATAGCATGATCAGCATCATCGGCGACCACGGCGGCGAGAACATGGTTTATGACCATGTGTACATCGACGCCTTTGACGCCGTGGACGTGGATAGGAAGCGCACCTATCCCGATGCACGAGCCAAGATGTTCAACTCGTTGAACGAGGGCACCCTCTGGTGGAATTATATCGGACGCTCTAGTACTCAAAGGTGGACCAACGAGGGGCTGCTGACACGGTCTGATGTCGATAGTCTGATGAATTACAGCCATTTGCCTATTCTGTATGCCGCTACGGCCGATTTCTTCCGTTTCGACAACGATTCGGTATCAAGCGGCGAGCACATGTTCATTAAGCCCGACGGCGGCGTCATAGCAGCCATCGGTGCCGCCAGGATAACCTATCTTTACGAAAATGGCAGGTTGGACCAGGCTGTAGCAAGCCACATCTTTGCCGGAGATGAGAGTGGTCGCCCAACGCGCATCGGAGATATCATTAAGATGGCCAAGAACTCCCTCATTGCGGCGAACGACAATAAGCACCGCTTCTTCTGCTTCGGTGACCCTGCCATGAGGCTGGCCTACGCTCCCTTGACGGCCCGCATCGAGAGCATCAATGGCCAAGCAGTTGACGATGAAGGCTATGAGCCGTTGGTGTTCTGGGCGCATGACTCTGTAGAGTTTAGCGGCAAGATTATCGGGCTGGATGGTAAAGTAGCTACCGATTTCAATGGCGTTGTGGTCTCGACGCTGTTTGGCCCTGAACAGTCGATCACCACCCACGGCTATGGCAATAGTGGCAAGCAAGTCACCTATGAGGATTGGTCCAACCGCCTCACCGTCATCTCAGATACCGTGGTGAACGGCGAGTTCACGGTCCATGTCATTATTCCTGACGAGGTCAACGATGAGCTTGACAATGATCGCCCTGCGTTGATCAACCTGTACGCCTACGACAGTCGTGACTCGCTCGAGGCAAGGGGTTCCAGCAGCGATTTCTACATCTTCAAGCAGGTGGCCGACACCATCGGCCCAGACATCATCACGATGGTCTTGAATGACGAAAGATTCATCGACGGCGGCAACGTCAACGCGTCACCGGTGCTGCTGGCGACCGTTGCCGATGAGAGCGGAGTGAATCTGTCACCGGCTGAAAGTAAGCCCAGCATGGTGCTCGTGCTCGACGGCAGCACCATCTACAGAGACCTGGTGAATTACTATACCCCCATGCCGACTCAGCAGGGAACGCTAGGGGCCATCAGCTACCAGTTGAACGACCTGCCCGAGGGCAAGCACTACTTGACCTTGAACGTGTGGGACGTGTACAACAACAAGAGTGTGAAGACCATTACCTTCAACGTCAGCACTGGGGCTGTACCCGAGATCACCGCCCCTGGGGATCTCGATATCTACTGCGCGTTCAACGGCTCGGAAATGACCTTCTATGTGCAACATGACCGTCTGGGTTACGGGGAGAGCGTGACCATCGAGGTGTATGACCTGATGGGGCGCTGCCTGTGGCAGAGTACGCCCTCGGGGGATAACGCCACACCTGTTACTTGGAATATGCTGGACAACGGTGGCACGCGTGTGCCTGGCGGCATTTACATCTACCGCGCTACTATCACAGCCAACGGCGGGCAGATGACGACAAGAGCCCATAAACTCGCCATTCCGACCGATTGAGTGTCGTGATTAACCATCATAGCTCAAGCAAAGAGGGTGTGTCATAATGAAATGGACCCCAAAAGTTTTTTGTCCAACTTTTGGGGTTCATTTCACACTCGGTGGGCTGAACTATTGCAGGATGTCCAAGCCGTGGATCACGCCGCTGTAGGATATCGCATCGCGGCCACGCGGAGTAACATCGATGGTTGCCTTGCCATTCATGAACACCTCAACGTGGAACCTGTAATTGTCGTCACCATTATCTACCCTGAAGGTCACATCGGCACGGTCAGCCTTGGGATATTTCACCTGGTAGTCAAGAATCGGGCTGGTAAAATTGAGTGCCTTATATCCACTGGCGCCATAGCCCACATTCTGCCCAGAGCCGACATAGGGCAAATAACACGTCACAGCCCCTTCACGCATGATCATCTTCTGCCCCTGGCTCACGGCAATCGTTGGGGCCGTTAAGGGCCGCATCGATCCCACCATCACAACAAACTGGCGGGACTCAAGCAGGTGCTTGATGGCATCAACCTGCTGCTGGTCAACCACCTTATTTCCAGAGCCACATGCGGCGAGCAACATCAGTAAACACAATGTCAAAACAAGTTGTAATTTCTTCATCATATTGAACTTTTATTTTTAAGGATATATCCAGTGTTTCTCTCAAAGATTAGATAACGTGATTATTCTCAAAAAATCATCTCGCCATCAAACGAGATTGCATCACGGTCGTTACCGATGATGTCGATGATGGCTTTACCATTGGTAAACATGTCGATGCGGTAATGGTAAACTTCCTCATCGTTGTTCACATCAAACTCAATCAAGTAGCGGTTACTGGTCGTCCGGGTGACCTTGTAGTTCATCATCTTACCCTTGAAGTTCAAGCCCTTTCCCCCACCATAGGGCAGGCGGTAGGCTTCACCCACATACGGTAGATAACTATCCACCTGGTCACCGTTGATCTTCAATTCATAGTCGGAGCTCACGTGGCGCGGCATTCCTCCCAGGGGTTTCATCCAATCTACCGCAATCGTGTAGCTCGCATTCTCAAGGGCCGACTCCACTTGTTGTGCCAACTGCGCCTCACGCTCGGCCCGTGTCAATCCTTTACCCGTGCCACAAGCCGCAAGGAGCACCATCAAGCAGGGCACGATCACTAATAATAACTTCCTCATAAAAATTCCTTTAAAAGATTAAACTAGGGAGGTTGTGTCACAACCGGCAGCTGGAATCCTTGATGGCTCGGCCAGAAGACCGTTCAAAGCTCTAGGCGTGAATGATGACACAACCCCATTACATATTATTTATCGGATGACAGCGATCTTGGTCACTACACCCTCTCCACTGCCGTTGGCCCGCGAGCACAACACGAGATAAACACCCGTCTTGACATGGTTGCCATACTGGTCACAACAGTCCCAGGTCGTCATGCCACCAGTGGATTTCAACTGTCGCAACACATTGCCACTGGCATCAGCAATCTTGACCAGCGAGTTGTCCATCAGGCCCGTGATTGTGACATCACCCGTGTAGTCGGGGCGCACAGGATTGGGATAGGCATAGATGTTGTCATAGGTGGGCTCGGCAGGGCCACTGTCACTGAAGTACTCATACACGCCATCAGGCGTAGTCATATAAACCGAATTGCTGTTGGGATTGCAGCACACGCGATATACCGTATTGGAGGCCAACGGGCTGTTAGCCGAGTTAAATTTCTTGATAATCTGTGTGCCATCGGCGCTGACAAGGAAGAGTCCCGAACTCTGGGTGGCAATCCACTTGCGGTTGGCACCGTCAACAGCAATATCATTGACCTGGATGCCATTGAGCAGGTAATCGGCCATGCCCGTGCCATCGTTGCGGGGCACCTTGATGTGGTTTACCCTGAAGTCGGGAGAGAAAGCCTGTGCGGGATTAAAGCTCACGACACCCTCGGTGCATCCCATCCACACGACACCGTTCAAGTCCTCGGTAAAGCACAGGATATTGGTCCAGGTGAACGGTTGCCCATCCTGATCAATCAACCTGTCATAGATCTCCTGCTGGGGACGTGAAGACGATACCTCCCCATTGGAATTCCAGAAGATGATGGGTCGCTGGTAATCACCGTCATTAAAGATCTTGATGTCATAATTGCTGTTGTGTGTCGAGATGAAGATGGCCGTCTTGGTATATTCGGCGGTGTTCAAGCCATCAATCTGCGGCATCACCCAATCGCTCTTGCTGCTGGTGTTCTGCTTGAGTTTAGCAGCCGGCAGCACCATGACGGGCGATTTGCGATTCACAAATATCTCATAGGTCTGCACCACCCACAGGTTACCATTACGATCGATTGTGGTGATGGGGTGAAGGACATACCGCTTGGACATCGGAGTGTTGGTCGAGTCATAGATCTGGACAATCTCGTTGTTATGCACCTTGAGCAGTCCTTGACGCCATGTGCTCATCAGGTAAGTATCAGGGTCACCGGGCAAGAACTCAATGTAGTAAGAACCTTGCTGATGAACCCCCTCGGGGGTCACATCGTTCCATTTCACGCCATCATAGGTATTGACCGACGTGGGGTTGCCATCGTTGTTGGTGAAGAAGAAGTTGGTGGCAGAACTGGACACATAGAGCAAATCCTTAGATTTGTTATAAGTCATCCAGAAGGGTACCCCAAAGTTCAACGCATTGGGCAGGTAATAGGAATCGCTGCCCAGCTGGTGCAGACCATTGACGCCAGCAGCCCACACGATGTTACCGTCTCCATCGGGGTTAGCGCTGCACAGCTCGCCCACGACCTCGGTAGCGACGGGGTTGAGACCCGTCTCATCGGTTGTGTAATACTTGTTGAGGGCCGGCACATTGAGCAGATAGCCGCCACGCGTCTTTTGCACCAAGGTGGTGCTCGCTTCAAAAAGGGGTGTCGATTTGAAACTAGCTTTTCCCTCATTGTTCACTGTCATTTTGATCCAATAGGTCCAGTCCGTCAAGCAATAGAAAGTGGAGTCACTGATCGGGTAGATGCGACACTTGTCGTTCTTGGTCAACGAGACAGGCTCAAACGAGTCAAGCTGCTCATGATACTGGCTAGCGGAGCCATAATAGGATGACTGCGGGGTTGAGAGCACCAGCATGTCACCCACCTGAGCGACCGATGTAATGGACGTGCCATAATTGTGGGATTCCTTGATGACAAACTTGCTATCATCGATGACCACATAGCCAAAATCGGCAGCCACATATATCAAGCCGGGAGCAAAGGTCACGTAATTGATGGTTTTGCCAGTCGTCATGACGGCATTTTTAATCTCAGGCATATTCACTACCGAGCCATTGCTCAAGATGACATCCATATTGGAGTTGGCGTACACCAGCAGGAGATAGTCCTTGTCGCTGTTATAAAACATCTGAGTGATCGACATATCGGACAGGTCATTCACTCGGCTCAACGCCTCGTTTTCCTGAGTCTCCTTGTCGAGACGGAACAGGTTACCAGCGGCAAGATAATAGACCCACTTGTGGCCCTCGGCAACAGCAGTCATGTTGCTGCCGACAAAAGAGGTGTGAATCAGCCAATCGCCGACAGCATTCTGAGCCCCGGCACACAATGACATCATCACGGCGACCAACAATACTAATCTCTTAATCATTACTAACTACTTGTTTGCTTGATAAAAGAAATGTGTGTTACTGCTCATTATCTAATGACCATGATGGTTGCCTGGGGAGCGCCCGTGGTTGTCGGTTGCCCACCCTGGGCCGCATAGATGTTGTAAACCCCCGTGGGGACACGCTCGCCATCGAGGCCACAGCAATCCCACATCGCGCTACCCATCACGGGACCCATCTGAGCTACCACCCGACCATTGCGGTCGGTAATGGTCACATAGCTGTTCTCCATCAGCTTGGCGATCTTGACCAGGCCCGTGAAGTCAGGCTCCACAGGATTGGGGAAGGCATAAGTGTCATCATAATCCACAGCCGGGGCATCGCCATTGGAGACATACTCGGCAAAGCCGTTGTCGGTGAAGGCATACACGCGGTTGTGAACTGTATCACACTCGATGCTGTAAACGAGGTTACTGGGCAGGTCACTGTTATCGGGAGTGAAGTGGTTATAGACCTCGGTGCCATCGGCTGAGACATAAAAGACGCCATCGTTGGTGGCAATCCACTTCTTGTTGTCACGGGTCACACCGATGTCATACACCGTGTAGCCATCACACAGGTAGCCATTGCCCTCGTCAGAGGAAGTCATCACGGGACGGATAGCACGGGGATACTCGTCAAACACCACATCGGGGTCAAACATGAACACACCGCCCAGGTAGCCAACCCAGATCATGCCATCGTTGTCCTCCTCCATGTGCATGAGGTAGTTCCACTTGATGAGTTGGTTATTCTGGTTGACAAAACTGGAGATATTGGAGATCCTGTAAGGTCCTGCCATGACATCATCACTGCCGTTATCCCAGCAAATGATATGCCCCACCCAAGTATTTCCCGACTGGTCTCCGTCGCAATACATCTTGAAGTTGTTCTTCTTGGAAATGAGGAAGCGGGAAGCCTGCATAAAGCCGGTGTTCAACGTGAGCAAACCAGGAGGTTGAACCCAGTTGGCCTTGGCAGGGGTGAGTGTAAACTTGTCCCTGGGCAGCACGGCCACAGGACAGTTGGCATTGCCATAGGAACTAACGACCCACAAGTTACCATTCTTGTCAAATGCCGGGTGCGCTTTATAGGTTCCTATCAGCGAATTATTCTTATTGTAGGTCGTTACCAGTGAATTGTTTTTCACCTTGTGAATACCATTCTGCCAGCTTGCGCGCACATAGGTTGTGGAATCGAAGGGAGCGAACACAAACTCATAGGCCGCACCCGTGGCACTGTAAGGCGTGGCGCTAGTCCACTTGTTGCCATCATAGGTATTGATGATATTAGAAGCCATATTATTGGGCAACGTCCTGTTCTTTTGATTCAGTGCCGAGGTACCCACATACAGTTTATCCATTGCGGGATTGTACTTGAGCCAGTAGGGCTCGTCGGTAGTGAGGGAATTGACCTTGTAGCTGGTCGAAGTGCCCTTGATGTGCACGCCGCTACCGTCATTGATCCACACGGTGCCATCACCATTGGGGCTGGATGTAGCAAATCCCAGCGACGAAGAAGCCTTGGTAGCCGTTTTTCCAGTCTCATCAACCGTGTAATAATAGTTCTTTCCCGCAAAATTGGCAATATATCCCGTGGGTGCTTTTTGAACCGACGTGGGTGCAGCGGCCACCAGACTTGTCAAGACGGGAGCGCTGCCAGCAAAATCATAGTTATAGAGTGCCGATGTCCCCAGGACAAACACCGATGACGCATTGATAGGATACAACCTTGCGCCCGTAAACGAGCCTTCGCTCCTGGCATACTCCTGCAACGGGTTGGCGCTACCCTGGGGGCCATAGTAGCAAGCATCGTTGGCCAAAATCACCAGTTGGTCACCCATGAGTGCCACCGAGTTGATGTTGATACCACTGCCCAGGTTGACATTGGAAGTCACCTTCTTGCTGGTCTCATCGATGGTCACATAGCCATAGTCCACGGCTACATAGGCCTTACCACCCCCAAACGTGATATCATTGATGGTATTGCCCGTGAATGAGGTCAACGTGCCCATGTCAATAACGGGATTGTGGATGTGGGTCACGACATTCTTCAAACCGCTCACGTTATAAACCTTGCCATCAAGGTCAATGATATCGATATTGGTGTCCAGATAAGCGACAAAGAGCAAGCCGTTCTGCCAGTCATAGTAGATCTGGGAAATCTTGCCACCCGAGAGCTTATTCTGGTCATTCAACGAGACTGTCGTCTTCGTGACCTTATCAAACAAGAACAGCCTGTTGCTATTGACGTAGTAAACTTTATCACCCGTGTCATAGACATTCTGAATCTTGGTAGTCAAGTAGTAGTTATGGGTGATCCAAGTGCCCGCATGGGTGGTGGCCACAGCCATCACCATCAACAATAGGGAGAGAAGTTGTTTCTTTAACATAAGAGATATATGTTTGTAGGGTTTATTATTTACACTGATATGAGCGTTGATCCTGATAGCGCATGACCAACTCGTTACTTGATGACCAGAATTGTCAATCGGGGAGCCCCCACCGTGGAAGGCTGTCCACCCTGAGCCACATAGATGTTATAAACGCCCGTAGCGACGCGGTCGCCATCGGCACCGCAGCCATCCCACAAGGCGCTACCCTGCACGGGACCCATCTGAGCCACTACCTGACCCGTGCGGTCGGTAATCGTCACATAGGAATCCTCCATGAGGTTGGCGATCTTCACCAGGCCAGTGAAATCAGGCTCGACGGGATTGGGGAAGACGTAGGCATCATCAAAGTTCACCATTGTCACCTCGCCTTGAGGGTCATATTCAGCAAATCCGCCATCGGTGAAAGCATAGACGCGGTCGTGAACCGTGTCACACTCGATGCTGTACACAAGATTGCCAGGCAGGTTGCTGTTCTGGGTAGTGAAGTGGTCATAGACCTCGGTACCATCGGGAGAAATGTAATACACACCGTTGTCGGTGGCAATCCATTTCTTGTTGTCGCGTGTCACGCCGATGTCATGCACCGTTAAGCCCTCACACAAGTAGCCTTTTCCCTCGCTTGACTTGGTGACATAAGGACGGGTCGCATGAGGATAATCATCAAACACCACATCAGGATCAAACACAAACAAACCTGAGGTGTAACCAGCCCAAATCATGCCATCGTTGTCTTCCTCGACATGCATGATATAGGTCCAATCGATCTGCTTGTTATTCTGATCGACAAAATTCACGATGCACACAGCCTTGTAATTATCAACTGTCGGGTCGTCACTAGCGTTGTCCCAGCACACAAAATGTCCCAACACCGCACTTGACTGATAGTCACAATCATTGTAAATCTTCACGTTATTCTTCTTGGAGATAATGAAGCGCGAACGCTGCATCTCACCTGTATTCAACCACAGCAACCCGCTGGGCTGGAACCAATCAGTCAACTTGACCGAGCTCTTGAGATACTTGGCCCGGGGCAGGACGGCCACAGGGCATGTGGGATTATTGTAAGAGCAAACCACCCACAGATTACCATTCTTGTCAAATGCGGGGTGAGGTTTACGTTTACCGATGATTGAGTTGGACTTGTTATAGGTTATCACCAGTTCATCGTTGGTCACCTTGTGGAGACCGCTTTCCCAGCTGGCCCTAACATAGGTGTGAGGATCCATTGGGTCAAAGACAAACTCATAGGCCGCGCCACTGGATGAATAAGGTGTCTCGGCTTTCCATTGCTGACCGTCAAATGTATTGATCACATGAGGTGCCATATTGGAGGGTAACGACCTGTTCTGGCCATTAAGAGCCGAGGTGCCCGCATACAGTTTATCCATTGCGGCGCTGTACTTGAGCCAGTAGGGCTCGTCGGTGGTAAGCGCATTGGGCATATAGTTGACCGAACTGCCCTTGAGGTGCAGTCCCTTGGCATCATTGATCCACACCTTGCCATCGCCCATGGGGTCGGATGTCGCAAAGCCCGCAGTCGTCGATGCCTGTGTCACAGTCATGCCCGTCGCATCTATCGTATAGTAGAAATCCTGTCCAGGGAAATTGGCGATAAAACCATCTTTGGCCTTCTGAACTGTCACAGGGGCTAATTTCAACAATCTGGTCAATACTGGCGCACTACCCGAGAAGTCATACCTGTAGAGCGACGTTGACCCCATCAAGAAGGCCGATGTCTCGTTGATCGGATATAACTTGGCGCCCGAGAACGTGCCAGACTGCCTGTTGTAAGCAGCAAACGGGTTACCTGTGGTTCCCAGTGGGCCATAATAGCAGTTCTTGTCGGTAAGAATCAGCATCGTATTGCCGATCACCGCCACCGAGTTGATGTTGGTGGTACTGACAAATGCCCCCAGGTTGACATGATCGACCACCCTCTTGGTCGTCTCATCGATGGTGACATAGCCATAATCGAGGGTGACATAGGCAATGCCGTGAGCAAAGGTGATGTCGTTGATCGTATTGCCCGTGTAACCAGCCAGCACATTTTCATTCAACGTATAGTTGCGCACATTGAACACAGCATTCTTGAGATTGCTCACGTTATAGACCTTGCCACTGGCATCGATGATGTCGATATTGTTATCAAAGTAGGCAAGAAACAGCAGCTTATTCTCCCAGTCATAGTAGGCTTGAGTAATGTTGACATCGGACAACTTGTTCAGGCTGTTGAACGAGATGGTTGTCGAGGTAGCCTTGTCAAACTGGAATAAATCACCGCTGTTGACGTAGTAAACCTTATCACCCGTGTCATACACATTTTGGATCTTGGATGACACATAATAGTTATGAATTCTCCATGTGCCGGCCTGGCTGCTGGCGACAGTCATCACCAGAAGAAGCAGCAACTGAAAATATCTTTTTAACATAACAGACATGTTTAGTTCATTATTCAATTCAACGTGAGGGTTACAACAGTAACCACCGGATGGTATATCGAGAAATGGCAACACAGTACTGCCCAGGGTCAAGTTTCCGACCCGACACTACGGGAGAGCGCAGCCTTCTCCACCTCTTTAAATAACGCAAACACCTGTAAATAAATTGTGCAACATTCACACTATATTTTACAAGGCATTTACAGGTTGAGGTTTGCCCTGACGGGACCTGTCGATGAGGTGTCAAGCGTAAACCTGGCCCAGGTACTCATCACCTGGCTCTCGTAACGGATGCGGTACTTGCGACCAGGTGCCAGCCACTTTACAATCACCTCGCCCGCCACGGGAATCTGACAAGTTCCCCGCCGCTTAAGGCCCTTCTTCTCGACAATGTGGCACTGCTCATCGCTGATGGTAAACACCAGGTTGATGGTCTCGTCGGGTCCAAGCAACAGGCCCGAACGGCTGATGCGCACACGTCCACCATCGACGACCTCCATCTGGACCGCATCTTCATCCTCATCATCATCAACAGCCGTCGTGATGAGCTGGGTGATATAGGTGCTGGGAGGATGCTTCTCGGAGCGCCCCATGAGAAAAGCGATCAGTGCCATTGCCACGACAAAGGCAATCGTGTAAAATTCTACCGAATTGATATCCATGACGCGCTATCACATTATCTTATTTCTAACACAAGAGGGCACACCTTAACGGCACACCCTCTCACAATATCTCATATCACGTCACGACCGATGCGTGGGTCATCACCTGATGACCATGATCGTCGTTTGGGGAGTACCCTCGGTTGACGGCTGTCCTCCCTGGGCCGCATAGACGTTATAGACACCCGTGGGGACACGCTCGCCGTCGGGACCACTGCAATCCCACAGCGCGCTACCCATCACAGGACCCATCTGAGCCACTACCTGACCATTGCGGTCGGTAATGGTCACATAGCTGTTCTCCATCAGCTTGGCAATCTTCACCAGTCCAGTGAAGTCGGGCTCCACAGGATTGGGGAAGGCATAGGTCTCGTCATAGTTTAACGCTGCCGCATCACCGTTCATGACATACTCGGCAAAACCGTTGTCGGTAAAGATATACACGCGGTCGTGAACGGTGTCACACTCGATGCTGTACACGAGGTCGCTGGGCAGGTCACTATTCTCGGTGGTGAAGTGGTTATAGACCTCGGAGCCGTCGGCTGACGCATAGTAAACGCCATTGTTGGTGGCAATCCACTTCTTGTTGTCACGGGTGATACCGATATCATACACGGCATAGCCCTCACACAGATAGCCCTTACCCTCATCAAACTTGGTCGTATAGGGACGGGTGGCACGGGGGGTGTCGTCAAACACTACATCGGGGTGGAAGGTGAACAGGCCACCGGTGTATCCCACCCAGATGATACCGTCCAAATCCTCCTCAAAGTGCAAGAGGGAACTCCACTTGATCTGCTTATTGTTCTGGTCAACAAAGCGGTTGATGTTGGCAAGCCTGTAGGTATCAACCGTGGGATCCTCGTTGCCGTTATCAAAGCACCTGAGATAGCCCGACATCGAGCTTGTCACATTGTCACAGTCGCTATAGATCTTCACATTGTTGAGCTTGGAGATGACAAAGCGTGAACGCTGCATCACCTTGGTATTCAACGAGAGAAGGCCAGTGGGCTGGAACCAATCGGAGATAGAAACCGTGGACTTAACATACTTGTCCCGGGGCAGGACGGCCACAGGGGCAGCGGCACTACCATAGGAGCTGACAATCCACATGTTTCCATACTTGTCAAATGCGGGATGAGCCTTATAAGTTCCCATCGGAGTATTCACCTTATTATAGATGAGCATAAGGTTATTACGGGTGACTTTGTGCACGCCACTGTTCCAGCTGGCACGCACATAGGTGTATGGGTCGAAGGGATCGAACACAAACTCATAGCCAGAACCCGCAGCGGTGTAAGGCGTAGCGTTCTCCCACATCGTGCCGTCATAGGTGTTGATCACGTTGGCGGGGGAAGCGCTGGTGTTGTTCTTGCCATTGCGGGCCGACACCGAGACATAGAGCCTGTCCATCGCCGCATTGTACTTGAGCCAGTAGGGTGCGTCGGTGGTGAGCGTATTCATCTTGTAAGTCTCGGTACCGCCTTGAACGTGCAGACCATTGGCATCGTTGATCCAAACAGTGCCATCGCCCGTGGGGTCGGAAGTCGCAAATCCAATGACCGAGGAAGCCTTGGTTGCGGTTTTGCCCGTCTCATCGATCGTGTAATAGTATTTCTGGCCGGCAAAGTTGGCGATAAAGCCCGTCGGAGCCTTTTGTACCGAGGTGGGCGCAGCAGCCACCAGTCGGGTCAAGACAGGCTCTTCGCCCGACAGGTCATAGTTGTAAAGCGCATTGGTAGCCATCACAAAGACCGAAGTCTCGTTGATGGGATAGGTCCTCACACTGGTGAATGAGCCTGAATGCCTATTGTATTCACCAAAAGGATCGCTACTGCCCACGGGGCCATAGTAACAGTTGATATTGGTGAAAATCAGCATGGTGTCACCGATCACAACGACCGAATTGATGTTGGTGTTGTTGAAATTGTAGCTCAGGTCCACATTGTCCTTAATGGTCTTGGTGGACTCGTCGATGGTGATATAGCCATAATTCACTGTCACGTAGGCCAGACCGCCAGCAAAGGTGATGTCGTTGATAACATCGCTGGAATAGCCTGTGAGCACGCCCTCGGTGAGCGTGTAGTTGCGCACATTAAAAATCGCATCCTTGACATTGCTCACGTTGAACACACTACCCTCGGCATCAATGATATCAATATTGTTGTCAAGGTAAGCCACAAAGATCAACTTGTTTTCCCAGTCGTAGTAAACCCTCGAAATCTGGTTACCAGTCAACTTGTTTTGACGGTTCAAGGCAACCGTTTGGGTTGTGGCTTTATCAAACTCAAAAAGCCTGCCGCCGTTCACATAGTAGATCTTATCGCCCGTGTCATAGACATTCTGGATCTTGGCCGACACATAGTAGTTATGCATTTTCCAAGTGCCTGCGCTGGCGGTAGCAGTGGCCATCACCAGGAGCAATATGAACAGATAAAACTTTTTCAACATATCATTTAAGTTTAATTTATTATCCACAAATCAATTAACATACTTATAGTCAGCAAGATTTGCACAACACACAGACAAAACCCACTGAATCAAAAGGCAAAGATATAAAATAATAACGAGAAACAAGTTCTTTTTCCACTTGATAAGCCCCAAAAACTTTCTTAAAAATTGCAAAAAACAAAAACATCTGACGATGCAACCTAAAAGGCACACCGTCAGACGCATATAGCAACTGCCCTAAAAATATAGGGATGATGATTATTCTTGTAAAGTGGCAGCAGCGGCTTCCACCCACTTCTTTACCTCGTCAACAACAGGCACCTTGTAGCCCAATTTATACTTCTTGTTGATGTCAAGCAGGTCTTGGAAGAGTTTACCGGGTTTCTCCAGTGCGCCCAGGGCAGCAACAGTCAGGAAACCAGCCTTCTGGATCGGAGCCACCCATTCCTCGGGAACACCGATTGCGGTGAATGCCTCCACCTTATCGCGTGCGGGCACTTTCTCGGGACGCATCTGCGGGAACAGCAGCACATCCTGGATATAGCTGTTGCCAGTCATGAGCATCACCAGACGGTCGATGCCGATGCCGATACCGCTCGTGGGAGGCATACCGTATTGCAGGGCACGCAGGAAGTCCTGATCGATGATCATCGCCTCGTCGTCACCCTTGTCGGCCAGACGCATCTGCTCCTTGAAACGTTCCTCCTGATCGATCGGGTCGTTCAACTCGCTGTAGGCGTTAGCCAGCTCCTTGCCATTGACCATCAACTCAAAGCGTTCGGTTAAGCCGGGCTTGCTGCGGTGCATCTTGGTGAGCGGGGACATCTCCACAGGATAGTCGATGATGAAAGTGGGCTGGATGAAAGTGCCCTCGCAGAACTCACCGAAGATCTCATCAATCAGCTTGCCCTTGCCCATGGTCTCGTCAATCTCAAGATTCAACTGCTTGCACACCTCGCGAATCTCGTCCTCGGTCTTGTTCTCCAGATCATAGCCCGTCTTTTCCTTGATGGCTTCGAGGATGGGCAGGCGGCGATAAGGAGCCTTGAAGCTGATGACCTGACCATCGATTTCGGTCTCGGGTTTGCCGTTAACGGCAATGCAGATGGTCTCCAAGAGTTTCTCGGTGAACGACATCATCCAGTTATAGTCCTTGTACTGAACATAGAGCTCCATGCAGGTAAACTCAGGGTTGTGGTTGCGGTCCATACCCTCGTTGCGGAAGTTCTTGCCTATCTCATACACGCCTTCAAAGCCGCCCACAATCAGTCGCTTGAGGTACAGCTCGGTGGCGATGCGCATGTACATGGGAATGTTCAAGGCATTGAAGTGGGTGATGAACGGTCTTGCCGTGGCGCCACCCGCAATGGCCTGCAAGGTTGGAGTCTCGACCTCGGTATAACCAGCATCATCGAGCACCTGTCGCATGGTCTTGACCACCTGTGCGCGCTTCAGGAATGTATCTTTCACACCAGCATTGACCACGAGGTCAACGTAGCGCTGGCGGTACCGCAGTTCAGGATCCTCAAACGCGTCATAGGTCACACCGTCCTTCACCTTTACCACAGGCAGGGGCTTGAGAGACTTGCTCAACAGCTTGAGGGACTGGGCATGAACACTGATTTCACCCGTCTGGGTGCGGAACACGAAGCCCTGCACTCCCACAAAGTCGCCCATGTCGAGCAACTTCTTGAATACCGTGTTATACAGATCCTTATTCTCATCGGGGCAAAGGTCGTCGCGGCTCACATAGACCTGCACACGGCCACGGGAGTCCTGCAACTCAAAGAAAGAGGCCTTGCCCATGATGCGACGGTTCATCATGCGTCCAGCGATGCTCACCTGGCGCGGCTCGGCATCATCGCTAAAATTGGCGATAATGTCATCGCTGTAGGCATTGACGACATACTCATCGGCAGGATATGGATTGATACCCATAGCCTTGAGTTGTTCCAAACTATTGCGGCGGATAATCTCTTGTTCGCTTAATTCAAGTACATTCATTTTAAGTCTTATTATTGATGATGGTCTCCTTTTGGACTGCAAAGATAGTGCAAGCCGAGCGGAAAACAAAATTTATTTTGATTTTCCCGAGGCGCAGCCTATCTTAGAGGGCGACAAGCCCTCAACGTAGTGCAAGCCGAGCGGAAAACAAAATTTATTTTGATTTTCCCGAGGCGCAGCCTATCTTGGAGGGCGACAAGCCCATCATGGCCTATCGACATAACAGGTGTCACAAGTCGATGGTTCCTTCAAACACGATTGTAGCGGGGCCCGTGAGATAAACATGACCATCGGCCTCACGCCACTCGATATCAAGGGTGCCGCCATCCATGATCACACGCGAATGCCGCGCAGCCCTTCCCGTGACCGCCGCAGCTACCGCGGTGGCACAGGCACCAGTGCCACAAGCCATCGTAATGCCACTGCCACGTTCCCACACCCTCATGCGCAGGCCATCGTCACGCACCTGAGCAAACTCGATGTTACAGCGTTCCGGGAAACGGGGATGCCGTTCCAGGATAGCACCTTGAGTGGCAATGTCCACGCCATCAATCTCATCCACAAAGATCACATAATGCGGGTTGCCCATCGAGACGAAAGTACCCACGGGAAGGGGTTCACCATCGGTCAAGAACAGACGGGGATTCTCCAGTACAGGAGCGAGCATATCGACGGTCACAGCAGTGACAACGCCCTCACTATCCACGTCGAGGTCCAGGGTCTTGATGCCCGAAGCGGTCATCAGCCTGATGTGCCGCTTGTCGGTCAAGCCACGCTCATATACATACTTGCCGATGCATCGGCTGGCATTGCCACACATGAGCCCTTCGGATCCATCGGCGTTGAAGATGCGCATAGTGAAATCGGCCTCGGGAGTAGTAGAACGGCCAATGAGCACCAGACCATCACTGCCGATGCCAAAGTGGTAACGGCTCCAAGCAACGGACAGCGCCTGGGGGTCGGTAATGGGGTAAAGCGAGGTGTCAACAAAGATGTAATCATTGCCTACACCGTGCATTTTTATAAAATGAATTTTCTGCATATTCATAGCATATTACAAGTTAAGGTTTGCAAATATAGTTATTATTTCATAAAAAAGAAGTAACTTTGCCCCGGTTTTAATTCACAATATTCACCTTAAGTCTCATACGACAATGACTAAATATGACTTTGACCGCCGCATTGACCGCCATGGAACCCAATGCAAGAAAATAGAAGTACTCAAACAAGATTATGGACGCGACGACCTGCTGCCGTTGTGGATTGCCGACATGGACTTTGCCGTGTGTCCCGAAATCACTCAGGCACTGGTCCACCGCTTGGGTGACCACCCGATATATGGCTACACGTGCCTCTATGACAGCTACTGGCAGTCAATCATCGACTGGCAGCGCGAGCGCAACGGCTTTGAATTCACGCGTGAGGAGATCACCTTTGTAGCAGGCATTGTGACGGGCTTTGGCCTGGCCGTCAATTTCTTTACCCAGCCAGGCGACAAGATTGTCATCCAGCAACCCGTGTATTACCCCTTTAAGGATGTCATTGAGGGCAATGGCCGCATCGCCATCAACAACGCCCTGATACCCACCCAGGACAACTATGCCCGGATGAACCTGGAGGAGCTGGAGCAGATCATGGCGCAAGAGCGTCCCCGCATGATGGTGGTATGCAACCCGCACAATCCCATCGGCATCTCATGGGAACCCGATGTGCTGCGCCGTGTGGCTCACCTTGCCAAGAAGTACAACGTCATTGTGTTCTCGGACGAGATCTTTGGAGACCTGACGCTATATGGTCACAAGCACACTGCAATGGCCTCGGTGAGCGATGAGGCAGCGGCTGTTACTGTGACTTGTGGAGCACCGAGCAAGACGTTCAACATTGCGGGGCTCAAGAGTTCGTGGTGTGTTGTGAAGAATCCCGCATTGCGCGAGCCCTTCTTCAAGTGGATTGAGCTCAACGAGTTGTGCAATGCCAACCTCACGTCGATCATTGCTGCCGAGGCCGCCTATCGCAACGGCAAGCAGTGGCTGGAGGAATGCCTGGCCTATATAGAGGGTAACATCGACTATGTGGAGCAATACTGCCGCGAGCACATTCCCGGCATTGTAGCCATCAAGCCACAAGCAGGCTTCCTGGTGTGGCTCGATTGCCGCGGCTTGGGGCTCAGTCATGATGAGGTGGTAGATTTGTTCCGCAACAAGGCCGGCTTGGCCATGAACGAGGGCACGATGTTTGGCGATGCAGGCGCCTGCCACATGCGGTTCAACATGGGAAGTCCGCGCAGTGTCATCGAACAGGCGATGCAGCAGCTCGAAGCAGCCGTCAAGGCAAGATAGGGGGGGGAAAGCCTAGAGCGCCGAGGATTTCTTGCCAAGCATCCAGGGGAAATAGCGCTCGACGATAATAGCCAGGGGGTACAAGACCACCATGACCGCAATGGCGATGGCGACCTTTAACAGGAGGTTGTCATCGAGGACGGCAGGACCGGCCAAGCGAGTCGCCACCATCTTGATGATGCCGATAAGGTAATTCTGGAGGGCAAGGTAAGTGATGCCAGTAATCGCCACCGCGCGCGCCACGCGACTATTGCCGTGATGGCGCTCTAGCAACTTGCATACGGCAGTGTAGCACGGCAGAACCAAGAGGACCGCTTCAGGAGCAAGGATATAGGCTACAGCACGGTCGATCGTCAAGGGAGCCACCACGAGGAAACCCAGGCCGATAACAGCCAGGAGCACCCACAAGATGGAGCGGCCAGCCGACTCGAAGGAAAACTTGTCCACCAAGCTGTGGCAACAGTTACCCAAGGCATAGATGGGCATATACAGGAAAGCCTTGTCCAGGTTCCAATAAGCGAACCATGAGAGCTCAGGCATGACGAACAGCGAGAGGTTCAATATCAGAGCGACCACCAGCGGCCAATAGCCGCTCAGGTATTTCCTGATGGGATAATAGATGACCTGCATGGTGAACAATGCCGCCAGGAACCAGAAGGGACCCAGCACGACATCGGGTGTACCCTGCACAAACTGCCACAGTGGGGTGAAGATGTCGATGGCCTGCTCCTCGGGACCCGCCATGCGTCGGCCCACAACAAGCCACAAAGCATAGAACACCACAAAGAATGTGGTGTAAGGAACCAAGATCTGCCGCGCTCGATGCTTCAAGAAAGCAAAGAAATTGCGCTGCTTAGCGATATTGAACAGATAACCCGCGGCAAAGAAGAAAACCGGAGCACCCATATTGAAGAGGGCCACCTCATGAGCGGTGTCATACCGTGGGGGCGTGTGATAGACCACCACGAGAAACATCGCAATGCACTTGATGTAATCGAGCCAGGCCTTTCTATTCATATATCACACATATATATATAATATAAAGGAAACAATAAGTACAATAAAAACAATTATCGTGTTGCAGTCAACAAATTGTCATTATTGTAATTAGGGGGCTTCTATAAATTACCAAAATGATAATTTCTAGTGTTGGATGTCTTTGGCCGCTTCTAGGCATCGTTTGCCTTGACTTCTTGAACCATAGCTTGCTATGCTCCTGAGTAGTCAAGCCAAAAGTATTGAAAATCAATCCAAATCCATTCCAAGCTAATTTATAGAAGTCCCCATCTGTATTGTTCCCTTAGCGTTGACTATTTACAGTGTTCAGTCAATGATGTCAAAGCCCGTGTAACGTTGCAGGGCGGCAGGGATGCGGATGCCCTCGGGCGTCTGGTTGTTCTCGAGCAGGGCGGCCACGATGCGAGGCAGTGCCAGAGCCGACCCGTTGAGGGTGTGGCACAGGTGGGTCTTCTTGTCATCACCACGATAACGGCACTTGAGACGATTGGCCTGATAGGTCTCA
Source organism: uncultured Prevotellaceae bacterium (assembly GCA_947165485.1). Classification (GTDB taxonomy): domain Bacteria; phylum Bacteroidota; class Bacteroidia; order Bacteroidales; family Muribaculaceae; genus Sodaliphilus. The sequence goes on from CAMVAP010000017.1 coordinate 29,666, forward strand.
AAGTTGGAGACACTGCTCACTTCAAGCCAGCGCTGCTGGGCAGCCGACCACACCTCAAAGTCAAAGGTGATGGCGCTCGTGAAACTCATGTCACCACCACACAGGCGCAGGATGTGCCACGGCAGTTCGAGTTTCTCCAGCAACCCCTGCACATGGTCCTTCATCTCCTCGAGAGCCTTGTAGGAATCCTCGGGTTTCTCAATACGGACGATTTCAACCTTGTCAAACTGATGCAGACGGTTCAGGCCACGCACATCCTTACCGTAGGAACCTGCCTCACGACGGAAACAAGCCGAGAAAGCGCAGTTCTTCTTGGGAAGTTCCTCCTGCGGGATGATTACGTCGCGGTACATGTTGGTCACGGGCACCTCGGCAGTGGGAATCAAGTAGAAGTTATCCACCTGGCAATGGTACATCTGACCCTCCTTGTCGGGCAACTGGCCTGTACCCAGACCTGACGCCTCATTGACGACAAAGGGCGGTTCAACTTCCACATATCCAGCCTTGCCAGCCTCGTCGAGGAAGAACTGGGTCAATGCACGCTGCAAGCGCGCTCCCTTGCCCACATAGACGGGGAAACCAGCACCGGTGATCTTGACACCCAAGTCAAAGTCGATCAGACCATACTTCTTGGCCAGATCCCAATGGGGTAAAGCGTCCTCGGGCAATTCAGGCATCTTACCACCCGTTTTCTCGACCACATTATCCTCGGCAGTCTTGCCCTCGGGCACACCACTGTAGGGGACATTGGGTACGCTCAACAGGATGTCGGTAATCTCGTCCTGAGCGGCAGTGAGGTTATCGTCGATTTCCTTATTGGCGGTCTTGAGGCTTGCCACCTGAGCCTTGACATTGTCGGCCTCCTCACGGTTGCCCTGCTTCATGAGGGCACCGATCTGGGCAGCCATCTTATTGAGTACAGCGGCGTTGTCGTCGCGTTGTTTTTGCAGTGCACGGCGCTGCTTGTCCAGTTCCACGATGCGCATGATGGGCTCGCGTCCGTCAAACTGCTTGACGGCAAGACGGCGAATCACATCCTCGGGATCCTGGTTGATCAGTTGTAATGTCAGCATTTCTTAATAGTATTAATCCTCAAGTTTCTAAAGTGGGCTAAGCCACTTTAGAAACTTGAATGATAGTAGAGTTAAATTTAATCGTCACCAAAGTTGATGGTCTGTGAGTCACCACTGCCCGAGCGCTTGTTCATCTTGGGCACCTCAACGGGCTTCTCCTGACTGACGTCCTGCTGGCGCTCCTTGATCTGGTTGCGGAAGTCGGGTTTACGCTTGTAGGTCGGGGTTTTCTCAATCATGTCGATGACATCGTCGTCGTCCATCTGCTCGGGCGAGAGCACGATGTAACGGGCACGGTTCTGAGCCAAGGCCTGCTTGGTGATAGCCTCCTCACCATACTCTTTCCTGAGACGATCGGTGTCGGAGATCGTGCTGTGGGCAGGCATCGGGGCACGGCGAGTGGTCACCGTGGCCACAGGAGCCTCCTTGTCGAGCGACACATTAAATCCAGCGGCGAGGACGGTGATCTTGATTTGTCCCTCCTCAAGCGTGCGGTCATGAGCGGTACCCCAGATCACGTCCACTTCCTGGTCAAAGTTGGCCATGAAGTCCTGAATCTCGGTCGTCTCACCCATGCGCAACGGCGTGCTGCTGTCGGGGTTGAAATAGACATTCATCAAGATCTTGCGCGAGCCATACACGTCACGGTTCTTGAGCAGGGGCGATTCAAGGGCATCCTCGATAGCCTTGGAGACACGGTGCTCACCAGCACCATAACCTGAACTGATGATGGCAGCGCCACCATTGCGCAGGGTCGTGTTCACATCGTTGAAGTCGAGGTTGATGACACCCTTGACGGTAATCAGGTCACTGATGCTGCGGGCGGCAGTGGTCAGCGTGTCATCGGCCTTACCGAAGGCGTTGGTGAAGTCCAGGTCGCTGTAGATCTCGGTGAGGCGCTGGTTGTTGATGATGAGCAGGGCATCAACATACTTGCCCATCTCATCGGCACCGGCAAGCGCCTTGAGAATCTTCTTGGGACCCTCAAACAGGAAGGGGATGGTCACGATACCGATGGTGAGGACACCCTTCTCGTGAGCGATGCGTGCCACAACGGGGGCTGCACCCGTACCGGTGCCACCACCCATACCAGCGGTAATGAATACCATCTTGGTATCATCGTCAAAGAGCTGCGCAATCTCGGCCTCACTCTCCTCGGCGGCACGCTTGGCCGTCTCGGGGATGTTACCAGCGCCCAGGCCGTGGGTCGTGTTGGGACCCAGGAGCACGCGGTTAGGCACCGGAGACTCGTTGAGCTGCTGGCGGTCGGTGTTGAGCACGACAAATGATACGCCCTCGATATTCTGCATATACATGTGGTTGATGGCATTGTTACCACCGCCACCAACGCCCATCACCTTGATGATGGTGCGCATTTTTTCATTATCCTGGAAGCCTGAACCCTGGTCCAGAGTCTTGTAGATGTCACTGTCATGAGCGCTAGCACCCCCATGCTTCCCATCAAATTTTATTCTTCTCTCGTCCATATTGTGATTTTTTTTGTTTTAATAATTGGGTGAATGAGTTCTTAACGCTTGTAGTTACTGATCATCGTTATCATCATCTTCCTGCATGAGGTTCTTGAGCTTGTCGGCCCATTTTCCCCAAGCGCTCTGCTTCTTGGGTTTCTCCTTGGTGGGCTTTGCAGGTTGTTGCGGTGCAACGGGCTCGGGACGGGGAGGCAGCGGACCGTCAAACGTGGGTCCGTTCTCATACTTGTTGAGTTCAACACAAGTCTCTCCATCGGGAATCATGTCGGCAGCCTTGGCCAGCAGTGAGAACACCTCGATATACTCCATGCGGTTGATTTCGTTGTTGAGGATATTGAGCGAGGGAGGATTCTGTCCCAAGCGCACCTTGATCTTGATAGTCTCCTCAAGTTTCTGTTGCAAGCCACCCAGGTGGGCACCGCCACCGATGAGGATGATGCTCTGCACACCGTCAGCCGCCACACCGGCATCAGCCAGTTGCTGATTGATGTTGGCAATGATTTCACCGGTGCGTGCAGCAATATAGTTGCTAGCCTCACGAGCGCTCACGCCCTCGATGACCACATCGCTCACATTGCTGGGATCCAGCGGATTGTTGATATTCTTCTTCACATTCTCGGCAGTCTCTTCCAGCACGCTCAAGCCCGTCATCACGTCGCGGGTGAGGTTGCGGCCACCCAGGGGCAGGGTGTTGAGGAAGATGAGCGCACCATTCTTGTAGATGGCAACGGTCGTGGTCTCGGCACCCATGTCCACGAGCATGCAGCCCAGCTCGCGGTCACTGTCACTCAGGATCTGCTCGGCCACTGCCAGCGGGGTAACGATGTAATCCTTGGCAGGTACACCAAAGGTCATCAATCGGTTGAGATTGAGCTTCAGGGCAGGCTTGGCGACGATGAGGTTGACCCTGATTTTTATGGATGAACCAAATTGTCCTACGGGGTTGGTCGTTTCCACCTTATCGACATAGTAGGCACGAGGCACAATATCGACGGTGTCGTGGTTACGGATAGGGGTACTGGTGGCCTCGTGGATGATGCGGTCGATGAGCTCACGGGTAATCGGCTCGGTGGAGCCCACACTGCGGTTCACCTCGCTCAAGCTACTGTGCAGCGACCTGCCGCTCACGCCCATATAGACCTGGGTGATGCGTCCGTCGATCATACCCTCCAGGTTCTTGAGGATGCGATTGATGCTGCTCTTGATGTTCTCAACATTCTGCACGATGCCATATCTCACGCTATTGAGATGTTTCTCTTCTTGCAAGTGCCTTACACTCAAGTATCCAGCCGAAGTCTTCTCGGCGATAGCTCCAACGATCTTGGAGCTTCCGATTTCAAGTGCTACTATGTACTGGTTCTTTTCCATAAAAATGATCGAAATATTTTGATTTTATTGCTTTTATAAATTGTTTTGTTTTTTAGTTACTCTTCTTGTCGGGCTTAGCATCCTTTTTCTCTTCGGGCTTTGCCTCCTGCTTCTTGGCCTGCTCTGGCTTTTCTTTCTTGACATCGGCAGCCGTGCCGGTAGTCATTGTCTCGATGTCGGGAGCCTGCTCGTCATCCTCGGGATCATACTCGATAATCTGGGGTACAGCCTTGACACGCCTGGTGGCAACAATCTGGTGATTCCATTTCACCGAGATGGTGTCATAGGTATTCCATCCGCGCTTGGGCAACACCTCGCTGTAGAACAGCTTGAGCTTGGCAAACTTATTGTCAAACCCGTCGGCATTGCCGATGTTCACCACATGACCACTGAAATCAGGGACGATGATGATGTTGTTGGTATCGCGCACACAGTACATCGTCACGAGCGAGTGCAACAACGAGTCACCTTCCACATAGTCGATGAGCGGCAGCAGGCGCGTGGGCGGATAGGCACGGGTGAAGTGTCCTTGCACAACAGGCACGTCACAGTGATAATAGGCGTTGGCCGCCATGCGCTTGCCGGCACGGTTCACATAGTAAGACTCCTCGCCGTCAAACACACGGAACACAGGCACCAACTGGCTCACCCTGATGAGGAGCCGGCCATCCTGACACTTGACACAGTCGGCATTCTCAAGATAGGGCGAGAGCCTGAGCGCTTCCTCGATATCCGAGGCATTGATGTCGCCCATGTGCTTGCCCACGACCTTGATGCCCTGCCCCTTGAGGTCGCTCAAGACCCCTTCGGGCGTGACAAACGATGTGCTGTCGGCATTGACGACCTGCACGTCGATGCGCTGGCACAACTCACCGCGTGACTTGCCGCGCGCCCACAGGATACCCGTGGTGAGCGCAACCGCCAGAACAATCAGTATGCTATTTTGTATCAGTCGTTTCAATGCTCTTGCTTGTTAAATTCATCGCATATTTGAGGCAGCAGATTGGCGATATCGCCAGCACCCACTGTCAATAAAACGTCAAAATTACTCAAATGTATTGACTTAATCAAATTTTCTTTAGAGTAAATGATTTTTTTTGCACTTGTTACCTTTTGGAGGATGATTTCACTGGTCACACCAGGAATGGGTTCCTCGCGGGCGGGATAGATGGGCAACAGGATCACCTCGTCGGCCAGCGAGAGTGCAGCGGCAAACTCTGGCGCAAAGTCCCTCGTACGCGTGTACAGGTGAGGCTGGAAAATCACCGTCAATTGCCTGCCGGGATACAGGTCGCGCACCGAGGAGATGCTGGCACGCAGCTCGTCGGGATGATGGGCATAGTCGTCGATCATCACCTTGCCATGCTCGCCCGGTTCCTTGATCCAGAACTCAAAACGGCGCTTAGCGCCCTGGAAGGTCGCCACGGCATCACGCATAGCCTGAAGCGGCACGTTGACCAGTCGGCAAGCAGCCATGGCAGCTATGGCATTCTCGATATTGATATCGACAGGAACACCCAGGGTGATGTCGCTCAAGGTTTCCCACGGCGTCACCAGGTCAAAAGTGATCTGACCATCGCCCTTGCGCACGTTGACGGCATGGAAATCACCGTTGTCGCGACTATAGGTGTAGATGGTCACACCCTCACCCACCCTGGGCTGGAGGGCCAGACCCGTGTGGACGATGAGGGCACCGCCCGGCTGAATCAGCTCGGTAAAATGGGCAAAGCTCTCCAAGTAGGCCTCAGGGGTGCCGTAGATGTCGAGATGGTCGGGGTCGGTCGAGGTCACCACGGCCACATAGGGACTCAGGTGATGGAATGAGCGGTCAAACTCATCGGCCTCGATGACCGAATAGGGGCTGGTCGTTGACAACAGGAAGTTGCTGTCATAGTTGCGCAACACGCCACCCAAGAAGGCATTGCAGCCAATGCCTGAACTGTGCAGGATGTGTGCCGCCATGCTCGACGTGGTGGTCTTGCCATGGGTACCTGCAAAACACAGCCCGCGGGAATGCCGGGTTACCACCCCCAACAGAGCGGCCCGCTTCACCACCTCAAAACCGTTGGCACGGAAGTATTGCAGCCCACGATGGCTATCGGGCACAGCAGGAGTATAGACTACCAGCGTGTGCTCCGGGTCACGGCAAGCATCGGGGATGAGTGCGGGATCCTCGTCATAATCGATGTGAACGCCCTCACGCTCCAGTGCATGGGTCAAGTCGCTGGGTGTGCGGTCATAACCGGCCACCCGCTTGCCCTGAGCCAGGAAATAGCGTTCGAGGGCAGCCATACCGATGCCCCCCGCTCCCACAAAGTATAATGAATCAAACTCTTTCATGATTTCCTAGTTGGTTGATGTATTTTAACGACATTTACGCTTTCCTGCGCTGGATGATTTTCTCCACCTCATCGACAATACGCTCGGCGGCATCACGCAGGGCCATGTGCGACACGTTTTCGCCCAGGGCAGCGGTCTGTGCATCATCGGCGACCGTGGCGAGCATGGTCTCCACGAGTTGAGATGACGCATCGGCATCGGTCACCATGATGGCGGCATCATGCTTCACCAGCGCGAGGGCATTCTTGGTCTGATGATCCTCGGCGACATTGGGCGAGGGCACCAGGATAGACGCCTTGCCCAGCAACTGCAGCTCAGATATGGAGCTGGCGCCAGCACGGGAAACGACAAGGTCGGCAGCCCGATAGGCCATATCCATGTTGCTGATAAAGGCCATCTGCACCACGTTCTTCACGCCCGAGGCATTCAATGCCTCGCTGCACTGCTGGTCATAGATTTTACCCGTCTGCCAGATGACCTGAACACCGTGCATCTCGCCGATGCGCTGCAAGCCGTCGATGATGGCATTGTTGATCGTGCGGGCACCCAGGCTACCGCCAATGATGAGGATGGTCTTCTTGTTGGGGTCAACACCCATTGCTTGACGGGCTTGCTCGGGAGTAGCGCCACAATCGAGCAGGTTGCGCCTCACGGGATTGCCGGTGAGCACAATCTTGTCCTGCGGGAAAAAGCGTTCCATTCCCTCATAGGCGACACAGATGCAGTCGGCCTTGGCCGCCAGCAACTTATTGGTCACTCCAGCATAGGAGTTCTGTTCCTGAAGCAAGGTGGGTATTCCACGCTTCTGGGCTTCCTTGAGCATGGGTCCACTGGCATAGCCACCCACACCGATGGCGATGTCGGGCTTGAAATCCTTGAGGATGCCACGCGCCATGGTCATGCTCTTGAGCAAGCGTGCCACCACCTTGATATTGCGCAACAGATGCTTGCGGTCAAAACCACTCACGGGCAGACCGATGATTTTATAACCAGCGGCAGGCACTTTCTCCATCTCCATGCGGCCCTCGGCACCGACAAACAGGATATTGGCGTCGGGATAACGGCGGCGCACCTCATTGGCGATCGACAGGGCGGGGAAAATGTGGCCTCCCGTGCCGCCGCCACTCACCAGGACATTGATTTGTTGACGATTATTTCCAGACATTTCTTACAGGTATTTCAGTTGGGTTTTCGGCATCCAGACCCTCGATGATGGGAGTCTCTTCAACCTTGTTTTTCTTGTTACCATAATTGGCTATGGTGCGGCTCACACTCAGCATCACACCAAAGGCCGCACTGATCATCAGGATAGACGTGCCACCCTTGGAGATGAGCGGCAGAGGCTGGCCCGACACGGGAAAGACACCCACGTTGATGGCCATGTGGAACAAGGCCTGGAACGTGATGAAGGATGCCATACCGATGACGAGCAGCGAGGGCAGCACGCGCTTGCTGCGCCGCACAATCATTGCCGCACGTCCCAGCAACGAGAGATATAGCAACAGCACAAATGTACCCCCCACCAGGCCGAGTTCCTCGACAATGATCGAATAGATATAGTCACTGAAGGCCAATGGCAGGCGGCTGCACTCACGCGACTGGCCAACTCCCACGCCCACGAGACGCCCATGCGCTTGAGCCATGCGAGAGAACATCTCCTGCTGGTTCTTGGCCGTGATGGGGCGATAAACCAGCGAGTCGCTTTGCCACCATTCATTGAGGCGGTTCTTCCACGTGCCCGATCGCCCGGGGCCTGAGGCCTCAGCAGTCGATGAAGCGGGCAGTGGCATCTCGCCCATTGCGGCACCTGCCGCAGGTGCGTTGATCTGTAACTCCTTCTGTGTATCATTAAACACCTCATCCTTCTTGTCGTTGTGGCTCTTGATAATGAAGAAGAAGCCCATCAGCACCACAAAAAAGCCCATCAGGATTCCAATCTTCTTGAAGCGTGCACCGCCAATCAGTAGCATCGAGCCACTGATGGCGACCAGCAACAACGTGTTGGTCAAACCACTCTTGATCATCAAGCCGCCATAGATGGCAACGGCAACTGCCGATGCGATGAGTCCACCATTGCTGATGTCCTGATTCTTCTGTGACTTGGCCAGGATATAGGATAGGATTGTGACTATCGAGAGTTTGGCCATCTCGGCGGGCTGTATCGTGAATCCAGGCAGGACGGTCATCGCGCGGCGAGCCCCGTTGATGTCCTCACCAAAGAACATCACATACAACAGGCAGAATACCGTTATCACGGCAAAGCCAGGAATTGCTGAATACAGGAATACCGTGCTATTATACTCATAGCGCAGGATCAGGAAAATAGTCCCAGCACCCAGGGCCAAAAAGAAGCACTGCTTGATGATGGGCATATAGATTCCCTGAGCGACAATTTCACGGCTCGACGCGCTGTAGCTCTCAATGATAGAAATCACGAGCAGCATGATGTAAATGCCCCAAATCCAGGGGTCACCATACTTCTGGGAAATCTCGGTATATTTATTTGTCTTTTCGCTGGGAGACATGTTGTTAAAATGGGTGTTAAAAACCGCTGTGACGGGTCAGTGTTTCATCTGTTTAACACATTCCTTGAACTGATTTCCACGGTCGGCCATGCCATTGAACAGGTCAAAGCTGGCACAGCAGGGCGACAGCAGCACCGTGCTCCCCTCGTGGGCCAGTTCACGGCACTTGGCCATGCACTCGGGCATACTGGTGGCATCGGTCACCACGGGCACCATTCCGTCAAAGAAGTCATGCAGCTTGGCATTGTCCTTGCCCAGGCACACGATGGCGATCACCTTCTCCTTAACCAGCGGTTCGATCTGGCTATAGTCATTGCCCTTGTCGATCCCCCCCAGGATGAGCACACACGGCTCGTTGACACTCTCCAGCGCATACCAGCAGGCATCCACGTTGGTGGCCTTACTGTCGTTGATGTATCGCACGCCATCGACGGTATCAACATACTCCAGTCGATGAGGAACGGCCTCAAAGTCGGCCAGTGCTTCACGAATGACATCCTTGCGGATATCAAACACCTGAGCCGACAACCCTGCGGCCATCGTATTATAGACGTTGTGCAACCCCTTGAGCGACAACTGATCGCGAGGGATTTCCCAGTGATCACCGTCCACATTGAAGTTGAGCACGCCGTCATGCACCCACGCGGCATTGCTGTCGTTGTCGTCGCCAGTGAAGCTCAACAGGCGCGATTCCAGATGATGTTGACGCAACTGCGAGGCGATGATGGGGTCATTCTGCCAGAAGATGAAAGAGTCCAGCCCAGTCTGGTTCTGGGTGATGCGGAACTTGGCCGCAGCATAGTTCTCCATCTTGTAGTCATAACGGTCCAGATGGTCGGGCGTGATGTTGAGCAACACGGCCACATTGGCCTTAAACTCATACATGTTATCGAGCTGGAAACTGCTCAACTCAATCACATACACGTCGTGGTGCTCGGTGGCCACTTGCAGCGCCAGGCTACGGCCCACATTGCCCGCAAGGCCCACATTGAGACCCGCCTTCTTGAAGATATGGTAGGTGAGCTTGGTCGTGGTCGTCTTGCCGTTACTGCCGGTGATGCACACCATCTTGGCATCGGTAAAACGTCCTGCAAACTCAATCTCGCTCACAATGGGGATATTCTTCTCGATGGCACGCGCCACCATGGGTGCTGTATCGGGTATGCCAGGGCTCTTGATGATCTCATCGGCATTGAGAATCTTCTCGGGGGTGTGACCACCCTCTTCCCAAGCCACGTCATACTTGTTGAGCAGATCCTTGTGTTGCTGACCGATGGTTCCGGCATCGCTCAGCCACACGTCAAAGCCTTTCACCCGGGCCAAGACGGCAGCTCCAGCGCCACTCTCGCCACCGCCCAGCACTACTATTCTCTTACTTGTCATAGCGTCCAAAAAATGTATATTATTCTGTTGTTGCAGGGTTTATCTTATCTTGAGGGTTACAAACGTCAATGCGGCCAGCAGGATGCTCACCAGGAAAAAGCGCATCACAATCTTGGCCTCGGGGATGCGGTGATCGGGGGTCTTGATCTTATAATCCCACGTGAGCTTGGCAGGATCGGCAGTGAAGTGGTGGTGCAATGGCGTCATCTTGAACAGTCGCATGTTCTTGCCCTTGTGACGCTTGACATACCACACTTGCATGATGACCGACAACTCCTCGATGAGGAAGATGCCACACAGCAGGGGGATGAGCCACTCCTTGCGGATGAGCACGGCAAACACCGCAATGATGCCGCCCAGACACAGGCTACCCGTGTCGCCCATGAACACCTGGGCCGGATAGGAATTATACCACAGGAAACCGATGGTTGCTCCAATGAATGCCGCAGCATATACTACCAGTTCGCTGCTATCAGGGATGTACATGATATTCAGGTAGGATGAATAGATGACGTTACCACCCAGATAGCACATGATGGCTAGCGCCACCCCTATGATTGCCGAAGTTCCCGTCGCCAGGCCATCAACACCATCAGTCAAGTTGGCGCCATTGCTCACTGCCGTGATGACAAAGATGGTCACAAGGATGAACAGGATCCAGCCGCCCAGCTGCTTGTACTTGCCCATCCAGCCGGTAAAGTAGGCATAATCGAAGTTATGGTTCTTGACAAACGGCAACGTGGTCTTGGTAGCCTTGACGGCCTGTGACTTGTGCACCTCCACCAGTTCGGGGGTCTCGTTGCGGTTGGTCACATGCACATTCTCGTTCATCACAATCGCAGGGCTTAGGTACATGGTCAGTCCCACGATGATGCCCAGACCCACCTGGCCCACAATCTTGAACTTGCCCTTGAGGCCTTCCTTGTTGTGGTGGAACACCTTGATGTAGTCGTCGGCAAAGCCCAGCGCACCGCACCACAGCGTTGAGATGATCATCAGCAGCATATAGACGTTGTTGAGCTTACCCAACAGCAGGCAGGGCACCAGTATCGAGATGATGATGATGATACCACCCATGGTGGGCGTTCCCTGCTTGGCCGAGTTGCCGCCCAACTTTTCCTCACGCTCCTTGTCACACATCTGGTGGTTCTTGAGCTTGAAGATGATGCGCCGGCCTATCACGATGCCGATGAACAGCGACAGGATGAATGCAAACCCGGATCTGAACGTGATGTATTCAAACAGGCGGGCGCCACTCACGTGGTGATACTGCTCGAGGTAATGGAAAAGATGATATAACATAACGTATCAGTAATGTAGTGATTAATAATCAATTGGCTTCTTGAGCAAACACGGCACGGACTTCCTCACGGTCATCAAAGTGATGCTTCACGTGGTTGATTTCCTGATAGTCCTCGTGCCCCTTACCGGCAATGAGCACAACATCGCCGGCTTGAGCCAGCTGGCAAGCGGTGCGGATGGCCTGACGGCGGTCGGTAATGGTCAGGGTGACGGGGCGCTTGTCATCGGGCAGGCCCACTTCCATCTGACGCAGAATCTCATCAGGATCCTCGGTGCGAGGATTATCGCTGGTGAGGATGACACGATCGCTGCGCAGTGCAGCCTCGCGGGCCATGATGGGACGCTTGCCGGCATCACGGTCACCGCCACAACCACACACGGTGATCACGTGACCGCTCGTTCCCACCACCTCACGGATGGTGTCCAGTACATTGACCAGAGCATCGGGCGTGTGTGCATAATCGACGATTGCGGTATAGCCACGGTCCGAGCGCATGGTCTGGAAACGTCCGGCCACAGGTTCGAGCACGCTCATCTTGACGAGCACCTGCTGGGGGTCGAAGCCTAACAGCAGCGATGCGCCATAGACCGACAACAGGTTATAGGCATTGAAGCGGCCAGTAAAGAGCACCTCCACCTGATTGCCGTTCAGCTCCAGCGTGGTACCATCCAAGCGTGACTCCACGATGCGGCCCTTGAAGTCGGTGAGCGAGCGCAACGAGTAACGGTACTTGTCGGCACGGGTGTTCTGTAACATCACCTCACCCACCTTGTCATCGGCATTCACCAGAGCAAAAGCGCCCTTGGGAAGGGAGTCAAAGAACATCTTCTTGGCAGCGATATAGTTATCCACTGTCTTGTGGAAGTCCATGTGATCGCGGGTGAGATTGGTGAAAATGCCGCCCGCAAAATTGATGCCCTCGATGCGCCCTTGCACACAAGCGTGAGAGCTCACTTCCATAAAGGCATATTCACAGCCCGCCTGCACCATCTCGTGCAAGAGGTGGTTCAGTTCCAGGTGGTCGGGGGTCGTCTGCTTAGCAGGTGTCCTGACGGTATCGATGATATTCTCGACCGTTGACAGCAGGCCAGCCTTGTAGCCCATGAGACGTGCCATCTCATAGAGCAACGTGGCCGTGGTCGTCTTGCCATTGGTGCCCGTCACACCCACCAGACGCAGGTGGCTTGAGGGATGGTCAAACCACTCGTCGGCAAGATGCGACAAAGCCTGGAAACTGTTCTCGACCTGGATGTAGGTAACATCGGGCTTGAGCGTCTCGGGCAATTGTTGGCACACGATGGCCGTTGCACCCTTGCCCACCACATCGTCAATAAAACGATGGGCATCGACGGCAACACCCTTGACGGCGACAAACAGCACGCCAGGAGCCGCCTTGCGCGAGTCGTTGATGACATCGGTAATCTCTTTATCGGTGTTCCCCACCACTTGGAGGGGATGAATAGATGCTAGCAGTTGTGATAATATCTTCATGATTTCTTAATGATTTAGGAGTTTCTTAATCTCAGGTTAATGCGTTGGCCACGAGCATACTGTGAGCCAGCCGACAGGCTCTGGCCCGTCACCATGCCCGAACCGGTAAAGTTCACGATCAGTCCCGCATTCTCAAGCAACTTGATGGCCTCGCGTATGTTCAGCCCCACCACATTGGGCACGCCTTTCTCGACAGCCTTGGGGCGGGCAAAACGGTGTGAGGTCTCGATGTGGAGACGTTTCTTGATATTGTTGTAGGCATAATCGTTCATCGAGGCATACATGGTGGGGTAGTTCTTCACCTCACCGTCCTTCTTGCCCTTGTCAGCCACGGTGGCATAGTCAGGTGCGGAGCCCAGGAGTCCACGGGCATACATCTTCACGGCGATGTTCTTCAACACCATACCACTGCTTGCGCCCGCTCCCCGGTCGGCCCCCAGCATGAGCACGATGCAAGAGTACTTGGGCTTGTCATAGGGGAAGAAGCCACAGAAGGCCAATCGTTTCTGCGCGCCATACTGGCCACTGGCATTGGTAAACGCCGTGCCGGTCTTGCCGGCAATCTCAACATTGTCATCCTGTACCCAGTGGCGAGCCGTACCATGACTGCCCCACACCACGTCATGCAGCATCTGGCGCAACTTGGCGGCATTCTCGGGGGAGCACACTTGCTTGCGGATATAAGTCACAGGAATGATGGAGTCGGGCTCACCCTCACGCGACAATTTCTTAACGAGATGGGGGCGGACAAATTTGCCGTCGTTGGCAATGGCATTGTACATGGCCAGCGTGTACAGGGGCGGGATGGTCGTGGCATATCCATAGGCCTGACGCGTGAGCGAGAGCTTGTCCCAGTTCTTATTGCCCAGCACGGGGAAGTTGGGGGTTGTCTCGCCACCGATGCCCGTGTGGAAGGGCTCAAAGAAGCCCATCCCCTCCAGGCGCTTGCGGAAACCGCCAGGGTTCTGACCGTAATCCTTGACGATAAGCTTGGCCATACCGATGTTGGACGACGTCTCGATGATCTCGCGGGGCGTGCGCGTGGCAGCGCCGTGCGGACGGTCGCTGATGTTGCGTCCGGCATACATCCAGTCCGATCCCGTCTGGATGGGCTGATTGATATCGGTGACGATACCGTCCTCCAGAGCGACCATCATGGAGATTGTCTTCACTACCGAGCCAGGTTCATAACCCAGCACGGCATGGTTGATGCCCTCGACATACTCTCCCGTTTCTTTATCCAGCTCAAGGTTGCTGATGGCTTTGATCTCGCCAGTAGCCACTTCCATGAGCACACAGGTTCCCCACACGGCTCCCGTCTCCAGGCACATGTTGTTGAGCTCATTCTCGACAATATCCTGCAAGTGGACGTTGATGGTCGTGGTGATGTCATAGCCCCTGACAGCAGGCTCGCTCTCGGCCTTGACGATGCTGTTGGTGAGCTGTATGTTCTTGGACTTGCCGGGCTTGCCATAGAGCAGCGAGTCAAGTGCCATCTCCAGGCCCGAGTGGCCGTGGATGCTGCTGGAAGTTTCGTTCTGACCCACGTTGCCGATACTACGTGCCGCCATGCCGCCATAGGGCTTGATGCGACGGTTGTGTTTCTCGTAGTAGAAGCCGTTCTTGTTCTTGGCGCGGCACAGGAAGGGGAAATGGCGCACACGCTCATACTCACTGTGTGTGAGCATGTAGGGGAACAGCTTGTAGGCACGGTTTTTACGTCCCTTACTGCCGTCGGGATTGACTTTCTTGGCCGTATTGAGGATGTCCTTGCGGTCTTGCAAGATCTTCTGTTTCCACTGCTCGGCAGTCAACGAGTTGTCAAATGCGGCAAGGCTGTCGCTCAGGGGGCCGATGTCCTTCATCAAGGTATCTTCCTTGATGCCGTCGGTAAACCAGTCTATGCGGGGCACATAGTACAACAGGTTGGCGGCGATGACCGTCCCATTATCGGCAAGCAACTTGCCGCGCTCGGGCTCGATGGGAGTCGTGGTCATGAGCACCGAGTCGGCCTTGTTGTTCCAGTCATTGGCCTGAATGATGGTTGTCTTGAAGAGGTCCCACACGATAATCATCGAGAATAACAACATGAAGCCCACCACCAGTCCATAACGGACCATGATGTGTCGCTTGTTGTTCTGCCTCACTGTATTGCGCTGAGTTGTCGCCATAGTCACTTGGTATTTAAAATATAAGGGGGTTCATCGGGCGCAACCAGATCGATGTGCTTAGCGCGCATGAGCTCGGTCATCTCGCTCTCGAGAATCATCGAGTTGTAGCGGGCACTGGAATTGACAAGATCGGTCTGGGCGTTGCCGAGCTCGGTCTTGAGGGTCATCACTTCCTGCATACTGCTCTGGCACACAAACTTGTTGGCGATATAGGCAAGCGCCATGACAACCAGCGCTATGATATACACCGCGTTTCGCTTGAAGAAGTCAAGCGAGAAGAAACGGCCCTGGATGATATCTTTTCCGGCACGCTTTCCGTTCAAAGTTGTATTTTTCTTCTCTTTCATCTTGTGGATATAGATGCTATATGGGTTCAAAATCTATCATTTGCCACGCTGGTTTTCACCACGGGCGACCAACTCAGCAATGCGAAGCTTGGCGCTGCGGGAACGTGGATTGCGGGCCACTTCATCATCGCTCGGGACAATCACCTTGTTGTTGACCAGGCGCCATGGGGTGTTGAGGCGGCCATAGAAGTCCTTTTCCTGCTTGCCCTCGACATTGCCCGTGCGCATGAAGTTCTTGACCATGCGGTCCTCCAGGGAGTGGTAGGTGATGATGGCCAACCTGCCACCGGGGTTGAGAACCTCCAGCGATTGGGACAAGAGTTTGCGCAGGGCATTGAGCTCACCGTTGACCTCGATGCGCAGAGCCTGGAACACCATCGACAGCTCTTTCTTCTCCTGAGCCGGCTTCAACAAGGGACGCACGGCATCGACCAGCTCGCCGGTTGTCGTGGGTTGCGCCTTGATGATGGCAGCGGCCAGGCGGCGCGACTGCCGCAGTTCGCCATACAGGTACAGGACATCGGCCAGACGCTCCTCGCTGTAGGTGCCCACGAGTTCACGGGCGCTGAAGGCAGCACTGCGATTCATGCGCATGTCCAGCGGCGCATCGGCCCTGAAGCTAAATCCCCGTTCCACTTCATCAAAGTGGTGGAACGACACGCCCAGGTCGGCCAGGATCCCGTCAACACCGGTGATGCCATAGTAGCGCAGGAAATTCTTCAGATAGGAGAAATTGCCGTGTGCAAATGTAAACCTATCATCCCGCAACCGGTTTTGCCACGCATCCATGTCCTGGTCCATACCCACGAGCCGGCCATGGGGTCCCAGATGCTTCAAGATGCCACGACTGTGACCTCCACCCCCAAAGGTGACGTCAACATAGGTGCCCCCAGGCTTGATGTCAAGCCCGGCAATGCTCTGATCGAGCAACGCAGGTATGTGATACACAGACTGTTCCATTGATATTACCATTGCTATCGGGCTTCCTGCCCTACCCCTTGCTTTAAGGGACTTCAAAGGTACTGCTTTTTTTTAAATAATTTGCAATTCCAAACCATAGAATTTACAATCAAAAAGTTATTTTTTATTAACAACCCCTGTTAATAACTCTAATGGCGTTATTCATCAAGTATTTATGACCCAGTTTACAAGTGCAAAAAATTTAAAATCGAGGTGCCTTCTCGGGACACGCAGGGCACCACCCCGTTGAGCGAAAAGGCTCAAAAAAAGGGCGTGACAAACGATTTTAGCAGAATTTATGGATTATAAATATTTTTTTAATATATTTTTTTCTACTTTTGCCCCCGCAAGCAACGCCTCACAGGCATGAAATGGCCAAGATTAGCCACTACTCAAACAACCAAAGTTTAAAGATTAATCAACATGTATAACCGACTTTCAAGACATGGTTTTGCGATGGATGTCGTCAAGCAGACCGACACGCCTTTTTACTATTATGACATGGACATTTTGCGTCGAGCGCTTGACCAAATCAACCGCCAGGGAGAAGGGTTCCCGATGAAAGTTCACTATGCCGTCAAAGCCAACGGAAACCCAGTCATACTCAAAGAGATAGCAAGTCACGACTTAGGAGCCGATCTGGTGAGTGGCAACGAAATCGAAGCCGCTGTCCAAGCCGGATTTTCTCCCCAAGACATGACCTTCTCGGGCGTGGGAAAAACCGACTGGGAGATACGCACAGGATTGTCTTACGGCATCGGTTGCTTCAATGTGGAATCGGTGCCAGAGCTGGATGTCATCAACGAGATCGCCCATGAGATGGACACCATAGCCAACATCGCCTTCAGGGTCAATCCAGACATTGACGCACACACCCACAAGTATATCACCACCGGCACAGCCGACAACAAATTTGGCATCAACATCGAGGTACTCGACCAGGTGATTGCCCAGGCCATGGAACTGACTCATGTCAACCTGCGTGGCCTGCATTTTCACATCGGCTCACAGATCACCACCATGCAGCCCTATCGCTTGCTGTGCCTGACCATCAACGACTTGCTGGACCACTATGACCAGCAGGGCATCCACTTTGAACTCATCAACGTGGGCGGTGGCCTGGGCATCGACTATGACCATCCCGATGAACATCCCCTACCCGATTTCAAGACCTATTTTGACACCTTCAAGCACAGCCTGAACCTGAGAGCCGGTCAGACGTTGCACTTTGAATTGGGCCGCAGTATCGTTGCCGGTTGCGGGTCGCTCATCAGTCGAGTGGTGTTTGTCAAGGAAAGCCGCAACAAGAAGTTTGTCATCCTGGACGCGGGCATGACCGACCTCATCAGACCAGCCCTCTACGGTGCCCACCATGAGGTGCAAAACCTCACAGCGGGAGATGACGGGCAAGCGCTACACCCCTATGACGTGGTAGGTCCCGTGTGCGAGTCCAGCGATGTTTTTGCCAGCGATTGCCTGCTGCCGCTCACCCGTCGCGGTGACCTCATCGCCATCCGCTCGGCGGGAGCCTACGGCGAGTCGATGGCATCTCGCTACAACATGCGCCGCCTGCCAGGCAGCATCTTTCACAACGGCAAGTAGCGACAAGAACCAGCCACCACGGTTAAAGCCACATCAACATGAAGGAGCTTTTATAGTGGTTTGAGCCACCCTAGAAACTCCTTAATGATATTATTATATATTGTGTCATCATCATTTCTATGGAGTGTGGCCATGACGGCAGCCGAGCTCAAACAGTTTATTCTACTAATATTCAATCACTTAACTGATTGCTACTAAAAAAATCGAAAAAAAAATCACCGAAATCTATAGCGACATCAAAAAAAAGAACTACATTTGCAAATAGTTACAAAATAGTATTCTCATGGAAAAAATTGACACATTAGACAAGAAAATTCTTGAGATTGTAATGAATAACGCACGCATCCCTAGCAAAGATGTCGCTCAGGTATGCGGCGTTTCTCGTGCCGCAGTGCATCAGCGCATCCAGCGCCTGATTGATGATGGAGTGATCACTGGCTCGGGGTACAAAGTCAACCCCAAGCTGCTGGGTTACTCCACATGCACTTTTATCGGATTGACACTTGAGCGCGGCTCCATGTACCGCACTGTTGTGCCTGAGCTCCTCAAAATCAAGGAGGTGGTCGAGTGCCACTTCACCACTGGTCACTACACCATGATGATCAAGGTGTATGCCCGAGACAACGAGCACCTCATGTCCCTGGTCAACGACCGCATCCAGCACATTGAGGGTGTTGCCGCGACCGAGACGCTCATCTCACTGGAGCAGAGTATCAGCCGCACGTTGCCCATCTACTATGATGAGTGACCGCACCCCACAACAATCGTCCATGAACACGCTCGATAAATGATAGTATCGGGCGCGTTGCGTCATATTATTCACCTAGCGAAAAGCACTTAATCAGTTTTTATTTGTATCTTTGCGCCCTAACGCAAAACATTGTCATGACTAACCAAAAAGATTATAAACATGGATAACAACCGATACTGTGTCATCATGTGCGGTGGCGTGGGGAGCCGTTTCTGGCCGTTCAGCAAATCGGAACGCCCCAAGCAATTCATCGATTTCTTTGGCACTGGACGTAGCTTGTTGCAGATGGCCTTTGACCGCTTGAGCGGCATTGTCCCCATCGATAACATCATCCTGCTCACCAATGAGAGCTACGAGCCCCTGATCAAGGAGCAACTTCCCGAAATCAAAGCACATCAAATTCTGCTCGAACCTGTGCGCCGCAACACGGCACCGTGCATAGCATGGGCTGCCCACCACATCAAAGCCATCAACCCTGACGCCCAGATGATGGTCGCCCCGAGTGACCACTTGATCATCAATGTCGATCAATTCAGGCAGAGCGTGGTAAAGGCCTTTGAGTTTATCGAGAACCACGATGCGCTGGTAACGATGGGAATCAAGCCCAGCCGCCCCGAGACAGGCTATGGATACATCCAGGTGGGTGAGCACGTCGAGGGCAACTTCTCATCGGTCAAGACATTCACCGAGAAACCTAACGAGGATTTAGCACGTGTGTTCATCAAGTCGGGCGAATTCTTCTGGAACTCGGGCATGTTCTTCTGGAGCGCCGACAGCATCATCCAGGCTCTTAACACCCATGCATCGGAGGTAAATGACATCTTTGAGAACGGGCAGCAATACTATGGCACCGAGCAAGAGATGGAATACATCAACACCCATTTTGCGGCCTGTCCGAGCATCAGTATCGACTTTGCCGTAATGGAGAAGGCGCCCAATGTGTATGTCGAGACCGTTGATTTTGGATGGAACGACCTGGGCACCTGGAGGTCACTCTACGACTACTCGCCCAAGAACAAGGACGGCAACGTCACCCAGAACTGCAAGGCACTCATGTTCAACAGCCACAACAACATTGTAGCTGTCAAGGGAGATAAACTGGTCGTGGCATCAGGACTAGAAGGCTTTATCGTGGCCGATGTTGACGATGCGCTGCTCATTGTTCCCCTCGACGAGGAGCAGAAGATCAAGCAATATGTCAACGACGTGAAATCCAAGTTTGGTGATAAATACCTCTGACCAATCCATTCACTCCTCACCCTAACAATCACGGGACTCCTGCCACAACGGCAAGGGTCCCGTGATACTATTTCATGCTAACGACAACCCGGTTGTCAAAAGGGAGGATTGTTGTTGGGTTGCTGCTGGGCAGCGTTGGGATTGGCATTGCCTGCCGGTTGAGCGGGACGGGCAGTGGGTTGCTGCTGACCAGGAGCCGCTGCGGTGGGACGTGCCAGCAATTCAAAGCTGTCCACATAGATCTCGGTGGTGTAGCGCTTCACTTGGTTGCGGTCTTCCCAGGCGCGGGTGCGCAGACGTCCTTCGAGATAGATTTGTGTGCCCTTGCGGATGTAACGCTCAGCCACCTCGGCATTTTTGCCCCACATCACGATATTGTGCCACTCGGTGCGTTCAGGCACCTGCACACCATTAGCGTTGGTATAGGCGCGGTCGGTAGTAGCTAGGGTAAACGATGCTACGGGCTGATTCTGTGCAACGTAACGCACATCCGGGTCTCGGCCCACACGGCCCAAAAGAATGACTTTATTGACTGACATGACTTAATATAATATGTTGTATTGAGTGTTAGTGGTTTTGTTAGTGGTTCACATTTCAACATCCAGTGCCCTTCAACGCCAGACCTGCCCGCTCGTGCATTCCAAACATCAGGTTCATCACATGAACAGCGCTACCGGCGCTGCCCTTGAGCAAGGTGTCGGCAACGGCTTGAACAGTGATCAGCCCTGTGCTGTCGTCCTTGTCAAGTCTAATCAGGCACTTATTGGTATTCTCGACATCGGCAGTAACAATGGGACGGTCAACTAGGAACACGAAGTTGTGGTCGCTGTAATAGTGGTCGTAAAGTTGCCTGATCATCTCGCTGTCAACACTGGTCCTGAAGCGAGCGTCAACAGCAAGGGTGCGTCGCTCGGCAAGAGGAGAGATGGTCAATTTCACATCCTGGTCAAAACTCGACTGGCACCGTTTCAAGTTCAGCACCACTTCCTGCTGCTGGAGTGCGGCCCATGCGTCGATGTCCAGACCGTCGATGGTCTTGCCCTGTTCAGGAAAAGCCGTTTCACCCATTGCGACACGCAACTCAATCGGGCTATTGAGCAGGAGGTTGCGAGCCATGGGCAATAAGGCGAGCAACGACACCATAGCAGCATTGCCAGGCACCGTTGCGCGCATTGTATCGTGCACGAGATTGCGTCGTTGCATCTCGGACAACCCGTATTTCCATGATTGATGCTGGTCATCATCCAGGTTATGGCAGCCGCTCAGGTCGATGATATGTGTATCATCGTTGAGCCGCAACGTCTCAAGTGTGGCAGCACATTGATCGCGGTGGCCACATGTGAAAACCACGTCCACGTTGCCCAACTCGCCCTCGGGGTTGATCATCAACCCACACTCACCCACGATACCCGGCACCACCTCGTCGAGGCGCACACTACCCACACTGGTAGCTTTCACCCACATCAAGTCCACATCAGGATGGTTGATGAGAATGCGTACCAGTTCGGCGCCACGCAGGTTGTCACATCCGGCTATACCTACTTTAACCATTCACTTACAAGAGGAGAATGGATGAGTCTTAGCTCTTAGGCATAAATTGGTCAAACACCGCACGAGCCTGATCCCGCGTCACACCCTCGGCAAGGATAGCGACTACAGTGTCGGCACCAGCGATAGTGCCCAGCACCTCGGGAGGACGGCTCATGTCGATATCATAGGCCAGACCGGGAGCATATCCATTACGGGTCTTGATGACCGCAATGTTGCCCGAGAAGGACACCGACACCATCCCCACCTGCTTGGGAGCATGGGTATCGGTCTGGCGCATACTCAGCAACCTGTCCTGCAGCTGGTTGCTGTCGGGGATGATATACATGTAGGTGTTACGATCGGTAGCGACCTTGGAGATTTTCAACGCCTTGAGGTCACGGGACAAGGTTGCTTGAGTCACATTGATATTGTGCTCACGCAACATGTCTGCCAACTCGCTTTGGCTGCCGATGCAATTTGTCTTGATCAAGTCAGTGATCAATTGTAAGCGGTCACGTTTTCTTTTCACGAGTACTTTCTTTTTTCTTGGTTTCTTTGTTAATGTTGTTTCCATTTTGAACTATATACTTAAATGCTGGTTTGAGATGCAAAGATATATACAATTGGCCAAAGCACCAACATATTTATTGATTTTTTTTGATGAAAATTCATAATTCGCCTTTTTTCTCGACATTATTCATTATAATTGGTAAACCTTATTTATGACACATTATATAAATAAAAGGATCCACTGTCAAGGTGGACCCATTTCATATTAATACAATAAAGAGGTTACATGCATGAACCGTAGCACGAAATCAAGGACGACTGGACTGGGGCACCATCCAGAGGGGGTCCTGCTTGAATCGTTTCCAAGCCGCAAGGAGTTGCGGCTTGCAGGCGATGAGTAGATTGTCGGCAGGTGTGAGCGCATCCGGAGTCTGTTGCAGCCTGTGGATCTGTACCAGCAGGTTGAAGCACACCGTGTACTGCCCGGCTGCAAGCAGGTTGTGCGGCATCTTATCCCGTTTCTCGGCTTCAGTAAACCACAATGTGGCACCCATGCCAGCAGCTTTGTTGGTCGTCTCCTGCATCGCCTCACTGGGAGCCAGCTCCTCGGGGATGATTCCATTCTTGACGTTACTCATCCACGTTTGTTTCTTGTTATTGCCCAGTTCATAGATGGTGCTGCTCACGGCCCGGCTGCGGTAGATCGGGTCCTCAAAAATGGATTTATAATTCATCTGACGCAAGCGCTTGAGGAAAACCTCACTGCTCATCATGATGACCGACTTGGCCCGGTTCATCAGCAAGGCCTCGATTGTGGCAAACTTCATGTGGCTGATAAATGCGGCCCTATCGCCGACAAATGTCTTGCGGATGGCACCAAACATTTTACACTTCAACAAGGCTCCTGCAGCGTTCAGCAAGGTGACAATGACCAGGATGACGGTCAACACGCCCAGCCAGAAACTGTTGCCCACCAACAGCGCAATGACAAACAGCAACATCACGATGGCCTCGCCGACGAGCCCGTAAGTGCACAACCGGCCAATGGTGAGCTTCCCAATGCTATTGGGCATCAATTGCTCCATGGGCCGGAAACCGTCATTCATAGTCGGGCTGGAAACATCACTGACAATGATCAAATCCAGTGCAGGCCTGGTGTCGTCACCAGCGTTGTCATCCTTGCGGTACTTGCGCATACGATCATCGGCAAGCAAGAGCGGGTCTATACCCTGATTATCCACCACGCCACCATCCATGATGCCAAAACGGTGCTTGATGCCCGGGGCTATCTCTGGGTTCTGCGATACCCTGAAGTCATCGGGGAACATCATCGGCTCAAAACCGCTGGGGAAGCAGGATGAGCACGCCATCGCCTCACCCAGTGTGATATACTTGACCACACTGCGGCTGATGACGTTTTTCCCGTTACCGAACACTCCATAGCTCTCCTTGCCACCATCCAGCATTTGGGCCTCGGTCAAGCGGAATCGGAAAGGTAAGGCGTTGTCAAAGTCGGTCGCGAGGGCAGTATAGTCCTTGACAGGTACCTTGTCAAAGTTATCGATGATGTCGCCCATCGTCGCGTTGCCAAAGAGGTGGTTGTCATAGATCTCGGCCATGATCTTGATGCTGGACGCTTCACGATTGGCCTTCTCATCGCTCAGGCGCTGGAAGGCCATTCCCATCAAGTCGTCGTTGCACAGGAAGTCAAACAGCTCCTTGACCATGTCATCGACACTCTTGCCCTGTGCCCGCGTGAGCATATATTTCAATGCCGGTATCGAACCGCCCGAGACCGACGTGAGAACCCTCACGCAATCCAGCAACGTGCGCCCGTCATCGAGCTTGATGTAATTCAAGAACGAGAGTACACCCAGGTCAAATGTGGCAGCCCGATAACCACCGCCCGAAAAAGTTAATCCGATATTCAAGTCTGTTGCCATATCATCCAGTTTTTTTTACATATCTCAGTTTCGCAAGCAGGTAACTTGCTCACTGATTACTGAATCACAAAGGTACCCTTTTTTATCGAAACCAGCAAGCGCGTGTGCTATTTTGGATAATCGAGTAGGTCGGGGAGCGAGAGTTTTGGCTTTCGCTCCCTTTCCTCTCACACCACCGTACGTGCCGTTCGGCATACGGCGGTTTAATTTGTTTTCAAAGAGTGTCTAATCAAATAGTAGTCAAGGCAACTCACCAAGCCTTTACGCGAAAGGACTTCTTTGGATATGTACTTGGCAACGCAGGTACGCCTCACTACCCATTCGTAGCGGTCGCCACAATTGGATGTGCGCCGTGCCAGGTCGTTGTCAACACCTAATTTCCGAAGTCCCCATGACCGTTTACTCGGGGTTTTCCATTGCTTCCATATCACTTTGCGCAACATCGTGCGAAGGTGGGCGTCTATGTCTGCCAACTTGCCTTTCATTGAGCCGATGGCAAAATAGTTTACCCACCCCCGTATCACGGGGTTGAGCAAGGATATGCGCTTTGCCATGGAGATGCTCCATGAGCGTTTGCACAACTTCTTGAGCCTGCGGGTGAACTTCTCGACCGAACTTTCGTGAGGGCGGGATGCCCATTTGCCCGTCTGAGGGTTCTTGTAGAAACCGAAGCCGAGGTATTTCAGTTTGCTCGGGCGACTGACATGGGTCTTGGTCGCGTTCACCTTCAAGCCGAGTTTACGCTCTATCCATGTGGTGATGGTGTGCATCACTCGGTTGGCGCTCGCGCTGCTGCCGACCGCTATCACGCAGTCGTCGGCATAACGCACATAGCGAAGTCCACGATTGACCAGTTCCTTGTCTAGCTCGTTCAGCATCACGTTGCTCAGCAGCGGCGACAGGTTGCCCCCTTGGGGGGTGCCGAGCTCTGTCGGGTGGCACATCCCGTTCTCCATCACACCCGATTTGAGATACTTGCGTATCAGTGACTCGGTATCCGAATCTTGGATTACACGACCGACGTAGCTCATCAGCTTGTCCTGAGGAACGTTGTCAAAGAACTTCTCCAAGTCTATGTCAACTATCCATTCATAACCCTCGTTGAGGTATTCCAATAGTTTCAGCACGGCCTGCTCACAGCTTCTGCCGGGGCGAAAGCCGTAGCTGCACTCCTGGAACTCCTGCTCGAAGATGGGACTCAACACCTGCACTATCGCTTGCTGAAGCGTACGGTCAACGACCGTCGGGATGCCCAGCTTGCGAACGCCACCGTTCGCCTTCGGGATTTCCACACGACGGACGGGGGCGGGCTTGTAGCTCCGCTCAAGGATTGACTGCTTGATACTCCACCAGTTGGCGTTCATGTGGTCGCGCAGCTGCGTCACCTCCATGCCGTCTATGCCTGCCGCGCCTTTGTTGGCAATGGCCCTGTATAAGGCGGCACGCACGTTCTCGGTGCTGAGTATCTCTTCGATTAGTTTCATCTTCCGTCTTTCTTAATTTCCGCTCCCGACCGATTACGCCTATCTCCTGCGTCGGCTTCGGCTCATGTACGTTTCGCTCTTTCCGACTCGTCGGTTATTCGGCACGGGACATACATTCTTGATTAACGTTACAAATTATTCGGCCCTTCGCTTCGACTGGCTCGCAGTCCGCTACTTCGGCCTCTGCTGACTTCTCGGCATTCGTTGTTACTACGGCCATTGGCCGATGCCGAGATCTCACGGGATAAATCACACATCTTTCATCGTTTACTCGCCAGATTTACGCATCAAGGTTACGGCCACCTTTGGGAACTTCGTTGCCTTTCGCCAACTTGTCCGCTTGATACGCCTTAGTATCTGATTCCTGTTCGTCAAGCCACGATTTCGCTATTGCTTCCTCTCCCCCAACCGTCGCCGATTGAAGCTTGCAAGTCGCTATAGGGTTCGTCGGTGACTACGCCCCGTGTGGACTTTCACCACAGATGTATGACATGCCCGTCGTACAAAAAAACAGGCTCCACTTGGAACCTGTTTTTTCTTAAAAATGTCCTGCTTAAAGCATTGCTCTGATTACTCACCCGACAGCAGATAGTCAACCAGGTCGGTAACGTCCTTGATGCTCACCAGGCCGTCCTCGCTGAAGTCGGCCTCGGCGGGCGCCAGGGTAACATCGGTCAACAGATAGTCGATCAACATGGTCACATCGGCAATTGTGACAAAGCCGTCATGGTTCACATCACCGCGCAGATAACCCGGCTCATCCTGACCAGCAAGAGTTACGATAACCGAGTAGAGGCGCACCTGGGCATTCACCTTGAACGCCACTTCCTGGGCGCTGCCTTCCCACGTGCCTTCCTTACCGCTGGTGGTATAGGTGCCATTCTCGCTATCAAGCAGCGACAGGTTGCTGGGCGTTTGGCTGGCGGTACCACTGCTCAGCTCAATCTTGATGATGGGAGCACCTGTCGAGGTAAAGACAAATGCCGAACTGTCGTTGGGACCATATACACGGTAGTTATCGCTGTAAATAGTACCGTCACCCACATACATGGTCACGGGCTCCTTCACAACCGTGTAGGAATGACGATTGGCCTGCTCGCCGTTACCCTTATCGATGGCGGGGTCAAAGGTCACAATGGTCGTCGTAGCAGGCAACTTGGTGTAGGTGGCACTAACCACCTCGCTCTCCACGTCACCCACCATGGCCTTGGCCCAGATGGTGATGTCGTCGGTAACAGGGATTGGATCGACATACTGGCTCCACAACTCATTATCCAGGCTGTAGTAGATTTTAGCATTGGGAGTAGCGCAGGCCAGGGTCACCTCCAGCTGATCGCTAAAGCTGCATGAGGCAGGGGTAAACACAGGAGCCTCGACGGTCGGCTCAACCAGGGTGAAGGTGACAGTCACATAGTCGCTGATTTCACCGCCCTTGCTGGAGTAAGCCGTGTAGGTCTTGGTCTCGGTCACGTAGAAGGGGGAGCTGTAGTGAGTGTAGCCGGCCCAGTCGCCATCGGGTTCACCCTCAAAGTAGAAGATATCACAATTCACGGTGGGGCAAGTCAGCTTCACCTCCAGGCTGCCACTGAAGTCACCGCCATTGGGGGTGAAAACGGGAGGCACGAGTTCCTCGACCACATCCTGGGCAATGGTAACGACAATCCGGGTGCAACGCACCTGGGAAGCAGTGTTCAACGAGAACGACGCGGTATCGCCCTGCCAGATGCCCACCTTGCTACCCGACTGGCAAGTGTAACCGTCACCATAGAACTGATCAGGTCCATAGCTCTGGCTGTAGGTGCCCTCGCAGGTAAATTCCACCTTCTTGATATTACCTACGGTTGACGACACCGTGGCCTTGCTGCCAGCGGCAAAACGGTAGGTCGAGGCAGCGAGAGCAGCCTTGGTACCACTGATGGTCACACCATCAAGCACCATCTCATCAACAGCGTTGGCCGAGGTATTCTTACCCTTGGTTTCGTCAGGAATAAAGGTTACAGTCGTGTCAGCCCATGCCGACATTGCCAACAGAGCGACAAAAAGGAGAGAAAACAATTTTTTCATAAATCTGGAAAAGTTTATAAGTTAATAAATGAGTAAAAATGGGTTGTCATAAAGAAATACAAGGGTTAACGGGGATCAGTGCATAAATCACTGCAAAGATACAATTTTTTCTCGACTTCAACCCTATCATCGTGAATTAATTCGTGGGCAACCGCATCAAATGATGAGGCTGCATCATCATGAAGTGGACCCCAAAAGTTGGACAAAAAACTTTTGGGGTCCATTATGTATAAG
>CAMVAP010000018.1 GCA_947165485.1 uncultured Prevotellaceae bacterium
AGTTTAACATATACATTAATCAGTCCAACTTTTTGGGTTCACTTCACGAGGCCTACGGCCTGTGCGCCGTGGGGTTACCTCAATTCAAGGCCGCTGGCCTTGCTGTGGTCTTTCGACCACACTGCCCCCACCTTTTATCGGGTGATCCCCTTTTTTTAGTCCTTACAAAATTATTCAGAAAAAAAGCACCTACGAAAATCATCGTAAGTGCTTTATTTTCAATATTGTGGTCCCACTTGGGCTTGAACCAAGGACTCCCTGATTATGAGTCAGGTGCTCTAACCAACTGAGCTATAGGACCGGCTTGGAAATTTGAAGTCCAAAGCGGCTGCAAAGTTACAACAATTATTGATAACTGACAACCCCATTACCCGATTTTTCAATCACGATGCAGCAATTTCTTGGTGAATTCTTGAGAAACCGACCATTTGGAGCAAGTTCCTTGTATAGTGAGCACACCATTGTGTTTTGTGTATAAAAATATATTAGGCGGCGCCCCTTGCTAAACCTTGGCCACGGTGAAGACTCTTCTTTATAAGCGTGAACAATTCACTTGATTTGGGCAGATCAAAGTTTCATTCTGAAGCAGAAAAACGAGAAATTTGTGTTACATTTTTGCTACAAACTAGGGCTTTCGGTGGATTTTTATCGCAAAATATCAACAAAACGCCATATTTTCACATTTTTTAAACCTTTTCATAGGTAAGATTAGAGAAATAATTCGTTATTTTGCCTGTGTAAAAAGAAATGCTTTTATGGGGTAAATATAGTTTTCAAGTATTAGTAATTATGAGGGTCTCAGCAGTGATGCTTGGACCTTTTTTTATTGCCTTTATTTCCCAGTCATCGCCATCAACGTGAGCACTCCCTCGCGACCCATGTTCATCATCAGGTCCAGCACACTCAAGTCGGGGCAGAAGCCGCTCGATGCTGTCCACATCTGGTAATAGGGAACTGGGGTAATAGGCAGTGCGTCGGCCTTCTTCATCCCGATAAGCCCGCGCAAGTCAGCGACACCTTCCCCTTTTATCTCCTCGTCCTTGATCAGGTAGCGTGTCTCCAGCGGCAAGTCCATGAAATCGACAATGACTTCATGCAACTGGGCATTGAACTCGTGCAGGTAGCGCTGCTGGCCATAGATCACCTGATATAGGTCGTCGGCCACATAGTCGAAATAGGGCGACCGCCCGTAGGCCGAATACAAGGCGCCCCAGTGCAACCGCCGCCAGTCACCGTGCTCCGAGATGAGCACTTCGCGCAACGGGGTCATCATGTTGTTGGTCGAGCCCACGAGGGGTACGGTGAGCGTCTGAATACCGTTGGGACCGTCGATGCGGTAGCGATGGTGGCTGTGACGCAGCGGCAACCTCTGCTCTTCCAGGTCAACCAGCAACGTGCCCGCATCAAGGGCTGCCGCATAGCACCGCACACTGGCGGCACACATGCTACCCATCACAACTGCACTCGCCGATGTCAATAACATTCTTTTCTATTCTCAATTATTCAGTTTCCGGTCCCAAGAAGGCATCGTCAAAACACCTAAAACCTAAAGCCTAAAGCCTAAAGCCTAAAGCCTAAAACCTAAAACCTAAAGCCTAAAACCTAAAACCTACCTCTTATCCGGATTCGGCAACTTAAAAATGCGGTTCCAGCGGATGCCGCCGTCAAACAGCCTGTGGTCCTTGTCAAACGAGATGAGGATAATGGCAGGCGTGCCCACGATGTGATCCTCAGGCACAAAGCCCCAGTAGCGGGAATCCAACGAATTGTCGCGGTTGTCGCCCTGCATCCAGTAGTAATCCATCTTGAAGGTGTAGCTCGTGGCAGGCTTGCCGTTGATCAGAATCTGATCGCCTCGCACCTCAAGGGTGTTGCCCTCGTAGTTCTTGATGCAGCGCTCATACAGCGGCAGGTTCCGCAAACTCAAATCGACCTTGGCACCCTTCTTGGGAATCCAGATTGGGCCATAGTTGGCGTGAGTCCAGCCATAATCAGCGCCCAGGGGATAGGTGGAAACCGATTCGCTCTCATCGGGCTGGCAACGCTGGACGGACTGCACCCAGGGCTTAGCCTTCAGCGACTTGAGCATGTCGGCTGTCAGCGGCAAGGTATAAATGTTGGGGATGATGTTGCCATACATGTCCTGGGCGTGATGGCGATCGTCAACACTGATGCCCAGCTCTTCAAACAGGTCGTCACCTATCTGGGTACCATCGGTCTCTACATAGTAGAAGTACTGCACATTCTTGGGCTGGGGAATGGCCTTACCGTTGACATAGACGATGCCGTCCTTGATCTGCAACGTCTCGCCCGGCAGTCCCAAGCAACGCTTCACATAATTGTCGCGCCGGTCAACTGGACGATAAATGATTTCGCCAAAGCGGTCCTTATTGTTGCGCACCACATCGCGGCCATACATCAAGCACTGGGTGTAGTAATCGGGGTTGGTGCTGTTGAGGGCAACGGTGTCACCTGCGGGGAAGTTAAACACAACGATGTCCATGCGCTCCACGTTGCGCAGGCCCTTCAAGCGGTGATATGGCAACTGGGGGGTCTCAATGTAAGACTTGCAGCCCAGGATGGGCAAGGTATTCTGCGCCAGCGGGAAATGCAGTGGCGTTTGCGGCACTCGCGGGCCATACACCACCTTGTTCACCCACAGGAAATCGCCCGTCAACAACGACTTCTCGAGCGAGGATGACGGTATCTGGTAATTCTGTCCCACAAACAAGAACAGGAAATAGACCAGCACCAGAGCGTAAACGATGGCATCTACCCAGCTCATGAGCGTCTTCAGGGGCTTGTTCTTCAGGCCCTTCCATGCGCCCCAGGGCAGGTACTGCGTCAAGTAGATGTCGGCCAGCAGCAACAGGCCCAGCAGCAACCAGGGGTTACCCATCCAGATGGTCCACAGCACATAGATGAGCGCCACAATGCCAAAGCGCCACCAGCGCGTGGTCTTGACACGTCCCAAGCGTTCCTTGAGGGGACCTGTTTGTCTCACGTATTCTTCACTCTTATCCTTGTTCGTTTCTTTGTCGTTTGTCATATTTTGCAATGATGTTTGGAATTTTTCGCTGCGAAATTACTAAATAATGTGGAATTTACACTATTTTTGCACTACAAGAAACGATTTTTAGAAATATTTAGCGGCACCTTAACAGAAATCAAAACCATTTGTTTTCACATTCACGGTGCACCAATCACAGGATCAGTTATGAAAATCAGCAAGATTATCGCCCCTGGCGAGACCATCATCTACCAGCCCCGGCTCACCCGATGGGCCTACCTGCATCTGGGCTCACTCGTCCACAACTTGACGACAACCATCTTTGTGAGCGACAAGCGGTTCTTCCACAGCTATGGCTGGATCCATCGTCATGCCCACGAGATCGTCATCAGCAAGGTGGAGAGCATCCTGGTCGAACAAAACTTCTGGGGACGCATGTTCAACTATGGTACCATCAAGGTCTCGGGAACTGGCGCCGGCACCATCATCCTGCGTTACATCAAGCGCCCTCTCGAGTTCCAGCGACAGGTGCGCGCCATCCAGGGCGCCGGAACCCCAACCCAGCCTCTATAATCCCTTTTTCACAAAATAACGTATCATGCCGATTATTGAGATCACATCACTTGAGCACCCGGGGGTGGAAGTCTATGGCACCTTGACCGAGGCACAACTGCGCAACCGCCTGGAGCCCGACAAGGGCATCTTTATCGCCGAGAGCCCCAAGGTCATCCACGTCGCCCTCGACGCGGGCTACGAGCCGCTGTCACTGCTGTGCGAGCGACGCCACATCACCGGTGATGCCGCCTCTATCATCGGGCGCTGTGGCGACATCCCTGTCTATACAGGAGAGCGCGACCTGCTGGCTGCACTCACGGGCTATACGCTCACCCGCGGTGTGCTGTGCGCCATGCGCCGTCCCCTGCCCCGCCCTGTCGCTGAAGTGTGCCGCGACGCCAGCCGCGTCGTTGTCATCGACGGTGTGACCGACACAACCAACATCGGAGCCATCTTCCGATCGGCAGCCGCCATTGGCATCGATGCGGTGCTGTTGACGCCCACGGCCTGCGACCCGTTGAACCGCCGCGCCGTGCGCGTGTCGATGGGATCTGTATTCCTTGTCCCATGGACGTGGATCGATGAGCCCGTCACTCCCCACCTGCATGAGTTGGGGTTCTCCACCGCTGCCATGGCACTGAGCGATGACTCCATTCCTCTCGACGATCCTCTGCTCAAGCGGGTGGACCGCTTGGCCATCATCATGGGCACCGAGGGCGATGGCCTGTCCCATGAGGCCATCACCGCTGCCGACCACGTTGTGCGCATACCCATGAAGCACGGCGTGGACTCACTCAACGTCGCAGCTGCCGCTGCTGTCGCTTTCTGGGAGCTGCGCAAAACACAGAACAACTCACATTCTTAATAATACACAACAATGAAAACCCCGAGAGTAAAAATAAGGATGCCGCGCACAGCTCGCTACTGGGCGCAGGGCTCCACATGGAGAGAACTGCTGTTGACTGTGGTCGGCACCACCATCTCGATCGTACTCACCTTTGGCACGGCGGCGCTACTGGACCGTTGCCAGCGGGCACAGGACCGCAAGATGTCGGCCATGATGGTGATGAGCAACATTGAGCAATTCTCACGCAACGTGGAAGATATGTCGCAAAGGATCGCACGCTGCGACTCCATCGGTGCCTGGATGCGCAGCCTGCCGCAAGACAAACTCGACAACATTCCGCCCGAGGAAGTCGGCGACTTGATCAACGAGGTGCTGGCACTTGTTGATGTCATCACCCATGACAAGACTGCCGAGAACATCTTCAGCAACAATATCGAGACGTGGAAGAACATGGGGAACTTCCAGTTTATCGACAACGTGGGTGCCTGCTTCTCCAAGATGAATTCCGAGGAGGCCAACTGGAGCCAGTGGGTCAATGAATATGAGGCAACCATCAGTCAAGTGGTGTCCCAGATGAAGCCTGGTGAGCACACTTTGACCAAACTGTTGACCAACAACGTCTTTAGACAGAAGATCGAGGACTTCCACGTCCGCAAGTACTGGCTGGACTATGTTGCGGCCAACATCCGTTACTATAACCGTAAGAACATGGCGCTCATCGGCATCAGCGAGGAAGAGGTCATGGCTTTTACCGATCAACGAACACAGGACATCAGCATCGATGGCAAGCAACCGGAACAATCCGATTTCAGGACCGACACGCTCACGCTCAAGGACCTCAACACCCTGCGGCCCTTCATTCAGCACATCGACAGCGTCATGCATGGCAAGTAAAATCCCATCGATCATGAAATCATCACTCCGCATCATCATCGTCATGATGGCTTGCCTGCTTTTCGCCCAATGCAGCAAGCATAATAACGAGCCCCGAGGGAGCACCGACTTCCTGCCAGCAGCACCCGAGTATGCCGACCCGTCGCAGTGGTACATCACCAGCCGCGATGCCGTGGCCGACGTCTTCTACATCACCTCGACCGAGACGGGTGACTACACCCTGGCGGGCGGCACCGTGTGCCACTATGCCGACACCCGCAACGACAGCACGCGAGGCCCCATCCTGGGCGAGATGCAAGGCGTGGACGCGCTCATCGGCGGCTCACTCAACTTCTACTCGCCCTATTACCGCCAGTGCTCGTTACAGACCTTCGCCAGCGACAGCCTCGTGCAGGCCCGCCTGCCCATCGCGACCGATGACGTGCGCCGCTCGTTCAAGTACTATCTTGACCAACTCAACGATGGGCGACCGTTTGTACTCGCTGGTTTCAGCCAGGGAGCGATGATCATGCTCCAACTGATGAAGGAGATGGACAATGCCACCTACAGCCGCATGATTGCCGCCTATGCCATCGGTGTCACCATCAGCCAGGAGACCCTTGATGCCTGCCCGAGCATCGTCCCCGCCCGGGGTGCCGACGACACGGGCGTGACCGTGTGCTACAACTCGGTGCGCGATCCCTCATGCGCCATGCCCGGCTGGACCCGCAGCGCAGTGGCCATCAATCCCGTCAACTGGCACATCGACGCCACTCCTGCCACGCTCATCACCGAGCCCTCGCCACTCATCCCCTTAAGCCAGCAACACCGCGACACCCTCACCGTCACCCTCGACCCGTCATCGGGCCTGTTGCTGGTAGATGGCTACACGGGCACCGACTACATCCTGCCCCTCATCGGCAAGGAGGGCAACTACCACAGCCGCGAAATCTGGCTCTACCGTGACCACCTGCGCGACAACATCGCCCACCGCACCGTCAGATGTATAAACCACTAATTGTCAATAGAATGATACCTTCAAACAAGAAAAAAATATTCAACCTGGTGACAGTGCTATTCTCGCTGCTACTGGGTGTGGTGGCATGCTGCCTGCTCGTGATTTATGGCTCCGCTCTCGCTGGGGCCATTCTGCCCTCACTTCTGGTCATGGGGTTCTCATGGTTGAGCATACACCTCGCCTGCCGCCGGGAGCGCTTCGGCTCATGGATGCTGCTGGGGATGAAAATGCTGCTATTCTTCCTCGGGATGCCTTGGGTGACCTTCCTGCTCATCTTGTGCATCGGGGACCATGAGACATATCCCCTGGTTGTGTTAATCCTCCTCAGCCTGGTCTTTCTGTTTTTCGCAGCCATCATCCTCATCATCCCCTTCGGCCTGCTCGCCTATTGGATCTCCTCCCTCGCAGCCAGCAATAAGCCCTAACGCCAATTAAAATTGGCGCAATCGCAGCAAAAAAACACAGATTGCGCCAAAAATCGCAGAAAATTTGGCGCAATCTCATATAATTCCATAGATTGCGCCAAAAATCACAAAAAATTTGGCGCAATCGCAAAAAAAACATAACTTTGCAGACGGCAATAACCTGAAACATTTGATGTAACTATGGAGATGAATCACAGCGAAACAAGGAGTAATCTTTCTCGGATCCTAGTTTGTCTGTTACTGATAGCCTTTTTGGGGTCTATTGCGAGAGCCGGTGGCAGGTTGGTGCCCACATCACCGCTTTATGAACGCGTTTCGGAACAAGACCAGTTCCTGCTCAAGCACTTGCTGGTGGGCGGAGATGACCCATGGAGGACACAGTTTTACTATCTTGTGCGACCCTCCTTTGATACTGAGTATGCCCTGTCTGCCGACACCGCTGGCACGTTGCACTATGCGAAGTTCGACCGCAACACCTACGCCGACATGCCATCGCAGCAGCACAAGGTCTCAATGACCACCTCCGACCTGCATGTCCCCGACAGCATCATGAATGCTCTTTCCCGACTGATCGAGTCCTCGGTTCAAGCCTCATCGTTCCTGTTCGAGCGATTGGGCTGTGATGGCACAACCTACACCTTTGGCAACAGATTAATAGCGGCCTACTGCTGGAGTCCTGAGGGTGGCAAGTGCCGTGAACTGGTGAGATTCTGGGACAAATGCTGCGCTGCGGTCCAGGCTCAATGCCTCGACAGCCTTCAGGCACTCATGCCACAGTGTCGCAACCTCACCATCAGTTTCCGCAAGGATTTCCCAGCCGATTTCTATAACATCGAGACACTTGATAACTTTGCCGAATTCCACGAACAGTATATTGGACTCCGCTCCAATTACGTCGTAATAGAGTGGCCTGACACCACGGAACATCTTATCGACCTGACTATCGAAGACGATTCTTTGCAGGACTTGACCATCAAGGACTCACCCGCATACGCCCTTAGAGAGGCCTTTAAGGCGAAGCAGGGCGACGAACTCATCGAGTTCTCAAGATTTCTGCATTGTGAGCATCTGGTCGACACCTATATCTCCCTGGAAACAGACGGTTCCAACCATATCGACTTCAACGCCCTGCGGCAAGAGTTCCTGAATGACCCTGAAGCATTCGTCAAAAAGTACGACGCAGGGCGAGCCTTGAGCAGTGCCGACTCCGTTAATCACAAGAGCATTAAACATGCCCTGCTCTACGTGCTTGGTGCATGCTGCTTGCTGATACTCATTTATATCTTAGGAAAACGTCTGCGCTCTCGCAGCCGGCGATAATGAATCATGAAAGCACAACGCCGATAGAACTGATTTTCACCCACTACGGCACCAGCAGGAGTTATTCTTTTATTCTCTATGACAAGCCACTGCAGGAAAAGGAGAAAGATGACCTCAACAGGCTGGATAGCAACATCGTGCTCAACGACACCGTTGTGCTGCGGTGCGACAACTATTACGTGTGGCTAGAGTTCCCCGAGGACAATCTTCTCCACATCCAGCCCGAACTCGTCAACAAATACATGGCCACATGCTTCCCCGACAAGCAACAATTCCGCCCATTCCCTCAATAGTATCACGCAACTCTCATTCCGTAAAATTCGTGATTTTTCAGGAATATATTCCGCAAAATTCATGATTTTTCGGGAATACATTCCGTAAAACTCATGATTATTCGGGAATTTCAATGCTTTCGAGCTGAAAATCGCCCATAAAAAAACAAGAAAGGCAAAAACAAAACATTTGCCTTTCTTGTACTTCTTGTCTTCACCCCTTGTTTGTACGGGGTATGCCGTTATCCATCAGCCCATAAAGGAGGAGAACACGTTGATGAGCCAGCCGCTGATGGCCATGTAAATCGTGATGCCCACGATATCGTTGGTCACGGTGACAAAGGGGCCTGTTGCAATAGCGGGGTCAATCTTGAGGCGTTCCAGCACCAGAGGCACCACCGTGCCAAACAGCGAGGCAAACATCACTACCAGGAACAGCGATGTGGTCACCGCCGCAGCGGCGATATTGGACTTGGTCGCGTTGTCATCAACGGGGAAGAAGCGGGTATATAGGAAAATGAGCAGACCCATCACCAGGGCATTGATCAGCGCCGTACTGAACTCCTTGAACAAGTGCTTGCCCACGTGCTTGATGTCCAGGCTACCGTTGGCAAGGCCTTGCACGACGATAGCGCTCGACTGGGTGCCCACGTTACCACCCGTGCCGCCAATCAACGGGATGAACAATGCCAGGCCAGGCAGGATGCGCAACAGGTCGGCATCGCCCTCGCCGCCACCCAGGATCAGAGCGTTGATAATACCACCCACCAAGCCAATGAGCAGCCACGGCAGTCGGGCACGCACCTGGCGAAAGACGTTGTCATCGGTCTCGATGTCGCCCCAGATACCTGATGCCAACTGGTAGTCGTCCTCTCCTTGCTCGCGCACGCGGTCGATGATGTCATCAACGGTGATGCGGCCTACCAGGCGACCGATGCTATCGACGACGGGCATCGCCACGAGGTCATATTTTTCGAAGTCGAGGGCCACGTCCTCGATGTGGGTGTCGGTGCGCACGCTCAGCGGGTCAGGCTCCATGACATGCTTGATCTTGCTGGCCGAGGGGTTGGTAATCGTCGTTTTCAACGGGAAAATTCCCTTCAGACGGTTATCGTCATCGACCACATAGATGTTGTAAATCTCGTCCAGATCCTCGGCCTGCTGGCGCATTGCCTTGATGCAGTCGGGCATCGACATGTTCTCGTTGACGACAATCATCTCGGTGGACATGTAACCACCAGCGGTGTCCTCGTCATATTGCAACAGGTCAACAATATCGCCTGCCTGCTCCACGTCATCAATATGGCTGATGACGTCCTCACGGTCCTCCTCATCCAGTTCCTGGATCACGTCAACGGCATCGTTGGCGTCCATCTGTTCCACCTGCTTGGCGATTTCCTCATTGGGCATCAACTCCATCAGGTCGTGGCGCTGATCCTCGTCCAGTTCCACCAGCACATCGGCTGCGGTCTCGTCATCGAGCAGCAGCATGATGAACAGGGCATCCTCGGTATCCAGGTCGCCCACGAGTTCGGCTATATCGGCAGGGTGTAAGTCCTCAATCTGGGCACGCACCTGATCCTCATCCTTCTTGGCAATCAATTCGTTGAGGTTCAACAGATAATCCTCGGTAAATTCCTTCATTGCATTTCAAGTGTCTTTAGGGTTGAATAATGTGGCTTGGCTTTAATGGGAAACGGGCCTCTCCATGGGAGGCCGGTCCAACCGTCAAGGGACCGACTGCGGCTGCTCCATGGCAAGCCGCGTCAGGGCAATGAAATCCTCAACGCCCAGTTGCTCGGGACGTTGTCGGAATACATCCCGCTCCATCACCGACGGGTCAGCCATGAACATCGGCTTCAACGAGCTGCGCAGCATCTTGCGCCGCTGCCCGAAGGAAGCCTTCACGATGCGCTTAAACATGCGTTCGTCCACCCCCAGGTCGGTCACGTCGTTGCGCACGAGACGGATGACTCCGCTCTTGACCTTGGGCGGGGGATTAAAGACATGCTCATCGACCGTGAACAGGTAATCGATGTCATACCATGCCTGCAAGAGTACCGACAGGATACCGTATGTCTTGCTGCCTGGTGGCTCGGCGATGCGTTGCGCCACCTCGCGCTGCAACATGCCGCTACAGCACAGCACCTGGTCGCGGTAATCCAGTACCTTGAAGAAAATCTGTGTCGAGATATTGTAGGGGTAATTGCCAATGATGCAGAAGGGCCTGTCGCCATAGAGCTTGCTCAAGTCCATCTTGAGGAAATCCTCACCGATGATGCGCCCGTGCAATTGCGGATAGGCCACCTCCAGGTAGTCCACGCTCTCGCGATCGAGCTCGACCACCGTCAGGTCTAGCCCCATTTCAAGGAGGAACTGAGTAAGCACACCCATGCCCGGACCCACCTCAAGCACGGGCAAGTGCTTGTAATCGTTCAGGGTGTGGGCAATGCGCTCGGCGATCGACAAATCGGTCAAGAAATGCTGCCCAAGTGACTTTTTTGCTCTAACTTTCCGCATTTTTGGTCTTTTATTGTTACCTTTGCACGCTCCGATGC
Organism: uncultured Prevotellaceae bacterium; assembly: GCA_947165485.1. Taxonomy (GTDB): domain Bacteria; phylum Bacteroidota; class Bacteroidia; order Bacteroidales; family Muribaculaceae; genus Sodaliphilus. Next base: position 10,879 of record CAMVAP010000018.1, read on the forward strand.
GTGACAGATACCAATTTGCAAAGGTAGCCATTTTTTGGCGCATAGCAGCATCGGATGTCACATTTTAACGCATCAAAATTGAAAAAAGACGTGAAAAAGGCTATTTCCTACCTCGTGAAATACGGCATCCCTCTCGTCATCGGCGTGGGGTTGATGTACTTCCTGTACAAGAACGTGGACATCACCAGCATGATGGATTCCTTGAAAAATGATGTCAACTACTGGTGGTTTGCAGCAGTGGCAGCAGTCAGCATCATGAGCCATGTGTTCAGGGCCTTGAGATGGCGATTGCAGCTCAACGCCATCAACGTGAAGCCGTCCTTCAGCGCTGTGTTGAACAGCATTTTCGGCACCTATGCCGTCAATCTGGTTTTCCCTCGATTGGGTGAGGTGTGGCGTTGTGGATATATTGCCAACCGGCAGAAGGCCTCTGTCACCCAGGTCATGGGCTCGATGGTGGCCGACCGTCTCACCGATACCGCGACTGTCCTCCTGTTGACTCTTGTGACTTTTCTGCTGGCTCAAAGCGCTTTTGGGCAATTCTTTGATGCCTATCCGCAGATGAAGGATAACTTCCTCAACATCGCCAGTGATGCTCGCATCTGGCTTGTCACAGCCTTGTTCATCATCGCTCTGGGATGGATCCTCATCATGAAGACCGAGAACAAGTTCATCAAGAAGCTCCAACTCATGGCACGCAACCTGTGGGAGGGTTTTGCTGGAATTGCCCGCATGGAGGGCAAGTGGTGGTTCTTGCTGTTGACCATTCTCATCTGGGGATGCTATTATCTCCAACTCTATCTGGCATGCCAAGCCTTTAGCTTCACCAGCGATTTGAGCGTGCTTGCTGTACTGGTGGTGTTTGTACTCAGCAGCATCGGCATGGGCATTCCCACCAATGGAGGGCTCGGTGCATGGCATGTGGCCACCATCTTTGGCCTATCCCTCTATGGTGTGGGCGTGTTCTCTCCTTCCCACTTCGACCCACGCGCATCGGCTTTTGCCATGTTTGTTTGGGGGTTCCAGCAGGTACTGATCATCGCATTGGGCATCTATGCCTTTATCAGCATGTCGATTGACCGCCGACGCATCGAGAGCGGCAAGACCATAGTCGATACGACCAACGACGAGATCAAATTATAAGAGACACCAACTAGAAACTAGGAACTAAAAACTAAAAACCCAAATCATGGACGATAATTTCAACGACTATTTCACCGATGAGAATATGCCCGAGGAACAACCTCAGGTTCACCAGGAGACTGAACAAGAGAGAGAGGAACGTGAAATCAAGGAGGCCACAATCGAGCGCCGTGGCGCATCGGTTAAGATTCTGCTGGCATTCATCATCATCGCGATGGCTTTGTTCCTGGGATGGTGGGTTTGGCAATACTATTTCCACCCCTACCGCGTGAGTCAAGAAAAAGGATGGATCATGAAAGTCAGCAACGAGGGAACCATTTTCAAGACCCTTGAGGGCGAAATGATCAGGGAGAATTATATCCAAGGCGACATCGGTGTCATGACCAGTGACTTCCACTTCTCGATCCCAACCGACAGCCTTGCACGCACCGCCATGCGCTACGCAGGGGACGGACAACGGGTCGTCCTCACCTACAACGAGTACAAGGGATCTGTACTGTGGCGCGGCAACTCCCGCCACGTCGTCACCAATATCGAGACCGACACCAACCTCGTCAAGCCCAACCCCTACAAGGATGCCAATCCCGCTTCACAGCAAGAAGGGGACAAGAAAAAGAAATAACCTTAACACACTTTTTCTCAAGCACATAACCACCAAGCCAGCCTTCATCGCTTGGTGGTTTCCTGTTTGCTTTCTGCCAAAATGTCACTTTTTAACTTTTTTTGATGTCAGTTCCCGAAAAATGTTACTACCTTTGCAGTCCGATTTTTTGACTATAACTAATGGAAGAAAACAGAATACTAGAAAACAAACCAGAGCAGCCAACCACAGAGCAGCAGCACAAGCCCATCAAGCCCGATATTCTGGACTACGATGACGTGTGCCAGATGGCACCCTTCTTCAAGGGCAAGCCCAAGCTGGTCAAGTGGTTGTTCCATCTTCTCGATATTGATGATGTGAACTGGATACACGCTCACAACTGCGGCACGCCTGGCGTACCGTTCTGCACAGGCTTGCTCAAGGACCTGAACGCCACCATCACCTACAGCAACGGCCAGGTGCTGGACAACCTGCCCGAGGGTCCTTTCATCACGGTGAGCAATCACCCCTTTGGCGCTCTAGACGGTGTGATGATGATTCACATCATCGGCCAGCACCGGCCCGATTACAAGTTTATGGTCAACATGATGCTGAGCAAGATAGGAGGCATGATGCCCAACTTCATTACCGTGGATGCCTTGGCCAGCGATGATCCTGCCAAGCGTGCCGTGTCTATGCAAGGTATCAGCGACACCATGAAGCACGTCAAGTCAGGTCACCCCATGGGATTCTTCCCCGCTGGTGCCGTGAGCAAGCTCACATGGAACCTGAGGGTAGAAGACCGTGATTGGCAACCCGTCATCATGCGCCTAATCATGAAACTCAAGGTGCCGGTTATCCCTATCTATATACACGGGCACAACAGCGTCACGTCCATCATCCTGGGCGTCATCAGTTGGAAACTGCGCACCCTAAAGTTGCCCAGCGAGGTGTTCCGTCGCAAGAACTACAACTTCCGCGTGAGCGTGCATGACCCCATCATGCCCGAGCAATATGAGCAATACAAGACACCCGAGGAATTGGGTGCTTTCCTGAAAGGTGAAACTTACAAGATGAAAAAATGGCAACAAAAATAACCGACAACGACATCCGCGCATTAAAGTTGCGCTTTGGCATCGTGGGTGAATCGCCCGCACTGATCGCCGCCATTCGCCGTGCCATGCTCGTGGCTCCCATCGACCTGAGTGTGCTCATCATCGGCGAGAGCGGTTCGGGCAAGGAGTCTTTCCCCAAGATCATTCACGAGAGCAGCCCTCGCAAGCACAAGAAATATATCGCCGTCAACTGCGGTGCCATACCCGAGGGCACCATCGATAGCGAACTCTTTGGTCACGTCAAGGGCTCCTTTACTGGCGCCATTGCCGATCACAAGGGTTACTTTGAGGAAGCCGACGGCGGTGTCATCTTCCTGGATGAGGTAGCCGAGATGCCCATGAGCACCCAGGCCCGCCTCCTGCGTGTGCTCGAGAACGGCGAGTACCTCCGTGTGGGCGACAGCACCGTCCGTAAGACCAACATACGCGTCGTCGCTGCGACCAACAAGGACATGCTCCAGGCTGTCAAGGACGGCAAGTTCCGCGAGGATCTTTATTACCGTCTATCCACCGTGCAAATCAATGTGCCGCCACTGCGCGAGAGGGGCGATGACATCGTACTGTTGTCCAGGCTGTTCCTGCGCAATTTCATCAACGAGAACCGCACCAGCGAGGTCACGCTCACCGAGGACGCCCAGCGTATGCTCAAGGCTTTCCACTGGCCGGGCAACGTGCGCCAACTCAAGAGCGTTATCGAGCAAGTGGCCCTGTTTGAGTCGGGCAATACGGTCGATGCGGCAACCTTGAGCATGTATATGCCCAACAACCGCAACGCGGCCCTCACCGTCCAGTCACAACCCAACTATGACTACAACGCCGAGCGTGAGCAGTTGTTCACACTCATCCTCTCGATGAGGGCCGAGATCGAGGCTCTCAAGAAGCGTATGGATGGCGTTGGCCCCACGTCACACGTCTCCTCAACGGTTCACGAACTGAAGCGCGACAGCAACCCGCTGTTTGAGCTAGGAGCCAACTCGGGCGACATCAACATGGCATCGCCCTACCGCAACATGCAGCGAGAGGCACAAGAACTGGGACACGTTGACGAGGTCGCCGCCATGGATGTGGAAGGCGAAACAGTCAAGACTCTCGACGAAACCGAGCGTGAGACCATTGAAAACGCATTGCGACGCAATAATGGCCGGCGCAAACTCACAGCCCAGGAGTTGAACATCTCAGAGCGAACACTATACCGCAAAATCAAGCAATACAATCTGGAACAATAGTGAAACGGCTGCTCTTCATATTGACTCTCGCTGTCGCTACTCTAGGATGGGTGGCATGCATCCCTCGATACACTCTCAACGGCGCATCAATCGACTACAATGTCTATAAGACCATATCCGTCGGCGAGTTTCCTATTCGTGCAGCGCTGGTATATCCACCGCTACAGTCGGTATTCGAGAACCGCATCACCGACATGATTTCGCAGCAAACACGGCTGCGGGTGGTGGACACCCGCAACACCGACCTGCATCTTGAAGGCGAGATCACCAACTACCAGCTCTCGCCACAAGCCGTCGGCGAGGATGCCTACGCCAGCCAAACGCGCTTGACCATCACCGTGCGAGTGCGATACACCGACAACAGGAATCAGGCTTTATCCAAGGATTTATCCTTCAGCGCCTATCGAGACTTTCCTAGCAGCGAATTGCTGGTGGATGTGCAGGACGAGCTATGCAACCAGATCAGCAAAGACCTAGCCGATCTGATATTTAATGCGACACTGGGTGACTGGTAGTTGTTAGTTGACTGGTACAATATGAAATGGATTGAGGACATCAAGCAAATGGCCACCGATGAGAGCGCCCCGGTCACCCGAGAGTGGCTGGAGGAGGCTCAGCATGAGGTGCCCTACTGTGTACTGCCCGCCTTACTCTTCCTCAAGCGCAATGGCGTGAAGGGCAATGAAGAGGTGCTGGCCCGATTGGCTATCACCTGCCCTGACCGACGTGCCCTGGCCTTAATGCTAGGCAAGGACAATAGCCTGATCAACAACTTCTACCCTCCTGAAAATTTGCCCGAGACACCCGATACGGTCACCACCATCGACCGATTCTTGGACAACTATGGCAAGACCAGCCCTGGCGAGATTGAGGCCATCGACCGGGCCATCTTCAACCCTCAGCCCGACTATGCCGACGTGCTGGCCGCACAGGAGAAGCAACATGGTGGCATCAACCTGCAAGGCGGAGACACCCAGGACGATCTCATCAACAAGTTCATTGCTGAGCAAATGCAACTGGGCGAGCAAGCGGCACAAGCACCCATCACCGAGCCCATAGGTGAGCAAGAAAAAGCCGAAATCGCCCACGAGACCATCGACGACCCCACCCTTACCGACGACTCGATGTTGAGCGAAAGCCTTGCTAAAATGTACATTGCAAGACACAAATATTCACAAGCTCTTGAAATTATTGAGCAATTAAGTTTGAAATTTCCAAAAAATAGTATTTACTTTGCAGACCAAATTCGATTTTTAAAGAAATTGGTCTTAATTGAGACACTAAACGACAAAAAATAAGAAAAAATGTACACTATTTTTGCAATTCTGATTATGATCGCATCGATTCTGTTGATCGGTGTTATCCTTATTCAAAAATCTAAAGGTGGCGGCCTTGCTGCCAACGTGAACAACTACAACCAGTTCATGGGTGTTCGCAAGACCACCGATTTTGTTGAAAAAGCGACTTGGGGTCTGGCTTTATTCATCTGCGTGCTGAGTATTGCTTCGGCTTTTGTTACCGCTCCCAGCATTGTTGAAGGCGCTCCCCAAATCAAGAAGTTACCCACCAGCGAGACGCAGGCGCCTAACTTCGGAACACAGACCGAGCAGGCTCAGCCGGCTGCAGCCAAGACTACTACCAAGACTGCTACTACCAAGGTCACCGTCCCTGCCAAGGGCGAGGAAACCAAGGAAGCCCCTGCCAAGGAGGGTAAGTAATCAACAATCGCATCTACAACCCAACTTTTCAAAGGATGCGGTATGTCGTGTCCGCATCACAGCGGAACAAGACATACCGTATCTTTTTTTTAGTCACCCCACACACTATGAAGATGACATTATTATATATAATACTGGCAACCATCATGACAGCATGTGGCAGCATGGGCAACACCTCCACTTCAAGCAACGACACAACAGCTACCACTACCCAGGAGGGCAATCATTGGGCCGCATTTGATGGCGAGGCCGCATTGGCCTTCACTCGGCAACAATGTGAATTTGGCCCTCGAGTGCCGGCCACACCTGCTCACGCCAAGTGCGCCGAGTGGCTCACTGCCACCCTTGCTGAAAGCTGCGACACCGTAATGGTGCAGACTGGAACTGTCCAGACCGCCAAATCCGGACAGTTGGGCATCAAGAACATCATCGGCATCATCAATCCCGAGGCCAGCCAGCGATTGTTGCTAATGGCCCACTGGGACACACGACCCTGGGCCGATAACGACCCCGACCCCGATAACCACAACAAACCCGTCATGGGAGCCAACGACGGTGCCAGCGGGGTGGCTGTGTTGCTGCAACTGGCACGCCAACTCAAGGCCGAGGGCACCACGCTGGGCGTGGACATCGTGCTGGTCGATGTTGAGGACATGGGCGAGAATGACAACGAGGAGTCATGGGGACTGGGCACGCAGTACTGGACCTCACATCCCCATGTGGCAGGCTACAAGCCGCTGTTCGGCATCCTACTCGACATGGTGGGTTCCAGCAACGCCACCTTCACCCGTGAGTACTTCTCGATGCAGTATGCTAGTGGCTTTGTTGACCTGGTGTGGAAAAACGCTGCCGGCAGTCATTTCATCAATGCCCAGGGCGGTGCCATTACCGACGACCACGTCTTTGTCAACCGTGCCGGCATCCCTTGCGTCGATATCATCGACATGCGCAGCGACAGCGACACGGGCTTCTGCCCCGAGTGGCACACCGTGCATGACACCATGGACGCCATCGACCCCGCCACACTCGCCGAGGTCGGCCAGACCCTGCTCAACGTCATCGCCTCCCTCGAGCAGTAACCCCTAATCCTGGACCGAGAGATTCAATCATGCGATATTTCCTGTTCATGTTTTTTTATAACTCATATTAACTGATTTGGATATGACAAGAGATCCTGACAAACTATGGGCAGGGTTTGCACTAATGCCCTACTGCGTGTTTGGAACCGGTATTAGCCTTCTCGTTCTGCCCCTCGGGTGGAATAGGGCGAACATGGAGTGGCGGGTCTCGTTCGTTGTCATCGCGCTGCTGTCGTTTTACGGGCTCTACAAAGCCGTCAGATTCTTGGTCGGGGAGACCGCCGATGAGGTCGAATTTGACAAAAAAAAGGCGAGTCACCACATTGATTTGCACATCAGAAAAATCAAAAAACTGATAGCCGCGAAAGTGCTGATTTCCTGCATGTTTGTCGGCAATTTTGTCCTCTTGTATTTCTGGTATCAGCAAGGCGACCCGGACGCGCCGATGGTGGACGCGTCGTTGACGATATGGATAGAGTTCATAGCAATACTTGTCTTGTTCTTCGTGCTGGCTTACGCAATGGACAAAATCGACAAGGAATTCGAGAAACTCGTGCCCTTGCCCAAGGATACCGACGATGACGACGATGAGTTCAGATTAGACAAAAAAAAGGTGCGTCACTACATGGAGTTGCTCAAGTCCTTCAGCCGCAATGCCATTCAGATCTCATTGGTGGGAAACGGTAACGTCCCATTGACTGCCGGTTGCTCCAAATTAGGCGGGCGCCCTGATGTTGCCGATGATTTCCAATGGCCACATGACAAGAGCGGCTACCCCCTGTCGTTGCTGCTGCAAATAGATTGTGCTGAACTCGCGTCCCTCGACCGCGAGGGTTTATTGCCCACGAGCGGACACCTGTATTTCTTCTACGAACTCAGCGAGATGAGACGGGACGGCAAGAAGAACAGTGTCCGAGTCATTTATAACGACAAGCCTTCATCACAACTGCATCCACTCGATTATCCTGAGAATCTCGGCAAACATTACCAGTTAAAGGAATGCCGCTTGCAATTTTCCCAAAAAACGAGTTTCCCGTGTCTTGAAGAAGTTGGCCACTTGACACATAAGCGAGTCAAAACCAAAGATAATATTGAATTAGCAGAGGCATCTGACCGATTGGAGGAGAAATACTGTCCTGAGAGTGAAGGCATCGGTAATATGCTCGGTTATGCCTTCCTCATTGAGAAGCCCATTGTCAAAGACCTGTCTGATCATGTGCTCCTGTTGCAACTCGATTCCAGCGAGTATTGGGAAGAGGATGACAAGACGCCTCACGAACTGCAGTTCGGCAACGGCGGCTGCATTTACTTCTACATCAAGCGTGAAGACCTGTTGGCACGACGCTTTGACAGCATAACATTTGCCCTGCAATGCTTTTAATCCATTATTGCACCGATATGACAATCCAATCAACCAATAACCATAAACAGTAAATAATAATCAAACAATGAGAAAAGAAAGGATTCTACTCATGAGCAGTGCATTGATTGCAGCGTCGGCCCTCACGACGCAAGCTCGCATCAACTATCCCGACACGCGCCGCGTGAACACCGTCGATAACTACTTCGGCACCCAGGTGCCTGACCCTTACCGCTGGCTGGAGGATGACCGCAGCGCCGAGACCGAGGCCTGGGTCAACGCCCAGAACAAGGTGACCCAGAACTACCTGGCCAAGATTCCCTTCCGCAAGGATGTGAAGAAGCGCATCACCGAGCTGGCCAACTACGAGAAGATGTCGGCCCCCTTCAAGGTGAAGGACAAATTCTACTTCTACAAGAACAACGGCTTGCAGAACCAGAGCGTGCTCTACGAGTACAGTGCCGACGGCAACCACAAGATGGTGCTCGACCCCAACACGCTGAGCGATGACGGCACCGTGGCCCTGCAATCGCTCGACTTCTCCAACGACGGTCGCTACCTGGCCTATGTCATCACCCGCAACGGCAGTGACTGGAACGAGATCTACGTCAAGGACCTCCAGGAGAACCGCGTGCTCGACGACCACATCGTGTGGGCCAAGTTTACCGATGCCCAGTGGCTGGGTGACGGCTTCTTCTACAGCGGCTATGATGCCCCCGAGGATGCCAAGTCGTCCAAGAACGAGTTCCAGAAGGTCTTTTACCACAAGCTGGGCACGCCTCAAAGCGAGGACTACGTTGAGTACCAGGACAAGAGCGAACCCCTGCACTTCCACCAGGTGAGCGTGAGCGACGACGAGCGCTACGTGTTCCTGTGGAAGAGCGATGCCGAGGGCAACGATATCTACGTCAAGGACCTCAAGGACCGCAATCCCCACTATGTGCAGCTCATCGGCGGCATGAAGTATGAGCGCGGCATCATCGGCGTGGACAATGGCAAGATCTATGTCATGACCAACGAGAACGCCCCCAAGTGCAAGATTGTCACCTATGACGCCGAGCACCTGTCACCCACGACCTGTGCCGAATTCATCCCCGAGCAGGACGCGGTTCTTACCGGAGCACAGATGGCCGACCACAAGTTCATCCTCACCTATGATAAGGATGCTTCGAGTCATCCTTACCTGTACGGTGCCGACGGCAAGCTCATCCGCGAGATTCAGTTGCCCACCTTCGGCTCGGTAGGCTTCAGCAGCAAGAAGAATGCCAAGGAGGTATTCTACAGCTTCACCAGCTACACCTTCCCTGGTGCCATCTACAAGTATGACCTGGAGACGGGCAAGAGTGACCTGTTCTTCCAACCCAAGGTCAACCTCAAGAGTGATGACTACGTGACTGAGCAGGTGTTCTTCAACAGCAAGGACGGTGCCCGCATCCCCATGTTCCTCGTCTACAAGAAAGGCTTGAAGCGCGACGGTCAGCGTCCCACCTTCCTCTACGGTTATGGCGGCTTCAACGTGAGTCTGAACCCTGCCTTCACCTACACCCGCACGCTGTTTGCCATGCTCGACTGTGGCGGCATCTGCGCCTACGTCAACCTGCGTGGCGGTGGCGAGTATGGCGAGGAGTGGCACCAAGCCGGCACCAAGATGAACAAGCAGAACGTGTTCGACGACTTCATTGCCGCCGCCGAGTGGCTCATCGAGAACAAGTATACCTGCCCCAAAAAGCTCGCCTGCAACGGTGCAAGTAATGGCGGTCTGCTCGTCGGTGCCGTGGTTAACCAGCGCCCCGACCTGTTTGCAGCAGCCGTGCCCCAGGTGGGCGTGATGGACATGTTGCGCTACCACCAGTTCACCATCGGCTGGAACTGGGCCCCCGACTATGGCCGCAGCGACGACAGCCCCGAGATGTTCAACTACCTGCGCAACTACTCACCCCTGCACAACGTCAAGAACGACGGCACCCCCTACCCCGCCATTCTGGTAACCACTGGCGACCATGACGACCGCGTCGTGCCCGCCCACAGCTTCAAGTATGCTGCCGAGCTGCAGCACTGTAACACTGGTGACCAGCCCAAGCTCATCCGCATCGACAGCAAGGCAGGTCACGGTCACAGCAAGCCCATCAGCAAGATCATCGACGAGTACACCGACATCCAGTCCTTCATCATGTACAACCTGGGGGTCAAGTACAAGTATAAAAAGTAACCGGCCTGCACCGCTTTAATCACACTGGAGGCTCTAGACGATCTGGACAAACTGGATAGTCTGGAGCCTCTGGATTTTCAAGAAAAGTAGTACCTTTGTGGGCATGAAAGGCGATACTATCATCATCAAGGGGGCACGCGAGAACAACCTCAAGGACGTCTCGCTGGAGATTCCCAAGCATCAGATCACGGTTTTCACGGGCGTTTCGGGCTCTGGCAAGAGTTCGCTCGTGCTCGACACCATCGCTGCCAAGTCGCGGCGGGAGTTGAACGACACGTTCCCGTCGTTTGTCCAGCAATACCTGCCCAAGTATGGCCGTCCCCACGTGGATGCCATCGAGAACCTGCCCATCGCCATCGTCATCGACCAGAAGAAGCCTGCCCAGAACTCCCGCTCGACCGTTGCGACCTACACCGACGTGGCCGCACTGTTGCGCTTGCTGTTCTCCAGGGTTGGGCAGCCCTTTGTGGGCTATGCCGAGTCCTTCAGCTTCAACCACCCCGAGGGCAGTTGTCCGCGCTGCTCGGGTCTGGGCGAGATACGCGAGCTGGACATCCACAAGCTCATCGACTTTGACAAGAGCCTCAACGACGAGGACACGATACACTACATCGCCTTCGGCAAGGGTGGCTGGCGCTGGATACGTTATGCCCACAGCGGCCTGTTTGACCTGGACAAGAAGATCAAGGATTACAGTCCCGAGGAGCTGGACCTGTTTCTCAACAGCCCGCAGATACGCCTCAAGAATCCGCCCGCCAACTGGCCCAAATCGGCCAAGTATGAGGGCATCATCCCGCGCATGTACCGCAGCATCATCAACAGCGAGGAAGGCTTGCTGCACGCTGCGGTGCTGAATCCCATGCTCAACATGGGCGTGTGCCCCGACTGTCACGGCACCCGCTTGAGTCCCCGTGTGCTCTCATGCAAGATCGAGGGCATCAACATCGCCGATGCCTGTGCCATGTCCATCACACGCCTCAACCAGTGGGTCAAGGCGCTCACGGCACCGCTGGCCGTTGACTTGAAGCAAGCCATCAGTGCCCGCCTCACGGCGCTTGAGGAAATCGGCTTGGGCTACCTGAGCCTGGACCGCGCTGTGGGAACCCTGTCGGGTGGCGAGGCGCAGCGCTGCAAGATCGCCAAGTACATCAACTCGTCGCTGGCCGACGTCCTCTACATCCTGGACGAGCCCAGCACGGGCCTGCATGACCACGACATCGAGAAGATGAAGCACTCGGTGAGGCGCCTGCGTGATGCGGGCAACACCGTCCTGCTCGTCGAGCACCACCGCGAGATGATTGGCCTGGCCGACCACATCGTTGATCTGGGACCCGGACCGGGCAGCGAGGGCGGACGCATCATCTTCGAGGGCAACTACCAGCAACTGCTGCACAGCGGCACCAGCACGGGACAGATGCTGAGCCAGCATGGCGACTTCAAGGCACAGCCGCGCCAGGCCACCGAGACCTTCGCCCTGCGCCACGCGTCGCTGCACAACCTCAAGGACATCTCCATCGACCTGCCCATGGGCATCTTTGCCGCCGTGGCAGGTGTGGCAGGCTCGGGCAAGAGCTCGCTGATGGAATGCTTCCGCCGCGAGCATGGCGATGTGGTCTATATCAGCCAGCGTAACATCGGCGTGAGCCTGCGCTCCACGCCAGCCACCTATATGGACGTTGCACCCGACATACGCAAGCGTTTTGCCCGTGCCCACAAGATCAAGGAGCAATACTTCACCTTCAACGGCAAGGGAGGCTGCCCCGTATGTGGCGGCAAGGGCGTGGTCATCGCCGAGATGGCCTTCATGGACAACATCGAGACCACCTGCGAGGCCTGCCACGGCCTGCGCTACAGCCCCGAGGCACTCAATTACACCATCGACGGCATGAACATCGCCCAGGTGATGGACCTCTCGGTGCGCCGTGCCAGCGAGTTCTTCAAGGGCACCGTCATCGAGGAGAAATTAAAGCCCATGATGGACGTAGGCCTGCACTACCTGCACCTCAACCAGGCGCTGAGCACCCTATCGGGCGGCGAACTGCAACGCTTGAAGATGGCATCCTGCCTCAAGCAATACACCATGCCACTCGACCAGGGCGGCCAGCGAGGCGTGTTTGTCATCGACGAGCCCACCGACGGCCTCCACCTCAAGGACGTGCGCCACCTCATCGACCTGTTCGAGCGGATGGTGGACATGGGCAACACCGTCTATGTCATCGAGCACAACACCGACGTCATCAAGGCAGCCGACCACGTCATCGAACTCGGCCCCGGCGCCGGCGACCAGGGCGGCACCATCATCTACCAGGGCACCCCCCGCAACATGCTCACCACCCCCCACAGCGTCACCGCCCCCTACCTCTAATCAAACAACCTCCTCTACTGGGCATCCGCTTCTTTTTTCAAACAACCACAACAACCCATACAACAACAAGAACAACCTTTTTTTTAGTGGGCTTCCGCGCTCCTTTTCTTTCAAACAACCATAACAATATGGATAACAACGGGAACAACTTTTTTTAATTGGGCTTCCGCACTCCATTTCTTTCAAACAACCATAACAACTTGGACGACAACTGGGACAACGGCATCCGCCCCCGTTTAAGAACTACGGAATTCACGAATGATGCCAAAGCAACGGGTGGCATCAAATAATCTCCGTTGCCAAGGTGCTCAGCTGTTGTTTTTAAATGCTACTTGTGTCTAGGGTTTCTTGTTATCAGATATATCAGAACGGCAATTCATCAGCTTGGCTATCTTCACGCACTAGTCCGATAGGCTCATAATCCTGGCTTAACTTGATGTCTTTTATCTTTTCACGATACTCTTGGCGCTTACTAAAAGCCTCAAGTTCAAGCCTGCGATTACGACTCATCTCAGCATATTCTCTCTCGCGTTCGATGCCAAGAAAGCGTCTGTCCAATAAATTGGCTGCAATTCCTGTAGTCGAAGAGCCGGCAAATGGATCGAGGATCCAAGCATTGCTATGAGTTGCTGCCAGTATTATACGCACTAACAGGGCGAGAGGTTTTTGGGTTGGATGCTTCCCGCACGACTTTTCCCATGGCGCAATCGATGGGAGACGCCAGACATCTGTCATTTGTTTACCCCCATTCAAATGCTTCATGATTTCGTAATTAAACAGATGTGGGCGTTTTGGGCACTTTCGAGCCCAAATGATAAATTCGGTGCTATAAGTGAAATAGCGGCATGAAATGTTGGGCGGTGGGTTGGTTTTAGCCCAAGTGATGACATTAAGGACTTTGAAACCAAGATCGGTTAAACCGTTAGCTACTGCAAATATATTGTGATATGTGCCACTTACCCATATTGTGCCATTGTCTTTCAACTTTTCTCTACAAAGGGCTATCCAATCGTGGTTGAATTCCCTAATACTCTCAGTCGTTCCGCCCTTATCCCAATCGCCTTTATTCACACTCACTATTTTTCCTGCTTGGTAGCTGATTCCGTCATTAGATAAAAAATAAGGCGGGTCGGCAAATATCATGTCAAACTTGAAATCGAATTGCGGTAACAACTCGAAACAATCGCCATGCAACAAAGTGAAAGCACGGTCAGGAGATTTGAAGAAAGGCGTTATCATATCACTACTTTTTCACTGTTTCTACAAACTCCTTTATCGATGTAAGGTTATAAACACTTGGAATTTCTACGTAGGCTTCTTCGAGTTTGTTTCGTGCAGAACGCCAGCCAATGCCATCAGTAATCCACACGAATTCAAACCCATCAACTGAATTTATCCTGGGCGCAAGTTCCGTGTATGCGCGAGCCACTTCGTTTAATTTAGAACCACCTCCGCTATAAAAATTCACTTCAATGAGATACTTCGTATTATTAGCTTCGATATAAAAATCAAACCGTTTCTCATCTGTTCCAAGTACTGAAAGTTCAGAAAATTCCGAAGAATAAACTTCTTGTCTGAATGTGATATTATTATCTTTAAAAATATTTGCTACAGTTCTTTCCATTATGTGGCCGCTGCGGTTTTTACGTGCATTGGTGTCAAGTCCTGTCTCTATGCCGAAGACATAGTCTACGAGATTCTTGATCCTGCGTGAATGAAACACGTCTGCTAAACCTGTTTCTTCAAGGAATTCAACTACTTTACAAGGCGATGTGAAATAGCTTTTCATCATAACCACATTCCCCTGACTATCAACTACAGGCTTGCGGTCCTCTTCCCTAACAGCAATTAGGATTCCCATAACCTCGAACGCAGATGGGACTTGCTGCCACACTTCAGAGACTGCTTTAGTCAGGTCATCTTTGCCAATGAGATAATTAAGCGTATTTAGACTCATTTCAACTTGTGATACATTGGCAGATATTTTATCAAAGTCGCAAAAGAAATCCAACGTTTGGTTGGTCTTCTGAAGTTGCGACATGAACAGGTTAAAATCTTTATTCATAGTTCTTGATGAGTAGTTCTGTTAATTTTCCTCGTTTGCTGGGGTTTGCGTTGATGGCACGAGAGGCATAAACTCGGTTGATGGAAAAACCTGCATAGATTTTTTCAAAAAATGTGTCATCTGGATTTTTGGCTGAGCAGTCTGCGTTGCTGAGCATCCATTTTACATTGGGATTTTCATTGAGAAAAGCGCAATAGTCACGCAGTCTGATTTGTTCATCGTCATTAAAGTCATCTTTGGAATAGGAATTGAAACTTGACGTGGCATTGAGGGGGCGATAAGGCGGGTCAAAGTAGAAGAAATTATAACCGTCGCTAACGTATTTTTGGGTCGATTCAAAATCGTCATTTAGAATCTTCACATCTACACGATTCAGCACCTGGCTATCAGCTTTGATGACCTCGGCATTGCAGATCGTTGGGCGCAAGTGACGGCCAAAGGGAACATTAAATTTCCCCTTGGCATTGACTCGGTAGAGTCCGTTGAAACATGTTCGGTTAAGGAAAATCAGGTACTTGGAGCGGTCAATGTCATCTAATTTCTCATTGTTGAATATATCCCTTGCTTGAAGATAGAAATTTTTCTTCTCCTCCTCTTCCACTAATGAGAAATATTTCTCCTCCAAATCGGCCAACCTTTCTATTAAATCGTCTGGGGAGTTCTTGATAACTTGATAAGCGATTATCAAGTAAGAGTTAACGTCATTGATAATAGCCCGTTTGATATTGGGAAATCGCTGGAGCATGTAGAAGAACATTGCCCCACCACCCACAAAGGGCTCGATATAAGTGAATTCTTGTCCTTTAAGGTCTTGGGGCAAGTGTTGCTCTAATTGTGATAATAGTTGCCCTTTGCCTCCAGCCCACTTAAGGAACGGCTTTGCCTGTGTAATCATCGTTGTTTGTCCTCCATTGCCGTGGACAAAAAGAAAGCGCACCGCCTTCACTTTTCAACCCCTAACGAAGGCTGTCCGCCACAGATGCCTTTACACAGAGTTGAAAGGAAGGGGTACGCCTATACAGCATAGGCGTATCCTCATTCCTCGAGACTCTGTGTAACAATTATTAGTTTGGCGGACTATTCTCGTTAGAAGTCTCTTTGAATTTAGATACTGCTATCTAATTTTTTCCACGATGTCATTATGCGCTCACGATGATGAATCACAAGCTGGTGCAAAGTTAACGATTTATTCTCGATAACTGCAAACCTTGCTTGGATTATTCATCCTTGACGCTGAATTCTGTTAACACATAATCCGAAGCATCGAGCACGAGGTCACAATCGCGGTACATTGCCTTGACGAATTGCATGGCCTCATCTTCGTCATGGGCCACTACCTCGACAACACGGCTTAGCACCTCTGAAACCTGTATACGGTACTTCTTCATATCGTATGCAAAGTAACAGAAATACCCTGACAAAAACGGGAATAGATCAATTCTTAACAAAAGTGATCAAAAATGATCAATTGTATGGGATTTCTTGTTATTATTGCTATCGTTTTGTTGTTTAAAGAGTGGGGGTACGAGCCAGAGGCTCGTATTACGGGACAAGACGGGCGCGGGGGTTGTTACGAGCCGGAGGCTCGTATTACGGGACAGGATGGGTGCGGGGGATGGAGAGGATGTTTAATTTTAAAAAAGTTGTCCTTGTTGTCGTCCAGGTTGTTGTGGTTGTTTGAGAGCAAGAGCGCGGATGCCCAGTAGAGGAGGTTGTTTGATTAGAGGTAGGGGGCGGATGTTGTTGTGTTGATTGTATGTGTTGTTTTCCTTTTATTGTTGGTTCAAGAGGTGGGATGCTAATTAGTTAAATTAGTGAAATTCGCAGTTTAAAAAACGACGTAATGAATTATTGTTGTACCTTTGTGGATTGGTATGGAAGAGGAATTTGACATCAGGAGAGAGCAGCTCAAGACTGATCAGGATTTTGAGCGGGCGTTGAGGCCTGTGCGGTTTGAGGACTTTGCGGGTCAAGACAAGATTATCGAGAACCTGCGCGTGTTTGTCGCAGCGGCCAAGCTGCGTGGCGAGTCGCTGGACCATGTGCTGTTTCACGGTCCTCCGGGTCTGGGCAAGACGACGTTGAGCAACATCATCGCCAATGAGTTGGGGGTGGGCTTCAAGGTCACGTCGGGTCCCGTGCTCGACAAGCCTGGCGACCTGGCTGGCCTGTTGACCTCGCTCGACGAGAACGACGTGCTGTTTATCGACGAGATCCACCGCCTGAGCCCCATCGTGGAGGAGTACCTGTATAGCGCGATGGAGGACTACCGTATCGACATCATGATTGACAAGGGACCCGGCGCGCGCTCGGTGCAGCTGACGCTTGCCCCGTTCACCCTGATCGGTGCGACCACCCGCAGTGGCCTGTTGACGTCGCCGCTGAGGGCCCGCTTCGGCATCAACTGTCACCTGGAGTACTATGACCACAAGGTGCTGGAGGGCATCATTCGCCGCAGCGCCCGCCTGCTGGCCGTGCCCATCGACGACAAGGCGGCCACCGAGATTGCCCTGCGCAGCCGCGGCACGCCCCGTATCGCCAACTCGCTGCTGCGCCGCGTGCGCGACTTTGCCCAGGTCAAGGGCAGCGGTCGCATCGACCTGCCCATCGCCCGCTATGCGCTGGAGGCGTTGAATATTGACAAATATGGTCTGGACGAGATCGACAACAAGATCCTGCTGACGATTATCGACAAGTTTGGCGGCGGTCCTGTGGGCTTGAATACCATCGCCACGGCGATGAACGAGGATCCCGGCACCATCGAGGAGGTGTATGAGCCCTACCTGATCAAGGAAGGCTTTATCAATCGCACGCCCCGTGGCCGCGAAGCCACCACGCTGGCTTATAACCACCTGAAGCGCGAACGCCCCGGCGAGGTGGGAAGCATTTTTTAATGAGTTGATAGTTGTAGTTGTTAGTTGCATCCGCTTTCTGGGAACTGGGAACTGAAAAACTGGGAACTGGCAGCTGAAAAACTGAAAAATTGAAAATAACCTCATGGCTAACTTGAAATCACTGGCTAAAGACACCGCCATCTATGGCTTGAGCAGTATTGTGGCTCGTTTTGTCAACTACCTGCTCGTGCCGATACAAACATTGAAATTCGCTTCTACCGGAGGCGAATATGGCATCATCACCAACGTCTATGCCTATGTGGCGATTCTGATCATGGTGCTGACCTTCGGCATGGAGACCACTTTCTTCAGGTTCATGAACAAGGAGGGCATGGACCGGAAAAAAGTGTACTCCACGGTGCTGAGGATGGTAGGAACGGTGGGGGTGGTGACTACGGTTATCGTGTTGCTATTCAGCGGGGAAATCGCTGCATTGCTGGGTTATGGCGACCACCCGGAATATGTGGCGGTGATGTATATCACCGTGGCACTCGACGCCTTCACGGCCATTGCGTTTGCCTACTTGCGCTGTGAGCACAAGCCGATTAAATTCGCCTCCTTGAAGATAGCCAACATCGGGCTGAACATTGTGCTCAACCTGATTTATTTCTTCGGGTTGCCCATGCTGCATCTCAACCCCTTCGGCATCTATGGCGAGACGTTCCACTACGACGTGGTGTGGGTGTTCTACATCAATCTGTTCTGCTCGATGTTCAACCTCGTTTTCCTGCACAGGGAATTGCGTGGCATCAGCTCAGGATTTGACAAGAAGATGTGCCGCCAGATGTTGTCCTATGCTTGGCCCATCCTGGTGATGGGTATCGCCGGTCAGCTCAATCAGAGCCTCTCGCAGATCATGTTCCCCAAGGTGTATCAAGGCGGCAACGCGATGAGCGAATTGGGCATTTATGGTGCCTGCATCAAGATAGCGATGATCATGATGATGATCACTCAGGCCTTCCGCTTTGCCTACGAGCCCTTTGTGTTCAGCAAGGTCAAGGACAAGGACAGCAAGGAGGTGTATGCCCAGACGATGAAGTACTACATCATCTTCACCCTGCTGGCATTCCTTGTGGTGATGGCCTACATTGACTTGCTCAAGTACCTGATCGGTGAGAGCTACTGGAGCGGCCTGCGCGTGGTGCCCATTGTGATGGCCGCCGAAATCGTGTTTGGCGTCTTCTTTAACCTCTCCTTCTGGTACAAGCTCACCGACCGCACCATTTGGGGAGCCTATTTCTCGGGCATTGGCGCCGTTGTGCTGTTTGTGATCAATCTGCTGTTCATCCCACGCTTCAGCTACATGGCGTGTGCATGGGCCGGTCTCATTGCCTATAGCGTGTCGATGCTCTTATCTTATTTCATTGGGCAGAAGTACTTCCCAATCCGCTATCCGTTGCGCGACATTGCCATTTATACTGTTGTGGCCGGTGTCCTGTTCACGGCGATGATGCTGCCCGTGGAGAACATGTGGCTCCGGTTGGCCTACCGCACGGTGCTGCTGTTGCTGTTCATGGGCTTCATCTTCCGCAAGGAGCACCTGGGCCAGATGCTGGCCAAGCTGCCCGTGGTGGGACGATTCATTAAGAAATAATCACTGGAACGGAAAAATCTTTCAACGATAAACGATAAACTTTAAAGTATTTGTACTACCTTTGCAGCCGATTTTAAGACAACACAATTTACTAACAGTGGATAAATTTGGCTGCTTGCAACCACTTGAAAAAATGCTAAAACTGCGATAATCAACTACTTTATCGATTATTTTTAGCGTTCATCATCCACAAAAAATTACTTTTTTTGGTACAATGAACAGTAAGAATTATTTATTTACGTCGGAGAGCGTGTCCGAAGGGCACCCCGACAAAGTCGCCGACCAGATCAGCGACGCTATCCTTGACAAGTTCCTAGCCTTTGACCCGCAGGCCCATGTGGCGTGCGAGACACTGGTGACGACCGGTCAAGTCATCATCTCAGGCGAGGTGACCACCAATGTCTATATCGACCTGCAACGCACTGCGCGCGAGGTCATCAACAAGATCGGCTACACCAAGAGTGAATACCAGTTTGACGGCAACTCCTGCGGCATCCTCAACAGCGTGCACGAGCAGAGCGGTGACATCAAGCAGGGCGTGGATAAGGCCGAGGACAACAACGCCGACCAGGGTGCCGGCGACCAGGGCATGATGTTTGGCTATGCCTGCAACGAGACACCCAACTACATGCCGCTCACGCTCGACCTGGCTCACGCATTGATGCGTGAACTGGCCGACATCCGTCACAACCACCTGGAGCTGATGCCCTACCTGCGCCCCGACAGCAAGGCTCAGGTAACCGTCGAGTATGATGGCGACACGCATCACCCCGTTCACATCCATACCATCGTGGTGAGCACCCAGCACGATGAAGACGTGGACCAGCAACGCATCGCTCGCGATGTGCACGACATCCTCATTCCCAGGACACTGGCACATTACAGCGATGACATCCAGGCGCTGTACGACGGCAAGACCGAGGAATTTGTCAACCCCACGGGTAAGTTTGTAATTGGTGGCCCTCACGGTGACACCGGCCTGACAGGTCGCAAAATCATCGTGGACACCTATGGTGGACGTGGAGCACACGGTGGAGGCGCCTTCTCGGGTAAAGACCCCAGCAAGGTGGATCGCAGCGCAGCCTATGCCTGCCGCCACATCGCCAAGAATGTCGTGGCCGCCGGCATTGCCGACGAGGTGCTGGTACAGGTGGCCTACGCCATCGGTCGCGCCGAGCCAGTGAGCTTCTACATCAACACCTATGGCACCAGCCACGTGGACATGAGCGATGCCGAAATCGCCGCTGTGCTCAAGGGCATGAAGGAACTAGACATGCGTCCCCGGGCCATCATCGAGCGACTCAAGCTGCTCAACCCCATCTATACCG
The DNA here is from genome assembly GCA_947165485.1 of uncultured Prevotellaceae bacterium. Taxonomy (GTDB): domain Bacteria; phylum Bacteroidota; class Bacteroidia; order Bacteroidales; family Muribaculaceae; genus Sodaliphilus. Next base: position 31,555 of record CAMVAP010000018.1, read on the forward strand.
AGGCTGCCGCCTATGGTCACATGGGCCGCCAGTGCAAAACGGTGACCAAGAAGTTTGAATCCCTCTACAACGAGACCAAGGAAGTCGAGGTAGAACTCTTCACCTGGGAAAAACTCGACCGCACCGAGGCCCTGCGCGCCGCCTTCGGCCTCAACTAAAGAATAGGCAAGGGGTCGCTTTGAGCGACGTACGCTGCTCCTGTCGATACCCGGGGTGATGTTGTCATGTCATGTCGGTGCAATCGACACTAAGGACTTGACTGAAAACGTAATGAAGGGAATGAGCTCCGTGACGGAGCTCATTCCCTTCATTGATTTGGTGGTGGCTGTTTTTCTCTCATAGTAGTGATGATTTTTAATGTCACAGGCTTGCAAATTTGAATGCGTTTTTCTAATTTTGCGACGTGCTCGCTTATCCAGTTACCAGCCTTGGCAAGGAATACTGGCGCTCATTCATTGAGGACAATCCAAGCCAGACAATCAGGGGCTTGATTTACTGACACCATCAATTTGAAATCAAGTAATATGTTTAACTAAAATAAAGAACGGTTATGAGGACATTTAGACTACTTTCAATTTTTGCTCTGTTGTGTTGTGTGTCATCACTTCATGCTTATGATTTTATGGAAGGCGGGCTTGCCTATAAAATCAATAGTGACAGTGTCACTGTTAGGGTGACTTATAAGGCCAAGTATACGTCTTATACAGGCGATATTGTCGTGCCTGAATCGGTAACACACAATGGAACCACCTATATGGTCACCGAGGTGGGTAGGGGCGCGTTTGCCTACATTACCAACATCGAATACTATGATGGCGATTCGATCCCGATGAGCTTCAGAGCCTATACCACAGTCACATCGGTAACCCTGCCGACAACTGTGACTAAAATTGGTGAAGCGGCTTTTGCTTACTGCAACGGCCTTACACATTTTGAGATGCCTAATTCTGTGACAATGTTGTATTCCTATGCTTTTGCATGGTGTGAAAATCTGCAGCAAATTAAATTGTCAGAATCTTTAGAGAAAATCAATGGACTTGCTTTCTATTATTGCAAATCACTGAGCGGTATAGAAATTCCGGCTTCGGTTGCATGGGTATCATTTCAGGCCTTTATGAACTGCCCGATGTTGAGTGAAATCACTGTGGACCCGGCGAACACGGTATATGATTCCCGTAACAATTGCAATGCCATTATTAACACGGCTACCAATGGGTTGGTTATTGGTGGTATTTCCACCGTCATTCCTGATGGCGTCGTGAGCATCGGCGAATGTGCATTCATGGGCAGAACCAATCTGACGACGATCAATCTCCCTGAAAGTATCACCAGCATCGCATATAATGCATTCTCAGGTTGTTCTAACCTCGAAAGCATCTATTGCTACATTACCAGGGTCTTTGAGATTAGTACCAGCACCTTCAGCAGCGCTACCAATGCCACGCTCTATGTGCCTAGAGATCTGGTCAACACCTACAAGAACACTGCCGGATGGAATGTGATTCCCACGATTACCGCCTTGACACATAACATCGTGACTATTGCCAGCAACAACAAGGGTACAATCACAGTGAACGGTGCGGAGGTAACTGCCGGTGACATTGTTGAGGTGCAAATCAGCAGCGATGCCAACAACACGTTTGTCTTCACTCCCAGGAGCGGCTATGTACTGTATCAGGTACTCGTCGATGGCCTTGATGTTACTGCATCGGTCGAGGATTCGACACTGGTGAGTCGACTTCATGAAGGCGCAAAACTTGTTGTCGTGTTCAGCGAGGAGGCCGGAGATGTCAACGGTGATGGTGGTGTCACTATCGAAGATGTCACAACTCTTATCACCAAGCTCCTGAGTGGACATTAATAAGACCCCAGTTCGGGATAAGATTACTCCCAAATAGAAAGTTGCTTTGAGTGTTCGAGGTAAAAGCCTCGTATAGCTGTGGGCTTGTTGTCAAAGAAGCAATAAGCCCCCATGGCTGAGGTGAGGTTCATCAGGAAGTTGTGGATCGAGCGGTGTCTGGAGTGTACCAGGTCGGCAGTGTTCTTGAGCAGGTCGTTGATGACCTCAATGACGTATCGCTTGCGCAGCATCACCTTGTCATACAGTGGCATAAGCCTGTTCTTCATGTTGGATCTCAGCCCCGTGACGATGTGCGTTCCGTTCTCAAACAGGAACTCGAAGAGCTTTGTCGAGATGTATCCCCTGTCACCGAACAGCCGCCCGTAAATCCTCTTTGCCAGCACGTCCCACACCCTCATGTCACGGTCGTCGACGTTAGCACCCGTGAGCACGAAGGTGATGATTTCGCCCAAATCGTTGCACACGAAGTGCAGCTTGAAGCCGTGGCACCATCCCATCGTGCCCTTGCCGTCGGTTGCCAGGCCCCTGAACACCTTGTTGGCGTAGCGGCGCAGGTTGTGGCACACAGGTATCATCGTGTTGTCCACGAACGTGATGCCTGTGCAGGAGCCGAAGGCCCTGAGATTGAGGAAGAACATCATGTGGAAGAACACGCGGCCCTCCAGCTCCACAAAGCGGTTATAGGACACGGCAGTAGGGAACTCTTGTGCCAGATGGACCTTGATGAAGTGCATGTAGAAGTGCTTGAAGTTGCGGAATGTGCCAAAGTGGTACAGCAGCAGGATAGTCATGATCTCGCTGTGCGACATGTTTGCCTTGCGGTTGCGCCTGCGCACGCCGTCACTGCCCAAAACCGGCTGTTTTGACATTTCCTGCTCAAATTCTTTGCAAAATTCGTCAATGATAAAGAAAATTTCTATAACTTTGTCGTTTGTAATCATAGCGAGTAATATTTTGTTAAATTGTTGATTGTCAGCTACAAAATTACAAAATATCTCGCTATTTTACAATTTTTCAGACCACTATTTTCGATAATTTCTTATCCCGAACAGGCGTAATGTATGTCATTTTGATAGCAGATTACGTGATATGATTTTATTTACCTTGCTAAAATAATATGCCAAAAAGATGCTTACAGGGAATGAAAGTATCGCTCCAATCAAGTAACCGAATTGCTTGTTAAGCATAGCAAAACATATATGCTCATGCAGCATATAAATCTCTAGTGTTAGTCCACCGATAAAAAACAGCGCTTTGTTCACAACCGCAGGGCACATTTTCAGAATGAAGATAAAGAACATCAATGACGGAACTGCCAAGAAAAAGAAAGAAACCCGTTTCAAACTCACATGGATTGGTAAACCCTGAACAATCACAATCAAGATTATAGCGGTAATGCAGACAGGGAAAATGAGTGGATGTTTAATCTGTTTTTTGTTGAATACTAACTCCGCCAAATGGAAGCCTAAAAGAAAAATGGCAAATCTATTCAACATGATTTCCAATGCAGGGACACAAGTTCCAAGCCAGTAACACACTATTAGAGTAACAAAAGGAATGATTATAGAGTACTTATATCTCAAAATCTTGAAATAAAAGGGAGCAATTAGATAACAAATGAGTATTTGAATGATAAACCAATAGCTTGTTTCGTTCTGAAAAATACCTAATCCAGTCAAATTCATCAAGAATTCACTTATCTTAAAATCATACCTTCTTACATAGATGAAGTAAGGGATAGCTATAATTAGATATGTAGGTAAAATCCGAACGAAACGTTTCTTATAAAAACATATTAACTGGTCATTTTTGAATAACGCAAAATAAAGACCAATTGCCGATAATACGAGGAAAAACTCCACACCAACATACCCAAAGGGCATGACAAAAATGTGGAAACACATAATAAATAGCATTGAAATGCCCATTAATTGAGATCGGTACTTGCTGAAGTCATAAAAATCAAATCTCATATCTGTTTTTATTTGCCTACTCAAATTTCACCCTCATTTATTTCTAATAATGAAGGTGAATATCATGAGAATTATTCTACACTTAATAATATTTTCAGAGAAAGATATCAACAAGCTAAAGGACTGTTAATTAAAGCTCCCGTAATTAAATCAAAAATCAAACATAGGCAATCAAGTTAAAATATAACAATATTATATTGTAATTGATTGCCTTGTTCCTATATTTAGTGATAACTCTTTATCAAATTAAAGATAAAGAGACTTCCAAATTGGCGTATATGGGTCTTATTTGGCCTTCATGGCCTCCTTGATCTTGGTTTCGAGTTCTTCGGCCAGCTCGGGGTTGTCGGTTACCATCTGCTTGGCAGCATCACGTCCCTGGCCCAGCTTGGTGCCCTCATAGGAGAACCATGCGCCACTCTTCTTGACGATGCCGAACTCCACGCCCAGGTCGATGATCTCGCCCACCTTGCTGATACCCTCGCCAAAGCGGATCTCAAACTCCGTCTTGCGGAAAGGAGGAGCCACCTTGTTCTTCACGACTTTTACCCTGGTGAGGTTGCCCACCACCTGGTCACCGTCCTTGATTTGACCCGTGCGGCGGATGTCAAGGCGCACACTACTGTAGAACTTCAAGGCATTACCGCCGGTCGTAGTTTCGGGGTTACCAAACATCACGCCCAGCTTCTCACGCAGCTGGTTGATAAAGATGCAGCAGGTGTTGGTGCGGCTGATGGTTGCCGTGAGCTTGCGCAGTGCCTGGCTCATCAAGCGAGCCTGGAGGCCCATCTTGCTCTCGCCCATTTCGCCCTCGATTTCGGCCTTGGGGGTCAATGCGGCGACACTGTCGATGACGATAATGTCGATGGCGCTACTGCGAATGAGCTGGTCGGCAATCTCCAGTGCCTGCTCGCCATTGTCGGGCTGCGAGATCCACAGGTTATTGACGTCAACGCCCAGCGACTCGGCATAGAAGCGGTCGAAGGCGTGCTCGGCATCGATGATGGCGGCGATACCGCCCATCTTCTGCGCCTCGGCGATGGCATGGATAGCCAGCGTGGTCTTACCCGACGACTCGGGACCGTAGATCTCAATGATGCGTCCCCGGGGATAACCACCCACGCCCAGCGCGTTGTCAAGGCCGATTGAACCCGTCGGTATCACCTCGATGTCCTCAACATGGTCGTCACCCAGTTTCATGATCGACCCGGAGCCAAAGGTCTTGTCTATCTTGTCCATTGCCACTTGCAGGGCTTTGAGTTTCTCGGGGGAAACCTCCTTGCGCTGCGGCTGGTTCATTTCCTCCTGGTTAAAGATTTCTTCTGCCATTTCAATAATATTTTTGTTCTATTTTTTTATTTGTCAATCCAACTTGCAAAGTTAGTGAAATTTCCCCACACATCATCCATCAATCTCCAGTTTTTTAAATGATTAAAAAAATATGACCAACCATGACCGCAGATAGGAAAAAAAGGATTATCTTTGCCCAATTACAATCACATCGATGTCGAACAACTCATTATTAACCATTTAATAAACTTTCGTTGCAATGAAGAAAATCTTTACGTTACTAACCATGTGCCTGTTGGCCAGCGCTGCTTGGGCAACAGTTATCACCTTTGATGCAACAGTGGACCTGGGCACCGGCTCAGGCACTGCAGGCCCTTACAAGATTGTCAAGGAGGCCGACGGTGCGACCGTCACTATCGACATCTCCAAGGGTATCGCCAATGGCAGTCACTACCGCATCTACAAGAACGAGACGATGACCGTCTCAAGCGATGGCGGCGACATCACCGACATTGAGATTACCTGCATCGCTAGCGGCGAGGCACAGTATGGCCCCGGTTGCTTTGTCACCGATGTGCCCACCTACACCTTTGAGGATAAAATCGGTTCATGGACCGGTGGCTCAAGCAAAGTCGTGTTCACCGCTTCCTCCAACCAGGTGCGCGCCACCAAGATTGTCGTGACCGTTGGTGCAGCAGGTCTTGCCGCTCCCAGCATCACCCCCGCTGGCGGCACCTACTATTCCCCCATCGACGTGAACATCACTTGCCGCACTGCTGGTGCCAAGATTCACTACACCACCGATGGCACTACCCCCACCACCAGCTCGCCCGAGTTCAAGGCTGCCTTCAACCTGAACGAGAACAAGACGATCAAGGCCATCTCGGCCCTCAACGGTGAGACCAGCGACGTGGTTGAGGCAAGCTATGAGTTCAAGACCGCTATTCCCGTGGCCAGCATTGCCGAGTACCAGCAGGCCGACGATGATGCCGTGCTGATATTCACCAATCCCGTCAATGTGCTTGCCCAGAGCGGTTCACGCATGTTTGTCCAGGACAACACCGGAAAGGCTTTGTTCTATGGCAACACCGGCCAGACCTACAAGAACGGTGATGTGATTCCCGCCGGCTTTGTGGGCAGCAAGACCACTTGGGACGGAGAGCCCGAGTTGCAGAACCTCTCCAACTTCCAGCCCGCATCAGGCAACAGCCCCATTAATGCCGATGTGATCACCACGGTTGATGTTGACGCCAGCCTGTTTGGCACCTATGTTCAACTCAACGAGGTCACCTTTGACAAGGAGAACAAGATGGTCGTTGACGCCAATGGCGAGGCACCCTACTACTGCAACATGAACGTCAAGGATGCCGACATTCAGGAGGGCGTGACCTACACCCTGTATGCCATCGTTGGCTCACATGGCAAGGAGAACACCGTTTACCAGCTGCTCCCCGTTAAGCTGGTTGGCGAGCCCCTCCCGGGTGGCTTCGGCTTTGAGCACATGAAGGCTACGCCCGACAACGAGATGGTCACCTTTGAAAAGAACATTATCGTTATTAAGCAGGCAGGCAAGTACCTGTATGCCATGGACGAGGACCAGAAGGGTTATGGCTTGATTTACGGCAACGTGAACAAGACCTATAATGAAGGCGACATCATCCCCTACGGCTTCAGCGGCAAGAAGACCACTTACAATGCCGAGCCCGAGCTGGCCGAGCCGTTTGATGGCTTTGCCGATGCCATCGGCAATGTTGGGGATATCAAGAAATATGCCGAGGAGATCACCCCGTCACAGGTGGGGACCGACATCTGGGCACACTATGTGATGCTTAAGGACGTGAAGATCAACACCAATGATAACACCCTGACCGATGCCAACGGCAATTCCTGCCCGCTCTACAACGGCACCTTCAACATCGCATATCCCGCTGACCTGAGCAAGAGCTATACCGTGTATGGCGTTGTCGGTTCCTATGGCAAGGCCCCCAACACCGTATATCAGCTTCTGCCCACCTTCATTGACGCCCCCATCGATACCATCCCCGTGGCTAGCATCGACGAGCTCTTCGCTCTGCAGCAAGGCCAGATTGCAATCTTCACCACTCCGTTGACCGCCATTTACCAGAACGCCAACAACCTGTATGTACAGGATGTCAATGGCAAACAGACGCTGGCCTTCGGTACCGTTCCCGGCACCTTTGTTAATGGTGACATCATCAACGACGCTATTGTAAAATGGAGCGAGTATCAGGGCGCAAAGCAGATGATTCCTATGGACAACTTCGTTCCCGCAGGCAAGGGTGAGAAAGTTGCTCCCATTGATCCCCAGCCCCTTGAGGAGGTATCTCAGGAACAAGTCAACTACTACTTCTCGTTTGAGGAGATGACCATCATCGAGGAAGAGGGTAAGTACTACATGGTAGATGCCGATGAGACGGGCCGCATCCAGCTCTTTGACAAGTTCGGTCTGTTCCCCGATGGCTTCCCCATGTCCTCGACCTACTACATTGAGGGCTTCCTGACCATCTACAAGGGCGAACTTGAGTTCTATCCCATCGTGATTAAGAGTCCGACTCTCAAGGGTGACGTGAACGAGGATGGCGAGGTGAACATTGCCGACATCAACGCCCTTATCGACATGATTCTCAACGGTAGCCAGGCCACCAATGGTGACGTGAACGAGGATGACGAGGTGAACATTGCCGACATCAATGCTGTTATCGACATCATCCTGAATTCTTGATGATCCACCAGTAACAAGCAATTATTGAGATGAACAAGTGAGGAGGCTCCCCCGGTTGAGGTGAGTTTCCTCACTTTTCTCAATACAACCCCTTGTCAATCAACAGAAAGTAGGTATCGGTTTGCCACCGACCTCCACATTAGGATAGTATTCATATTCATTATTTAACTCACTTCATAATGAAAAAATTTATCGTCTCTCTACTGTCGCTCTTGCTGGCCAGTGCCGCATGGGCATTTGAAGTCACATTTGTTCCCATGGGCAGTGCCGGCACGGCGCAACCCATCCATCTCGAGAAAGACGGTGTCACACTCGACATCACTAACGGCATCGACAATGGCACCCAGTTCCGCATTTACAAGAATGAAAAGATGATCATCAGCTCAACTGTCGGTCCCATTCATCAAGTCGTCATTGAGTGCACCGCATCGGGCACAGACCAATATGGTCCTGGCAATTTTGTGAGTGATCCTCCCGGATATAGCTTTGAAGACAAAGTAGGGCGCTGGACAGGAAATGCCGCACAGATCACCTATACGGCAGCAAGCAACCAGGTGCGTGCCACCAAGATTACCGTCATGGGCAGTAATAGCGGTGTGGCCCCACCAGTGATCAATCCCCCTAGCGGCACCTATTACGACACCATCGAGGTGAGCATGCTCTGCTACACACAGGGCGCAACCATCCATTACACCACCGACGGCTCCACTCCCACCACCAGCTCACCACAATACACCGCGCCCTTTGCCCTAAGCACTGATGCGACCATCAAGGCCATTTCCACCCTCGACGGCGAGGTGAGCGACGTGACAGCCGCCACCTATGAGTTTATCGAGCCCATTCCAGGGGATCCAGGGGACTGCTTTAGTGTCTTTGCTGACATGCCCGACGGCACGGTAATCAGCTACCCATCCCCAGTCTATGCCATCTTCCAGCACAACAATTACCTGTTTGTTAAGGATCAATGCGGCGGCTACGCCTTGATTTACGGCAATACCGGCCAGACCTACAAGCAGGGTGACGTCATTCCAGGGGGATTTGTAGTCACCAAGACCACCCACAGCGGCGAGCCCGAATACAAAAACCCAGCCAACTTCAAACCCGCCACCACCAACGTCCCCATCGAGCCCGAAGAGATTACCGCCAACCAAGTGGGGCATGACTTGTTCGGCCACTATGTGGTCCTGCACAATGTCACCATTGTCAAGGAGGGTAATGTCTATTACGTCATCGACGAGAACGGCAACGTTGTCGCTGTTTACTTTGGCTCACTAGGCGTAGCACCTCCCAACGACCTTGAACGCCATTATGACTTGTATGCTATCGTGGGGTGCTATGGAAGCAATACCACCGTTTACCAATTGCTGCCAGTCAAACTGGTTCCAATACCTATTATTCCTGATATCACCCTATGCGACATGGATGTGATACCCGAAGGCGAAACCTTAACCTTTGACCAAGAGGCCATCGCAATCTACCAGAATGGCAGATACCTGTACCTGAAACAAGGTGATTTTTGCTTTGGTCTGGTGTATGGTGATATCGGTCAGACTTACAATCGGGGCGACATCATCCCGCCCGGTTGGGGTGGTACCAAGACCACCTATAACGGCGAGCCCGAACTCAAAAATCCCACGGGCTTCTTACCTTCAACCCGCCACGTGGACGTTGTGCCAGAGGTAATCCGTATCCCCGATATTGGGCACATGACATGGGCCCATTATGTAACAATCATAGATGTTAGCATCGACCAGGAGCGACAAGTAATCATCGACTCAGAAGGCAACACCTGTCCCTATTATCCCAAACTGCCCTTCATAATTGATCAAACTAAAAACTATAATGTGAAAGGCATCATCACTTCTTATGGCAAGGCCGAGGTGGTTTATCAGTTCTGCTTCACCGATCTAGACGATTTAATGCCGACTCCTATAGTCTGTTGCATAAGTGATGCACAGCAATATAATTCCCAGATTATCGTGCAGTTTGAATGCCCGTTGACCGTCATCTACCAGAATGGCATGTATCTCTATGTCAAGGACTCCTGTGGCGAATATGGACTGATTTATGGCAATGCAGGTGGCCCCTTCGTGAACGGTGACCTCATTATCGGCAAGGCTAAGGGAGGAACTTACTATGGTAACTTCCAGTTCAGCACAGATGGCAATTGGGTGAAGGTCGGCCACGGTGACCCCGTCGAGCCTATTGAGCCTGGCTGGATAGAGGATATGTCTCAAGACATGTGTCACCAGTATATCCGTTTAGAGGATGTGAAAATCGTGTTTGATGAGAACGGCAACGCCCACATTGAGGACGAGACAGGCATCATCTTGCTGTATGACCAGTTCCATATCCAAGTCACTCCAGGAGGCGGCATCATATATTTCCTTTGGGACGTGAATTGGGATGGCGAGGTAAACATTGCCGACATCAATGCGCTGATTGACTATATCATTTCGACACCAGATGAATGCGGGCCCATGAGATTGGCAATCGATGACATCGACCCTAACAACACCTACGACGTGGAAGGCTTCCTGACCATCTACAGAGGCGAGTTAGAGTTGTACCCCACCTTGATCCGCCCTCATTATTACTTCCCCAATCCCAAGTGCCGATGGGACGTAAATGGCGACGGCGAAGTAACCATCGCCGACATCAACTGCATCATCGACTACATCCTCAGGAACTGACGCTCCTGTATAAAAACGGAGACAACGAGGCTGTGTCATCATTCACGCCTAGGACTTTGATTGGACTAAAGGTCGATCAAATGTTCCAACGGCCAATGATGACACAGCCACGCTTTCTCCTTCGAGAGTTTTTGCCCATACACCCATGAAAAGAAACTAGGGACTAGAAACCAGAAAGTAAAAACTTTTTACTACCTTTGCATCTTGATTGTAATGTCACTCGTGATGATAGAGGCAAGGAACATAGTGAAGCGTTATGGCAACCTGGAGGTGTTGAGGGGTGTTGACCTTGACATCGCTCAGGGCGAAATCGTCTCGATTGTGGGTCCCAGTGGAGCCGGCAAGACCACCTTGTTGCAGATCATCGGCACCCTGGACACCCCTCAGCAGGGCGAGGTGCGCTACGATGGTAAGAACGTGTTGGCACTGAAAGACAAAGAGTTGGCACGATTCCGCAACCGCAACATCGGTTTTGTGTTCCAGTTCCATCAGTTGCTCCCCGAGTTCACCATGCTCGAGAATGTCACCATTCCAGCCCTACTGGGCGGTGACAACAAGAACGATGCCATGCAACGGGCACGCCTGTTGCTGGAACGCATGCACCTGGGCGACCGTCTGGACCACAAGCCGTCGCAGTTGAGTGGAGGCGAGTGCCAGCGCGTGGCAGTGGCCAGGGCACTCATCAATAGCCCCAAGGTCATCCTTGCCGACGAGCCGTCGGGCAGTCTCGACAGCCACAACAAGCAAGAACTGCATCAGTTGTTCTTTGACCTGCGCAACGAGCTGGGCCAGACGTTTATCATCGTGACCCATGACGAGAGCCTTGCCGCACAGGCCGACCGCACCCTACACATGCGCGACGGCATGATTGTTGAACAAACCATGCGCAACACCCCTGCACGATGAAGAGATTGCTGCGACATCTACCATTGTTGATGCTGGCAGTGCTGGCGCTGACATCCTGTGACAAGCAGGATGACATTGACCGAGCCTACACCCACTACCGCTACGACATCGTGACCTACCTGGGCGAGAATGGGACGGGAGCGCTGTTTGAGTATCTGGGACATGGCGACTCGGCAGCCATCACACTCCAGTCAAGGGTGACGGTGAGTGAAGTCAAGACACAACAGCGCGTGCTGCTGCGCTACAACTATGCCGATGAAGCCGTAGCGGCCCGCCAGCGCGACATCGACGTGTATGGTTGCAACGGCATCTTCAGCGACTCGCTGCGCATGACCCAGTCACCCGACAGCCTGCCTCGCCATGAGGTAAAGTTGCGCAGCATGTGGCGCACGGGCGAGTTTATCAATGTGCACTGCCAGGTGGAATACACCAACAAGGCCCGCACATTCCTGCTCGTTGCCGACGGCAAGACGCTCAACAGCGATACCGTGGAGTGCTACCTGTCGCATGACCTGCTGGGAGAGCGAGGCACCTTCTGGCGCGACTGTTATGCGTCGTTCAACGTGGGAGCACTGTGGAAACGTCCCTCCTGCAAGTGCTTGAGGGTACATCTCAACGATGTGACATTCCCCAATACCGAGTACTACGATTTCAATAAATAATCATTTTTAAATCAAATTAAAAAACTATTATGGCAAACGAAAATCAGAACCAACAGCAAATTAAGATTGAAATTCCCAAGGAAGAGTTGCAAGGCCGTTATTCCAACATGGCCATGATCGCACATGGTCCCAACGAATTCTTCATCGATATGATCCTGCGTGGCCCCAACATGCCCCAGGCACGCGTTCAGAGCCGCATCATCATGGCCCCCCAGCACGCCAAGGAGTTGATGCTCGCGCTTCAGGACAACATTCGCCGCTATGAGCAAAACTTTGGCGAAATCAAGCTGATGCGTCCCGCTGGAGCACCCGCCAACGGTAACATCATGGACTTCCCCCTGCCCAAGGGTCAGGCATAATCCAGTTGGGAATCAGGTTCCCTCAATCAACTACTTACAACTGAAAACAGAATACCGCAATAATGGAACATCCATTGTTCATCTATAACACCCTCACCCGCAGGAAAGAACAATTCAAGCCGTTGAATGAGCCGATGGTGGGCATGTATGTGTGCGGCCCCACGGTCTATGGCGACCCCCACCTGGGTCACACGCGACCGGCCATCACATTTGACGTCCTGTTCCGTTACCTGCAGCAGCTGGGCTACAAGGTGCGCTATGTGCGCAATATCACCGATGTGGGGCACCTGGAGCACGATGCAGATGAGGGCGAAGACAAAATCGCCAAGAAGGCCCGTCTGGAGCAACTTGAGCCCATGGAAGTGGCACAGTACTACACCAACCGCTACCATGCCGCCATGCAGTCGCTCAACGTGCTGCCTCCCAGCATCGAGCCTCATGCCACTGGTCACATCATTGAGCAAGAGGAGCTGGTGAAGCAGATCATGGACAACGGGTACGCCTACGAGAGCAACGGCAGCATCTACTTTGACATCGAGGCCTATAACCGCGACCACCGCTACGGTGTGCTGTCGGGACGCAACCTCGATGATATCCTCAATGCCAGCCGTGAGCTGGAAGGCGTGGGAGAGAAACACAACCAGGCCGACTTCGCGCTGTGGAAGAAGGCTCAGCCCGAGCACATCATGCGATGGCCGTCGCCCTGGAGCGACGGATTCCCAGGATGGCACTGCGAGTGCACAGCCATGGGACGCAAGTACCTGGGCAAGCACTTCGACATCCACGGTGGCGGCATGGATCTCGTGTTCCCCCACCACGAGTGTGAAATCGCTCAGGCGGTTGCCAGTCAAGGAGACGAGATGGTGCATTACTGGATGCACAACAACATGATCACCATCAACGGCCAGAAGATGGGCAAGTCACTGGGCAACTTCATCACACTGGAGCAGTTCTTCACGGGCAACCACCCGGCCTTGACACAGGCCTACACGCCCATGACCATACGCTTCTTCATCCTTCAAGCTCACTATCGCGGCACTGTCGATTTCAGCAACGAAGCCCTCCAGGCAGCCGAGAAAGCCCTTGAGCGCATGCTCGACGGCTGGCACCGCCTTAACGGTCTCACCGCTGCACCTCAATCGTCGCTCACGCTCGACAACTACCGTCAGCGTTGTGCCGATGCCATGAACGATGACTTGAACACGCCCACGGTCATTGCCACCCTGTTTGATGCCAGCAAGGTCATCAATCAGGCCAATGACGGTAAAGCCAGCCTGTCGCAGGCCGACATTGATGAACTCAAGAGCGTATTCCAGACCTACCTGTTTGACGTGCTCGGCATACGTGACGATGCCGCCGGAGGCGACAGCGTCAACCTGGAGCCTTACCGTCAAGCCGTTGACCTGCTGCTGGAAATGCGCCGCACCGCCAAGGCCAACAAGGACTGGGCGACCAGCGACCTCATCCGTGACAAGCTCGCCGAGTTTGGCTTTGAGGTCAAGGACACCAAGGACGGCTTTGAGTGGAAAGTGAAGTAACCTCTCAATGAGGCTATACCATCGGCCTAGCCTATCATTAATCCGTGCTACGCACTGAGGAATCAAAGGCCCCAAATGATGGCATAGCCTCATTGATTTTTTCTTTGGAAATGAATCAAGAGCCGCTGATATCGGTCATTGTTCCCGTGTATAATGTGGAAAAGTATCTGGACCAGTGCATGGAGAGCATTGTGGCCCAGAGTTACCGTCATCTAGAAATTCTTGTGGTCGATGACGGCAGCACCGATGCCAGTGGAACAATGTGTGACCAGTGGGCCCTGCGCGACCAGCGCATACGGGTTATCCACCAGAACAACGGTGGACTCTCGGCGGCCCGCAACACGGCACTCGACGTGATGCACGGCGAGGTGGTGATGATGGTGGACAGCGATGACGTGCTGCATCCCCACTGTGCCGCTATACTGCTGGACATCATGCGGCAGCAGCAGGCAACAATGGTCGTCGGTCGCTACATCCCCTTCACGGGAAACACGCCTGAATGGCCATCAGCAGCATCTCCACAACCCGCCATACATCGCTTCGATAAGCGCAACGCCATGCTGGCCGTGCTATATCAACAGGGACTCACCCACTCGGCATGGGGTCGCTTATACCAGGCTTCGTTATTTAACGACATCCGCTATCCTGTGGGAATGTATTATGAGGACTTTGCCATTATCTACCCCTTGCTCAACAAGTGTGAGACCGTAGTGACGGTTGATGCCACCATCTACGGTTACCGCCAGCGCCAAAGCAGCATCCTGGACTCCTTTTCTCCCAAGCGTGCCGATGTGCTCAAGATCGGTGAGGCGCTGGAATCACACATGTTGCAGGCCGACCAACAATACCTCAAGGCCGTGCGCAGCCGGTTGTTGAGCGCCTATTTCAACATCCTGCTGCTCAGCAATCAAGACACCACACTCGACCACCATGCACTCCAGGAACGCTGCTGGAATGGCATCAAGCGGCTACGATTCAATTGCTTGATGGACCCCCAAGTGCGCATCAAGAACAAAATGGGCATCCTGGCTTCCTACCTGGGACGCCACTTCTTGTGCAATGTTGTGGGACGCAACTATACCCCCAAGCCTTAACCAGGCTACCACAACCCCTATCATTTTCAGTTAGTTGTCTCGTTTTTACCGAAAAAAACAGGCACTTTGTAGAATTTATTTGGACGGCAACGTACAATTATCTTTCTTTGCACATCAAAGCATTAAAAGATATGATTATGCCTTAAATTTAATCATGAACAATTGGGTTTAGTTAAAAGTTTTTTAGGCTTCAGAACATTAACAACAAAAAAGACAGGGTGTGAATCTTGTCTTTTTCCTTTTCCCCTTATCAAGACTGGGTCAGCAGCAGATCGATGAGTGCCGACACGTCGGCAATTCCGGTCGTCCCATCACCATCCACATCTGTGGCGTGGTACAAGGGTCCGTTGCCAGACAAGAGATTGTCGATGAGCAATGAGAGGTCCTGGATTTGGACTTTCCCGTCGATGTTCACGTCGCCAACAGGATTCAAGGCATTGATCGCACTATCAAGCCAAGTATGACGGTTGGTGCACCAGCTGATGTGCGTGCTGACCAGGCTCCACACCGACTGTGCAGAACCCCAGCGCTTTGTTTCCAGATCTCGGCAGGAGATCAAGGCCTTACCTTCTTTGCTCTGCCTGAAGGCCGACATCGATGCGGTGAAGTCAGCGACCAGATGGTCCCTGATGCGGCGCCATTGCCACACATACTCGTCAACAAAACATCGGTTGGCATTATTGAACAACTTGGAGAAATGCTCGGTGTGACACAGCGACCAGGCCGAAGTCGTCCGTTCGGCCATATCAAAGTCCCACAGCACAGGCATCACCACCAGCGATGTATCGCTGCTGTCATACTTGCTGTAGTAACGGTTAGCGCCCCCCGAATCCTTGGTGCCGCACAAGTCATGTCCCAGACACCATCGAGCCCATGACTGGACATCAATCAGGTCGGGATAATTGGAAGCCGTCAAGCTGCGCTCATAGGCCGACACCACCCCCTGCAGGTAAACCTGCTGCTCGGGCAGCAGATCATCGCTATCGGGATACTTGAACGTGAAGTTGTAGCTGGGCGAAGTGATGGAGTTGACATACACGTCCTCATTCCACCAGTAGGGGTCGCACTCAAAGATGTAGCCCGATGTCTTATCGACATCCAGGCGGCAGCTGGGGTTGCGCTTGACCGATTCACACAGCAAGTACACGCCTCGATACTCACCATTGAGCACCACATTGACATAGCCATGTCCAGGTGTCCACTGCATTCCCAGCAATCGGCTGACCGTAAAGCCAGCGAGCGTGAGCAGGTAGGGATCCTTGAGCAGCAACCAGTCTTTGTCCTTATACTTCTCATCACTACGCATGAGCAGGTCACCCTTGCGCTGCAACTTGATTTTGTAGGGCTTCTTGGCTGAATAGGCGCTCGTGTTGCCCCTTATCTTGATGGTCATGCCGCTCACGTTGTTATCATATTCTCCGCTGTCATACACCACGCTATCCATACCCTCGACGCGGCGATAAATCACCAGGCGACCGGGCACCTTGGTGGCATTGGTGATGGCCATGCCCATGCATCCTGCCGGTGCCGACACATAGTCACAGGTGGGTTCCTCGGCACCCACGGTCTCGACACACAGCACAGGCAACCCCTTGGCGATAATGTCGGTCAACGCCATACCCGTTGTGTCACTGAACTGTATCCAGGCGTCGGTGCTCATTCCAGCCGCCCCCAGACAAGCCAGCACAATGGCGGCTAGTGTTGTCATCAATCTATTCATCTCAACAAGTTGTTATCACATTCTGCCACATATCATCGAGCACCCAGCTACATGCGGGCCACTGCTAGCGCAGCATGTCGGCGACACGGCGGGTGGCGGCGACAAAGGCGGCCACCTCGTCGAGCGTATTATAGACGGCAAACGACGCCCTGACCATGCCCGTCACACCATAACGCGCCATGAGCGGCTGGGCGCAATGGTGCCCTGTGCGCACAGCAATGCCCAGTTTATCGAGGAGCAGCCCCATATCGTAGCTGCTAATGTTATCAACGAGAAACGACACCACGCCACTCTTGCCTGGTGCGGTGCCAAAGAGACGGATGCCATCAATCTGCTTCAAGCCCTCGACAGCGGCTGTGAGCAGTTGATGCTCATGGGCAGCGATATTGTTGATTCCCAAACCCTGGATATAATCAATTGCCGCGCCAAATGCCGCGATATCGACAAAGTCGGGCGTGCCGGCCTCGAACTTGAAAGGCAACTCGGCAAACGTGGTGCGTTCAAATGACACTTGCCCGATCATCTCTCCCCCACCCTGGTAAGGTGGCATCTTCTCCAGCCAGTAACGCTTGCCGTAGAGGATGCCCACGCCAGCCGGGCCATACATCTTGTGGCTGGAGAAGGCATAGAAGTCGCAATCCAGAGCCTGAACATCAACCTCGACATGGGGCGCGGCCTGCGCTCCATCGATGAGCACGGGCACGCCATTGCGATGGGCGATCTCAATCATCTGCTTGACGGGATTGACGGTGCCCAGCACATTGGACACATGGGCGATGGCGACAAAGCGGGTATTGTCGGTAAACAGGTCCTCATAGGCATGCAAATCCACTTGACCACTATCGTCGATGGGCACGACACGCAGGGTCACCCGCTTATGCTGGCCGATGAGTTGCCATGGCACGATGTTGCTGTGGTGCTCCATCACGGTGACGATAATCTCATCACCGGTTTCCAGCATCTGACCCATCGAGGATGCCACAAGGTTAATGCCCTCGGTGGTGCCGCGAGTGAAAATCACCTCCTGCACGCTGCCGGCGTTGATAAAGGCACGCACCTTCTCGCGCGTGAGCTCTACCAGGTCGGTCGCCTCCTGCGAGAGTGTATGCACGCCGCGATGCACATTGGCCTTGTAGTGGTAATACATCCGGTCGATGGCTTCCACCACGGGACGGGGTGTCTGGGATGTGGCGGCATTGTCCAGATAGACGAGCGGACGGCCCTCAATGTGCCGTTGCAGGATGGGATAATCCTCCCTGATGCGTTGGATGTCTAACGGTTCCATCACTTCTCTTTATTCTCTTTATTGGGATGACACGTCTGCAAGCATCCCGCACAGTTGCTCAAGGTGCCCGCAAAGCGTTTCTCTACCAGATAGTGCAGGCGATCCTTTAAGGCATCCAGTCGCACGCCATCGATGACATCGGCCACAAAGGCTTGCATCAACAGGCGACGGGCCTCTTCCATACCGATACCGCGCGTGCGCATGTAGAACAACGCATCCTCATCGAGTTGACCTACTGCCGAGCCATGAGAACACATCACATCGTCGGTATAGATTTCAAGTTGAGGCTTGGTGTACATTCTGGCAGTGGGAGCGCTGCACAGGTTGCGGTTGCCCTGATAGGCCTCGACACGAGGACAATTGGGCTTCACCAGGATCTTACCCGCAAAAGCACCCACGGCATTGTCGTTGAGCACATACTTGAACATCTCATTGCTGTTGCAACGAGGCGCATTGTGGCTGATGAAGGTGTGGCTGTCCACATGCTGCTCACCACTGGCGATCGTCATTCCCAGCAGGTGGGTCTCGGCGTGCTCGCCGTTGACCTCAACATGGTAGTTGTTGCGCGTGAAGCCATTGGTGAGGGTGATACCGTCGATGAGCACGTTGCTGCCCTCATGCTGGTCCACATAGATTGACGAGACACGGCTGGTCAACGGTGTGCTCTCTTCCATATCATAGAAATCCACAGTGCTGCCCTGCATGGCGACAATCTCAATGACCTGATTATTCAGGTAACGGTAATCAGGGCTCTGGGAATGGTCACAGGCAAGCAGCTTGACGCTCGCATTCTTGCCCACGATGATGAGCAAGCGTCGCTGCACCATCATGTCGAGAGCCGCATTGAAGATATTGACCAACTGGATGGGGCGCTCGGGCACCACACCATCAGGAACATAAATGAAGAGGCCATCCTGCACCAGCAGGCTGTTGAGCGCTACCGTGGGATCTTTCATCTGAGCCAACTTGCCATAATGGGCCGCCATCAGTTCAGGATAGTCAACCGCAGCCATGCTGAATGGTTCCACCACCACCTGGCCTATGTTGCGCTCGGCAGTAGCACTGCTGTGGAACGCGTCATTGCTGGCGTAATAGAGGCATGTGCTCAGGTTGGGCACATCACAATGAAAAGTCTCACCCGGGTCGGCATCAAAGGGCAGACGATTGATGTTCACGCCATAATCGTGGGCAAACAAGGCCTCCAGATCGGTCGCCTCATAGTCCTCACTTCCCTTGCGGGGCAAGCGGGCCGTCTCCAGTTGTTCACGGGCTTCCAGTCGCAAGGTGTTCAACAATGCGGGAGACTGCTGCTCGATGAGGGCGCGGTTGCTGTCATACAGTTCGATATATTGCTTGAGGGCGTTCATCTCTCGTTATTGCTGTGAATCGACTTGTTCCTTAATCCAGTCATAACCCTTCTCCTCGAGTTCCAGCGCCAACTCAGGACCGGCACTCATCACGATACGGCCCTTGTAGAGCACGTGCACATAGTCGGGCTTGATGTAATCCAGCAAGCGCTGGTAGTGGGTGATGACAATCGTTGCATTGTCCTTGCTCTTGAGCGTGTTCACACCGCCGGCCACGATGCGCAGCGCATCGATGTCAAGGCCGCTGTCGGTCTCATCCAGGATGCTCAACCGCGGCTCCAGCATCGCCATCTGGAAAATCTCGTTGCGCTTCTTCTCACCGCCCGAGAAGCCCTCATTGACGGCACGCGACGCGAGTTTGTTATCCAGTTGAACGATGGAACGCTTCTCACGCATGAGCTTCAAGAAATCGGCAGCGCTCAAGGGCTCCTGTCCAAAGTATTTGCGCTTCTCGTTCAAGGCGGTACGCATGAAATTGACCATCGACACGCCCGGAATCTCAACGGGGTACTGGAAACTCAAGAAGAGTCCTTCATGAGCACGGTCCTCGGGAGAGAGCGCCAACAAGTCCTTGCCGTAGAACTCCACACTGCCGCCAGTGACGGTATAGGCGGGATTTCCCGTGAGCACGGCGCTCAGGGTGCTCTTGCCCGATCCGTTAGGGCCCATGATGGCATGTACCTCACCCGGCTTGACGGTCAAGTTCACGCCTTTCAATATCTGCTTATCCTCAATCGAGGCCTGTAAATCTTTTATTACTAACATATTGTTTTAGTTGTTAGTTGTTAGTTGCTAGTTGTTAGTTATTTCCTTAAAGCCTAAATCACCCTACACTGCCTTCCAGCGAGATGCTGAGGAGTTTCTGGGCCTCGACCGCAAACTCCATCGGCAACTTGGCCATCACCTCCTTGGCATAACCATTCACGATGAGCCCGACGGCATCCTCGGTCGAGATACCGCGCTGGTTGCAATAGAAGATCTGGTCCTCATTGATCTTGCTGGTTGTGGCCTCGTGCTCCACAACCGACGTGTCGTTGCCCACCTCGATCACGGGGAAGGTGTGGGCACCGCTGGTGTCGCTCAGCAGCAGGCTGTCACACTGGGTGAAATTGCGGCAACCAGTCGCCTTGGGGGCGATCTTGACCATGCCTCGATAGCTGTTCTGGCTGTGTCCGGCGCTGATGCCCTTGCTCACGATGGTGCTGGTGCTGTGACGCCCCAGGTGGATCATCTTGGTACCCGTGTCGGCTTCCTGCCAGTTATTGGTCAGCGCCACACTGTAAAACTCTCCCACCGAGTGGTCACCCTTGAGCACACAACTGGGGTACTTCCACGTGATGGCGCTACCGGTCTCGACCTGAGTCCATGAGAGCTTGCTGTGATCGCCACGGCACAGGCCACGCTTGGTCACCAGGTTGTAGATGCCGCCCTTGCCGTCCTTGTCACCGGGATACCAGTTCTGGACGGTGCTGTACTTCACCTCGGCCCGGTCCTCGACGATAATCTCCACGATGGCGGCATGCAGCTGGTTCTCATCTCGCATCGGGGCGGTGCAACCCTCCAGATAGGAGACATAAGCATCGTCATCGGCGACAATCAACGTGCGTTCAAACTGGCCCGTCTGGGCAGCATTGATGCGGAAGTAGGTGGACAGTTCCATCGGGCAACGCACTCCCTTGGGGATATAGACAAACGAGCCATCGCTGAATACGGCAGAATTCAATGCAGCGTAGAAATTGTCGGTGTAAGGCACCACCTTGCCCAGGTACTTGCGCACCAGGTCGGGATAATCCTTTACAGCCTCGCTGATCGAGCAGAAGATCACGCCCAGCTCGGCCAACCGCTCGCGGTAGGTCGTCTTGACGCTCACGCTGTCCATCACGGCATCAACGGCCATGCCACTCAGTCGCATCTGTTCCTCCAGGGGAATACCCAATTTGTCAAATGTCTTCTTCAGCTCGGGATCAATCTCCTTGGGACCCTCGCCAGCCTTCTTCTGGCGCGGGGCGGCATAGTAGCTGATAGCCTGGTAATCGATTTCGGGCACATGGACGTGTCCCCACGTGGGAGCCTTGAGTGTCAGCCAATGGCGATAGGCCTTCAGGCGAAACTCCAGCAACCACTCGGGCTCACCCTTCAGGGCCGAGATGCGGCGCACCACGTCCTCGTCAAGCCCCTTGGGGATGACCTCGGTCTCGATGTCGGTCACAAAGCCGTACTTGTATTCGGCTTGTGCCGCTTCCTCTATAATTTGGTTACCTTTTTCTGGTTTTTCGGTCTCTTTCATCAGTTCAATTAGTTACCCTTTTGATTTGAGCCCACAAAGGTACAACAAATTGCCCAAAGGGCAATCATTTTAGGGGTGGATATTCACTGCCATGGGCAAGAATCACTTGCCCGTGATGAACTTGTGGAAGGGAAGGCGACGGACGAGGACCACCAAAATGAAGCACACGGCAAAGGCCAACACCGCGCTCACCAGACAGTCAATGACCCAGTGTGCCTGGGCTAGCCAGGGGGTCAGGGGCCACACGACTTGCCGCAGAACGAACATCTGCGACAGATATATGCCAAAGGTGCACACACTCAATGTAGGCCACCATGCGCTGGCCGACGGATGCAACTTGGAATCGTAATGTGCTGGAGCAAAATGGCGTATCGCCACATAGATGAGCGTCGCCATCGCTATGTTGTTGATGCTGACATCAGTCGTAATCGTGTCGATGTGTTGCTGCCAGGTGATGCCAAAATGGCCTTGAACCATAAACTCAAACATGGGCATCACCACGATGCCGAAGCACAGCAGCAAGGCCCACTTGAGGTGATTGCCACTTGAAAAGGCGGGTAAACCATAATGGTGCAAGTAATAGCCCAACAGGACGTAACCATAGTAGCTGGCAAACGCCCCAAACATGTTGTGGCTGTACTGTGATGCCTCGATAAACACGCCATGCTGGTAAGGGATAAACGACGAGAGCACCCACAGCACCAGCAGCATCTCCACGCCGCGCTTGCCGATGGCAGCGATGCACTTGCTCACCAGCGGCAGCGTCACATAAATCACCAACAGCACATACACATACCACAGCAACCCTTCAACAGGGTGAAACAGGACCGACGTCAATAGCCGTGGCGTGAAGTTGTGAAGCAACAAGGCATGCTCCAGCAGATAAATGACCGTCCACGTCAACAACGGGAAAAAGACGACACGCGTGCGACGCTTGACAAACCGCTTGCCAGGCATCGTCACGGGCAGCAACAAGGCTCCCGTGATCATGAAGAACAGGTTGCAGTTCACTGCCACCAGTACGGTATAGATCGCGCCCGCAAGCGAGGGCTCGTTGTAATAGGTGTCGTATTGACGGATGGGCGTGTGGATGAGGATGACCAGCAGGCAAGCCACGACACGCAGGATGTCGAGATATGGAATACGGCGCTGTAATCGGGCCTCGGTCATGGGTATCAGTTCTTTTCTTGAATGAGGGCAACGGCATAGGCGGCGATCCCCTCGCCGCGGCCAGTGTAGCCCAGGCGCTCGGTCGTAGTGGCCTTGATGGAAACCTGGCCGGGGTCACAGTCCATACAGGATGCCAATTCGCTCTGCATGGCGGGGATGTGGGGGTTGAGCTTGGGCTGCTCGGCACAGATGGTGATGTCACAGTTGCCCAGGCAATAGCCCTTCTCGTCGAGCAACCGCATCACATGACGCAACAGCACGCGGCTGTCAATACCCTTGTAGCGGGGATCGGTGTCAGGGAAATGGTAACCAATGTCGCGCAAGGCCGCTGCGCCCAGCAGGGCATCGCACAGGGCATGAATGGCCACGTCGGCATCGCTGTGGCCCAACAGACCTTTTTCCCAGGGGATGTTCACTCCCCCGAGCCACAACTCGCGTCCCTCCACGAGTCGATGCACGTCAAATCCCATCCCGATGCGTGGCATTATTTAGTTGTTAGTTGTTAGTTGTTAGTTGCTAGTTGTTAGTTCTAAAGGCTAACGTCCAAAGAGGTTCTTGATGCCGTCCAGGTCGAATGACAAGGTGAAGCGCAGCGTCTGGTCCAGAGGACTGTTCTGGGCGGTCGCAATCATATAGCTGGCATCAATCTTGATCACGTTGAGGGAGAATCCTGCACCCAGGCCAAAGTATTGACGGTTACCGGCATACTTGCTCTCATAGTAATAACCGCCACGCAAGAAGAACTGCTGGTTGTAAGCATACTCGGCACCCACCGAATAGGTGATGCGCTTGGCAAAGTTGTCCTTGAAACTGTCAAAGATTCCCGTAATAGATGACTTGTTTTTCCACTCATCCAGAGCATCGTCATAGGCCAACTGATCGCCGGCAAAGTCATCCAAGCGGGGCTTGGCAGGCACGAGCAACTTGTTGGCATCAACCGACAGAGTCAAGTTGTTATAGTCGGCAAGGGGGAACGTGAATGCGGTACCTATCTTCAAGTTAGCGGGCAGATAAGCAGGGTCATTACCCTTGTTGTAGGATACCTTGGAGCCGATGTTAGACACATTGAAACCCAGCGACCACTGGCACTCATTGCGGCCAATGATGGGATAGGTGGTGTAATAACCCGACAGGTCAGCCGAGAAAGCCGATGCACCCGACGTCTGCTCACCTGTGTTCATGGAGCTGTAGCCCAGGTCACTATAGATGTAACGCAGGACTACACCCATCGAGAACTTTTCGCTCAACTTGCGGCTGTATCCCAGGTCAACTGCCATCTCAAACGGGTTGATCGTCGAGATCATCGAGCCGTCACCGTCGGTTGCCATCACCTCGCCCAACGAGAAATAGCGCAACGAGGCACTTATAGCCTGGTTATCGCTGCTACCTATCTTGTAATAACCAGCCAAATTGGCAAGGTAGATGTCATTCACGATCTTGCGCAACCAGGGGGTATAGGACAATGAAACGCCCGCACGGCTGTAGGCAAAGGCATACTTGGACGGGTTCCAAAACTGGGAGTTCACATCGGCCTCGGTGGCGGCACCCAGGTCACCCATCGAGGCACCTCGGGCATCGGGAGTGATACTCAACGAGGTGACACCCGTGGTCACTGGGTTGAACTCGGTGTTCTTGATGTCCTCCTGAGCCCAGGCAGTCACAGCGGTAGCCATCAGCACGACGGCGGCTATAGATTTTGTCAGTTTCATTTCTTACTTGAGAAAAATTTACAATCGTCTTTTTCTACATTAACTACAAAACCGCCTTTTTATTGTATCACCGCACCTGAAAGTTTCAACTGGTAATGCTCACGCCCGTGACCATTGAGCGATAATTGAAGTCATGGCGCCACGAGAGGGGCCTGGAAAGCGGTAATGACTGGGGGGCCGTGGCGGGAGCCACGGCATAGGGGACACTGACGCGGGATGACGCGGAGGGGGCCGTGGCAAGAGCCACGGCATGGGGGACTCTGACGCGGGATGATGCGGGAGGGGCCGTGGCGGGAGCCACGGCATAGGGGACACTGACGCGGGATGACGCGGGAG
>CAMVAP010000019.1 GCA_947165485.1 uncultured Prevotellaceae bacterium
GGCCGCTGGCCTTGTGCAGGCCTTCTGCCTGCTAGACTTTCCCCAGACACCAATGGTTTCCAACTAAAACTTGGTAACTGTAGCGATAGGCGGGGTTGACCATACCATCCATTTTTAAAGTGTTATCATTCAGTTTCATGGGGTTAAGTCTCATGAAACTGTTTTTTTGGGGGGGGGAGAGGTGTCATGATGGTTCAAATTGACCACAAAAACGGTGCAAACGCGCCGTTTTCCTTTAATTTCAATAATGTATGGGATAAAAACTTGAAAAAAATATGTCTCACTTTCAGAAAAAGCAGTATATTTGCAGGCTGAAAAAGACGTTTGAAGCGGAAATTAACAAAATTTAATTAAATAATTAACAAATCAAATGCAAACTAAAGGTTTTATTAGAGTCCTTACCATTGCACTGTTATTGATTTGCGCTTTCTATCTGTCATTTACCTGCGTGAGCACCTATTACCAGGACAAGGCAGAGAAGAAGGCACTTGCTGTTGCAGGCATCAAGAGTGCCGACACCAGCAATGAGAAATACAAGACAGCCCTCAATGAGTATTTGGATTCCCTCGCTAATGAGAAGGTGTACCTTGGTTACTACACTTTCCAGCAAGTTCGTGAGAAAGAGTTGGGCCTCGGCCTTGACTTGAAGGGTGGTATGAACGTGACACTGCAGATCTCGGTGCCCGACATCTTGCGCGCTCTTGCGAACAACAATCCAGACAAGAAGTTTAATCAGGCCATCGACAACGTGTCCAAGAACCAGACCGCTCAGGACGACTTCGTCGGCTCCTTCTGCAAGGAGTACAAGAAGCTGGCTCCCGAGGGCAATCTGGCACAAATCTTCCGCAACATCGAGCGCATTAAGGAAAAACCCAATGCCAATGACCGTGAGGTGCAGAACATCCTCAACGACGAGGTTAACAGCATGGTGGACAATTCCTATAAGGTGCTGCGTAACCGTATCGACCGCTTCGGTGTCGTTCAACCCAATATCCAAAAGCTGCAGAGCACGGGTCGCATCCTGCTCGAGCTCCCGGGTGTGAAAGAGCCCGAGCGCGTTCGCAAACTGTTACAGGGTGCCGCCAACCTTGAATTCTACTTGACTTATACCTTAGGTGACATTGTAGGTCCTCTGCGTCAACTCAGCGACCAGGCTCAGGCCAACAAGACCACTGCCCAAGCTCCCGCCCAGGATGCTGCCGCTACTACCGACAGCACCGCTACCGCCGAGGTAAAGGCTGCTGCTGACAGCGCTGCTAAGGCTGCCGCTGCCACCAAGGCTGCTCCCGCCCAGAAGGGCGAGCTCACCCTTGCTCAGCTGACAGGCTTTGAGGCTCTGGCAAGCGCTGGTGCTGGTTCTCCCGTTGTGGGTTATGTTAGCGCATCAGACACTGCTGCTGTCAATGCCATCATCCACTCCCCGGTTGCCAAGACCATCCTGCCCGCCGACTTGAAGCTCGCCTGGACTGTTAAGCCCGAGAGCATGCAAGGTGGCCATGAGGCCTTCCAGCTTGTTGCCCTGCGCACCGTCAACAACCAGCCCGTCCTGAACGGTGACGTCGTTACCCGCGCAACCAGCGAGTTTGACAACCTGCAGGGTCAGGTCGTGTCAATGACCATGAACGATGAGGGCGCACGTCAGTGGAGCATCATCACCGGTCAGAACATCGGTAAGGCCATTGCCATCGTCCTCGATGATCAGGTTTACTCATTCCCCAATGTGAACAGCCAGATTGATGGTGGTCGCTCGCAGATCAGCGGTCGCTTCACCGTCGAGGAGGCAAACGACCTTGCCAACGTGCTCGAGTCTGGTAAGATGGTAGCACGTGTCAATGTCGCCAGTGAGAGCGTTATCGGCCCGTCGCTGGGTAAGGAATCCATCCGCAAGGGTCTCATCTCGTTCATCGTCGCCCTCGTGCTGCTGATGATCTTTATGGTTTGCACCTACGGTATCCATGCCGGTATGATTGCTAACCTGGGTCTTTTCCTGAACCTGTTCTTCACGATGGGTATTCTTGCATCGTTCCAGAGCGTGCTCACGCTGCCTGGTATCGCCGGTATTGTACTGACGTTAGGTATGGCGGTGGATGCCAACGTGCTTATCTTCGAGCGTTGTAAGGAGGAGCTCCGCGCAGGCAAGGGTCTCAAGGCTGCCGTCAGCGATGGTTACAAGAATGCATTCTCGGCCATCTTCGACTCCAACTTGACCACTATCATCACCGGTATCATCCTGATTCTGCTCGGTTCCGGTCCCATCCGCGGTTTTGCCGTTACCCTGGTAATCGGTATCTGCTGCTCGTTCTTCACTGCCGTGTTTGCAACACGCCTTGTGATGGAGCACTTCGTGAACAAGGGTACCTTCGACAAGATGACCTTCAACACGAGCTTGACCCGTCACCTGATGGAGAACGTTCAGTTCAACTTCATGGGCACGGCCAAGAAAACTGCTACCGCAGTATTGGCTCTGATCGTCATCATGGGCATCCTGTTCGGTGTTCGTGGTTTGAACCGTGGTATCGACTTCTCTGGTGGTCGCAACTTCGTTGTACAATTTGATCACCCCGTATCGACCCAGGCTCTTGAGTCGCAGTTAGAGAATCAGTTCGATGGCGCTAACACCTCAGTCATCACCATTGATAACGACACCAAGGTGCGCATCTCGACCAACTACAAGATTGACGATTCCAGCGAGGGTGTTGATGATGAAATCATGAACAAGTTGTATGACGGCCTGAAGAGCGAACTTGGCTCGATGAGCAAGGAAGACTTCAGCATGTCTAATGAGAGTGTCGGTGTCGTATCGAGCGAGACCGTAGGCCCGAGCATCGCAAGTGACATGACGCGTCAAGCCGTATGGGCTGTGCTGTTCTCACTGCTTGCAATGGCACTGTACATCCTGTTCCGCTTCCGCAACATCGCGTTCTCTATTGGCGCTCTGGCTGCCGTAGCATTCACCTCGTTTATCGTCATCGGCTTCTACAACCTGCATGGCCTGCTGCCCTTCTCGATGGAGATTGACCAGACCTTTATCGCCGCTATCCTGACCGTTATCGGTTATCAGGTAAACGATACCGTGGTTGTATTTGACCGTGTGCGTGAGTACCGTTCACTCTATCCCAAGCAGGACCTCTACACCACCTTCAACAAGGCGTTGTGCAGCACCCTGTCACGTACCTTGATGACCTCTATCACGACCCTGCTCGTGCTCTTCATCATGCTGTTCTTGGGTGGTGAGTCAATCCGCAGCTTCATCTTCGCGATGATCCTCGGTGTTATCATCGGTACCTGCTCGTCTCTGTTCATCGCTTCGCCCGTGGCTTACTGGATTGCCCGTCGCAGCGACAAGAAGGAGGCTGCTCTTGCAACCGCCAGGAAGTAATAATTCCTGAACCAATTTAAAATAGAATCGGCTGGCCACGGTGCCAAGCCATGAGTCCAGCCGATTTTCTTGATGCTCCTGTAGTTCAATGGATAGAATGGAGGTTTCCTAAACCTTAGATTTGGGTTCGATTCCCAGCGGGAGTACAATGAAAAATCAAATCGCCTGAGCACTAAGTGCCCAGGCGATTTTTCCATACCCTTTCGGGATGTGATTACTTCTTGAAGAAGCGGTTGTACAGGCCAGTGAAGCCCTGACCGTGGCGTGCCTCGTCGCGGGCCATCTCGTGAACGGTGTCGTGGATGGCATCCAGGCCCTGGGCCTTGGCGAGCTTAGCAATGCGGGTCTTGTCCTCACATGCACCGGCTTCGGCAGCCATGCGTTTCTCGAGGTTGGTCTTGGTGTCCCAAACTACCTCGCCCAGCAGCTCAGCGAACTTGGCGGCGTGCTCGGCCTCCTCAAAGGCATAGCGCTTGAAGGCCTCGGCTACCTCGGGATAGCCCTCACGGTCGGCCTGACGTGACATAGCCAGGTACATACCCACCTCGGAGCATTCGCCCTCAAAGTGCGCCTTGAGACCAGCGAGGATTTCGGGGTCAACGCCCTTAGCGACGCCAATCACATGCTCGGCGGCATAGGTTACTTCCTCGTCTTCCTTGAGTTCCTTGAACTTCTCGGCGGGTTGTTTACACTGTGGACATTTCTCGGGAGGGGTGTCACCCTCGTGTACATAACCGCACACGGTGCAGATCCATTTCTTTGCCATAATGATTGTTATTCAGTATTTGTCTTGATTAGTAAGTTAAACAGATAAATTAATAAGCTTGAGTTTCGCAAGTTGAGCACTTGCTCACTGTGTAAAGAGCTACTGCTGACTTTACTCGGTCACTTCCTCAAAGTCCTCGGGTCCAACGCCACACAGAGGGCACTCTTCGGGAGGTGTGTCACCCTCATGGATGTAACCACACACAACGCATTTCCATTTTTTCATTGTCGTGAATTGTTTTAGATGGTTGATAATAATTACTAGTTGCTTACAAAGTTAAGACATGAAATTGTAATATTCCAAATATTTTATTGTTTTTTTAGAAAAAATCCCTGCAATGCACGGGGCATTACAGGGATCAGTCTCGTTGTTGCAAGAAGTGTGGTCGATTAGCCGTTGTGCTTCTTCATGATCTTGATGAGGTCGAGCATCTTGTGGCTGTAGCCAATCTCGTTGTCATACCACGATACCACCTTGACAAACTTGTCGGTCAGGTAAACGCCGGCATCGGCATCAAAGATGGAGGTGAGGGGGCAACCCAGGAAGTCGCTGGAAACGACCTTGTCCTCGGTGTAACCCAGGATTCCCTTCAACTCACCCTCGCTGGCCTTCTTCATGGCAGCGCAGATGTCCTCCTTGGTGGCGGGGTTCTTGAGGTTGACGGTGAGGTCAACAACCGATACGTCGAGGGTGGGAACACGCATCGAGATACCGGTGAGCTTGCCGTCGAGCTCGGGGATTACCTTGCCAACAGCCTTGGCGGCGCCAGTGGAGCTGGGGATGATGTTGCCGCAGGCAGCGCGTCCGCCGCGCCAGTCCTTAGCGCTGGGACCGTCAACGGTGCGCTGGGTAGCGGTTACCGAGTGAACGGTGGTCATCAGACCGCTCTCGATGCCGAAGCTGTCGTTGAGCACCTTGGCGATGGGAGCCAAGCAGTTGGTGGTGCAGCTGGCGTTGCTGACGATGGTCTGGCCAGCATACTTGTCGGTGTTCACACCGCACACGAACATATCGGCCTGGCGACCGTCATCACCCTTCTTGCTGGGGGCAGAGAGAACCACGTACTTGGCACCAGCCTTGAGGTGCTTCTCGGCGCGGTCCATGGTCAAGTAGAAACCGGTGGATTCAACGATATACTCGGCACCAATCTCACCCCAAGCGATGTTCTCAGCATCCTTCTCGGCAAAGACGCGGATGTGCTGGCCATTGACGATGAGTTCCTTCTTGTCCAGGTCATAGTCAACGGTGCCGTTGAAGCGTCCGTGCATGGTGTCATACTTGAGCATATAGGCCATGTAGTCAACGTCCAGAAGGTCATTGATACCTACAACTTCGATATCGTTAACATTCTCAGGCTCAAAAGCTGAGCGGAAAACAAAACGACCGATGCGTCCGAATCCATTAATACCGATTTTAATCTTCTCCATAATGCTTTTTTTAATGAATTTTTAATAAATAATGTAGTTATATAACGTTATTTTTAATTTTTTAGTATCTTTGCATTGCGGTTGTCATGACAACAGTCGCATTGCGACTGCAAAGTTAACAAAATAATTCTATTGTTGTGGACTTTGGGTAGCAAAATGATTTTTTTCTGTCACTGAATTAAGATTGTTTAATATTTTATTGATTCATAATATTAATTTTTAAAAACTGAAAGATTATGGGTTTTATCAAAGAGTTTAAGGAGTTTGCCATGAAGGGCAACGTGATGGACATGGCAGTCGGTGTTATCATCGGTGGTGCTTTTGGCAAGATCGTTAGTTCGCTTGTTGACGATGTGCTGATGCCCGCTATTGGCCTGCTCACGGGTAACGTGGATTTCACCAGCCTGGAGTACAAGATCAAGCCGATCAGCAAGCTGGCTGAGGATGCCGCAGGTGCTGTGGGCGCTGATGGTGCAGTCGAGGCTGTTACCGATGCTGCCAATAATGCCGCTGCTGCCGCAGGTATCGCTGGCGAGACCGCTGGTGCTGTTATCAAGTACGGTGTGTTTATCCAGAACGTTATCGACTTCCTGATCATCGCCCTGTGTATCTTCTTGATGATCAAGTTCATGAACAAGCTCATGCCCAAGAAGGAAGAACCCGCTGCTCCCGCTGGTCCCTCTCAGGAGGAACTGCTGGCCGAAATCCGCGACTTGCTCAAGGATAAGAAGTAAGCCGGAGCGCATCATTTTGACACTCAACAATTACGCCCGCTGTCGCTCAAGACGCGGGCGTGTTGTTAATACCTGTGTATTTGATAAAAAGATGAAGGCTATGCCAATAGTGGATGGTGCATAGCCTTTAATGGGTTAGGGTAATTGATGTTAATCGTTGATTTTCAACAAACCTGTGCGGTATGCTTTACCGATGAGCTCTGCTACATTGCGAGAGCCGGTTTTGCGCAATAATTGTTTGCGGTGATACTCCACAGTGTTAGAGGAGATGAATATTTTCTCTCCAATTTCCTTGCTGTTATACCCTGCTGACAGCAATTCGAGTACTTCCTTTTCTCTGGAAGTCAGTTCAATTTTGGGGGCACTCATAATCTCACATTTTTGATAAGATGCTTATTTTAACATAGTTGCAAAAATATATAGTAAAATGCATCAAACCAAACAAATTGGCGATAAAATCGACAAAATGATAGCAAAACTATTCGTTTCAGTAGAGATTTTTAATGATGTGCTACCTTTTGTTATCTTCTAGTGCAAATTCTGCACTCCTTTTTTGGTAGCGGGTCTTGTTGGTGCGCTACTCTTAACAGTTAACGTTTTCTTATAGCTTGATGATGGCGGTGTGGTCGTTGATGATGGCCTCGTGCTTGGTGCCGATGTCGTTGCGGTCCTCAAGAATGCTGCGCAGCACGAGTTTAAAGGTCGAGTAGATGCGCAACCGCATGGCGGCCTTGACCAGTGGACGCAGGATTCCCCTGACGGTCTGGTCCACGACATGGTTGACCCCGTCGATGAGTTGCTCGACGAGGTGATGGTTGTCCTGGCCTCCCTCGTTGCCCTCGGCAAATGCGATGTAAACCTGTGTCACGGGTTCTTGCAGGTGCTGTAGCAGGAGCTGGGCGATGGCGTCTGGACTGTTGGGCAGGTTGATGTATCTCATCAAGATGGAATGCTTGCTGCGGTAGTTGTCGAGGGCTTGGCTGATTTCGGGCCAATAGCGGGTGAGCACACCGCGGGTCATGGTGGGAATGCAGTTCTTGAACACATCGCGGGCGCGCTCGCTGAAGCCGGGATCGGATGGCAGGCTGTGAAGTGTCATGCTGCGCAGTTGCATCTTGCCGCTGCTGGTGTTGCAGGTGGCCATGCGCCACTGGCAGGGATAGCCCACTGCGGCGGCAGTGGCAATCTCGACCATCTCGCCCTGCAGGCGGCTGGTCTGGCTGATGTCGCTGATGTGCAGGTGCCCCGTGAAAATGACGTGCACGCCGGCCTCGATCAGTCGCTGGCATAGGTCGTGGGCATCATCGACCATATAGGGCGATGCCAGTGTCTCCTCCATGTGGAAGTGTGGCACCAGGTGGTGGTGCATCATGGCAATGACGTGCCTGCCCGATGCGGTGGCTTGTGCTGCCTGTTCCACCAGCCATTGCTGCGTTGAGGCCTCAAGTCGCCCGCTGGTCTTGCAGTGGTCCCGGGCATCACCGCGTGAGACAAAAGTGTTGAGCCTGTCCATGCAGGCATCGATGGCAAGGATGGTGAGCTTGTCGCTGATGTCGCGGCGGTAGCTCAGGGTGTCGTTATCCCGACATGAGTGTTCGTCATATCCCATGTTGCGATAGATGTCGGCAAACTCTGGGCGGGTGATGGTCTGGGTAGGTATGGTGCTGTCACCGTCATATACCCTGGCGTCGGGGTTGTTGATGTCGTGGTTGCCGGGAACCACCAGCACCTGTATGCCTTGATCGACCAGCCGTTGCAGCTGTTCCTGCACCAGGAGGTGGCTCAGGCGCTCGCCGTCCTTGGTCATGTCTCCCGTGACGAGCACGAGGTGTGGCCGCTGCTCGATGATGTCGCCCATGAGGGTGTCGAGAATCTCGGCGCTCTCACGCAACATCTTGCGGTCACGGTTCAGGTAGGTTTCAAATGCGGTGCCGTCGTTGACCAACAGCTGTGGTGCCATCACATGCAGGTCGCTGATGATGGCGATTTTGACGATAGGGCTTTGGGTGATACTCATGATGGTTGTAGAAGCTGTGATGTGAATGACGACGGGTTACAGGTTGACCTTGAGGTGGAGATCGTCGGTGTGGGATTCTATCGGGGTTCCAACGGCGTTGCGGTCCTCAAGGATGCTGCGCACCAGCGGTTCCAGTTGCGGATAGACGCTGCTCTGGAAAAATTCCCACAGGTTGTCGGCCTGGCTAGGGGCGACTTCCTCGATCATCGCGCGGATGCCTTGCTTGCCCTGGCTGATGATGTCCTCGTAGTCCTGATTCTGCTCGTTGCCCTCGACCACGGCCAGCAAGGTGCGCGAGAGCACCTCCTTGAGGTGTCGCAGTGCCAGTTGTGTCGCTTGTTGGGGATTCTCGGGCAGGTTGACCTTGCCGCCGCCGGCTTCGAGCATCGCCTTGAGTTGTCCCATGTGGTTGCCCACCTTGCTCCATGCCTTGCCCGAAATCATTGCGGCCAGTCCTGGGGTGGAGTTGATGATGCGCTGGCGGCCCTGTTCGCGCAGGGTGGGGCAGGAGGCTGTGGCGTTGAGCCAGCGGGTGTCGATGTTGAGGTTGCGCTGCTTGTTGTCGAGGGTTGCCGTCCTAATGGCAAAGGGGTAGCAGATGGCCGACCCCGTGGCGATCTCGACAATGCTGTCATTACCCTCGCTATTATATAATGTGGCGGCATCGGTCACGTGCAGGTGTCCGGTGAAGATGGTGTGGATGCCCGCTTCCATGAGCTGCATGGCCACCTGGTTGTGGTCACTCACGATGTAATTGGCTAGCAGACGGCTCTCCTGGTCAAAGTGTGGCACCAGGTGGTGGTGCATCATGGCAATGACATGCTTGCCCCGCCGTGTGGCCTGTCTTGCCTGGTCGATGACCCATTGCAGAGTCTCGGGCTTGATGCGTCCGCCGTTGTGGTAGGTGTTGACGCTATCGCCGCGACTGGTCAGGGTATTGAGCTCGTCCATATTGCTGTCGATGCCGATGATGACAAGCCCCTTGATGGGTTCGCAGCAATAGCTGAGCGATGACGGGTCACGGCGGGAGTTCTTGCCGTAGCCGTAGTTGCTGTAGATCTGGGCAAACTCGTCGCGGGTGACGGTCGCAGTGGGCACAGTCTTGTCACCGTCGTAACGCAACGGGTAGGGATTGTTGCAGTCGTGGTTGCCGGGGATGACCAGGGCCTGTATGCCGTGCTGTGCCATGCGCTCCAGATGCTGTGCCATGCGCTCATGACTGGCACGCTCGCCATTGTAGGTCAAGTCGCCGGTGAGCAGCACAACGGCGGGCTTGAGCGAGATGATGCTGTCGGTGATGGCGCTCATGATGTCATCGCTCATCACCATCATTTTGCTCTCACCGGCATCGGCATGGTCAATGGCACGGCCTGGAGTGACCAGCCCTGGAGCGAGCAGGTGGGTGTCGCTGATGATGACAATACGCTCACTGGCGGTGCGTGCCGTGCTCTCCAGCGCGAGTAGTGTGGATAATATCATTACTATAAGTCTTGTTTTCATATTCATGCCTTGTCATTGCATTTATTGTGCCAATTGATGGATGTCGAAGCCCACTTGTTGCAGGTGGTGCCAGTAGGAAGGGTAGGACTTGGTGACCACGTCGGCATCCTTGATGATGAGTCCTGGATAGCGCACAGCAGCGGGGGCAAAGGCCATCGCCAGGCGGTGGTCACCGTGGGTATCGATGACGGGCGGCTCTTGATCGACCGGGCATCGCTCGCCATACCATGAGATGGCATCCTCGCTCTCAATCTTGAGGACGTAGCCCAGCCTTGACAATTCCTGTCTTAATGCCTCGATGCGGTCGCTCTCCTTGAGGTGCAGCGTGCGCACCCCCGTCATGCGGAAAGACCTTTCCAGCAAGCAGAGCAGTACTACCCACGAGGGGACGAGGTCGGGCGTGGCACTCATGTCGGCAAAGCAGGAACAGCAGCACCCGATGAAGTGGCTCGTGTCGAGGCTCACGCCGTCGGCGTCAAATCGTGACGCAATACCCAATTGCTGCCCCAGGTTCACCAGGCGGGCATCACCCTGAATGCTATCATCGCTCAGCCCTTGCAGGGTGAGATGGGATTCTGGCAGTAATGCCGCCAGGGCATACCAGGGAGCGGCAGCGCTCCAGTCGCCCTCGACAACATAGTCGTTGCCACGGTAGCCGTTCCCCATGGTGATCTTGTCGCCCGTGAAGTCAACGAGTGCCCCCATGTCGCGCATGACAGCCGCTGTCATGTGGATATAGGGTGCCGAGACGATGTCGCCGGTAATCAGGATCGTACCGCCGCCAATGGCCGGCATGATCATCATCACTGCCGACACAAATTGTGAACTCACCCCACCAGGCATCACCACGTTGCCACCATGTAAAGCGGTGCCGTGAATGCGCAATGGGGGATAACCTTCTTGACCCAGATACTCGATGCGGGCTCCCAGTGACCGCAGGGCATCGACCAGAGGGCCGATGGGACGCTGGCGCATGCGCTCCACGCCGTCGAGGGTGACGGTAAGGCCTTCACGAGTGGCAATATAGGCGGTGAGAAACCGCATCGCCGTGCCTGCCGCCCCCACGTTGATGTCGCCATCGCCATCCAGTGAGAGCGCCTCGATCATCACCGCGGTATCATCACACATGGCAGGATAGCGCACCTGCGGCTCTCCACCGCACAGGGCAGCAATGAGCAAAGCCCGGTTGGAGATGCTCTTGGAATAAGGTAACGTGATGTTACCACTAGCCACTTGCGGCGCATTCAGTTGCAGGTCCATCTTTTTTTAATCATATATGGTGTCTAGGGGGACGGGGTCGATGAGGTCGCGGTAGAGTTTGAGGGAGTCGCTGGGCATCTGCTCGCTGCCCAGGATGCGTGGCATGAGGTCGAGGGTGAACTCATAGGGCTTGTTGTCGAGCATGTGCTTGGTGGCGAAGGTGTCTATGTCGGGGTTGAAGGCGTAGAGCAGGTTGAGCACGATGCTCAGGACAAAGGCATACTTGAACATGAAGAGCAACGAGCCGCCAGCCTTGTCGATAAACCCCAGCTTGGCCACATTGAGCGCACCCTTGAACAGTCGCATCACGAGCCTGATGATTACCATGATCAGCAGGAAGGTGAAGGCTAGTGCGACGGTCTTGACGGTGATGCTGGAAAGCGGCCACTGCGCGGCACTGGGGACGATGGAGAGGAAAATGTCCCTAGCCAGGTCGCCACACTTGTAGGACAGCACGATGGCGACAACCCAGGAGATGAGCGATGACAACTGGCCGATAAACCCCCTGCGGTAGCCCAGTACCAGGCCGCCTAGTATTATCAACAGGATGATAGCATCAATGATGGTCATGATTCAGTAGTTATTAACGAGAGGCAGTATCTTGTTGCCTCTACCTGGTTCATAGGTTATTCAGCATTCAGGAGAATGTCATCAATCCACCCGTCCTGGCGATATCGGCACAGGTCCACATAGGCGTCGATGCCGGGGATGATGCCGGTCTCGCTGTATTGCCAGATGGTGTACTCGCCCTCCCAGTTGATTTCGGGTTCCTCGTTGGCATAACGACCGATGTACAGGTGGTGGTTGTTGAAGTGGGGGTTCAGATTCTTATTGTAGAACCCCATTGTGCTGTAGATCATCGGCTGCACGCCATAGTGTCGCTCGGTGAGTTCGCAGAACTTGTCCACGCTGTCGATGAGCTGGCTGCGTGACCAGAGTCCTCTAGACTCGACATCGAGCATGGGAATCAGGTCCTGAACCGACTTGAGGGCGTATCTTGAGAAATTCTCAAACTGCTCATCGATCGATGATGTCGAGGATAGGTAATGGTAGCTCCCCACGAGCAGACCGTAGCGGCGGGCCTGGGTGATGTTGTGGGCATAGTGGGGTGAGCGGTAGGTCGAGCCCTCGGTTGCCTTGATATACACAAAGCGGATATCCTTGTCGCTGCTCACCTTTTTCCAGTCGATATAGCCCTGGTGGCTGGAGATGTCGATGCCGTCGTAGGCGGCCTCCACGTTGCGCGGAGCCACTTGACGCTTGGCCCGTGTCTTGCCCCCTGTGCCCTGACAAGAACACAACACGACCATTGCCGTCAGCAGCCACACTGCCAGCAATGGTCTGAGTGATTGGTTATGTCTTGTCAGCTGTCTCATCGTTGCTGATTGTGAAGTGGTCTGGTCCCCTGGTGGGGAGCCGCTTCAGTTGGCAGGGCATGGCCCTGGCTGTTAGTCGTTGTCGGCAGAGCTCTTGTTGGTCTTTTTACCCTTGAGCTTGGCCGCGCGTATGCTGTCGTTGCGTTGGGTCTGGGTCAACTTGGACGTGTTGGTCTGTATCAGGCTGGTTGCCTTCTTGGAGCCTTGCTTGGCGGCATTTTGCTTTTGCTGCTCCTTCTGTTGACGGGCTATGCGGGCGGCCTCTTTGCGCTTGGCTTTCTCGTCGGCTTGGCGCTTGAGTTCAGCCTCGTGGGCTTTCTTGCGCTCTTCAACCTTTTTCTGCGCCTCGGCTTTCTCGCGTTCCTTCTTTTCCTGCTCAAGCTTCTTCTGCCTAGCCTGCTCGGCTAACCGCTTGTCGCGTTCCTGTTTCTTTTTCTCTTTTTCGGCTTTCTTTTTCTCTTCTTCCAGTTGACGCTTGGTCGGCTTGGGAGCTTCCTTGGACTTCTGCTCGGTCATAGTGACCGAGGTGGGTTTCTCCTTGCGATCGACCGACTCTTTCACGCTGGGATTCTTGGGCTTGTGCTTGCTGGGCACATACAGGATGTCGTTGATCGAATGCCCCTTGCCAAAGCGGCTCATGTCCACCTCGCCACGGTTCTCCCTGACGGCAGCCTTGAAGATGCCGCAGTCCGAGAACTGCCAGATGAGCCATCGGTATCCGATGTTGGGGGCATTGTTGCTGTACTTGGCGATAAATAACGGATAGTCGGCAAAAGAGCGTCCCAGGTTGCTGGTGAAGAATTTCTCGCTGGTGTAAATGAGCGGCTTGCAGCCATAATAGTCCTCCAGCAGGTCGGCAAACACCTTGAGGCTGTCGCGCAGTTGCTGCGAGCTCCAGGGCTTGAGCCGCTCGACGTCGATGACGGGCAGCAGGTCCTGTTCTTCACGCTTGGCGGTCTTGATGAAGTTCTGGAACTGCTTGACGGCACTGCTCTTGGTTGACAGGAAGTGGTAGCTCCCCACCTTGAAGCCATGCTTGCGTGCGTTGTGGATATTTTCCTGATAGCGGGGGTCGATGTAGTCGGAACCCTCGGTAGCCTTGATGTAAACAAACTTGATCTTGGGATTCTTCTTCAATTCAGCCCAGTTGATGTATCCTTGATGCTTGGAGACATCAATACCGTCAAATTGCACATTCTCGGGATTCATGGGCACCTTCCTGGAGGCAGCGGGCGCAGCGGCTTTCTTGGCCGAGTCATTGGCTGGGCCGTTGTCGTCCTTCACCTTGGCATCCTTCACCTTGTCGTCCTTCTCGTCCTTGTCGGCGGGCTTGGCGGTGGAGTTCTGGTTGTTGGGCGTATTTCTTGTGGACGCGGCTTTTCTCTTGTCGTCGTCCTTCTTGCCTGCATCATCCCTGGTCGCATTCTTGTTGTTGTCCCTCTTGTTGTTCTTGCTGACTCGGTCGCGAGTGGGCTTGTTGATGTCGGTGTGTTGTGGAGCCCCCTCGGCTGTCACAGTAAACAGTGAGAGTAAGATAATTACAAGAATTGTATATAATGATGTCTTGAATATGCCCTTAAAAAAATCCATTGCTACAAGTGTCTTCAGTAAAAAGTTGGCTGCAAAGTTAAGAAAAAAAGCGCTAACGCCGTTATTAAAAATTGTCAAATGTGTTTTTTCACTAAAAAATGCGAAAAGTCGCCCAATGTCGCCTGCCGTGTGGCAGGAAATCACTATCTTTGTAGGATTGACGCAAAACTATTGATACAAAGTAAAGAATCTAGATATGGCAAGAAAAGGCGGATTGCAATCATTGAAACAGGAACGTCGTGAGTTTCACGACAGGGTCATCAACTACTTTAACGAGCTGGGCGAGGCCCCGGTCAACTACAAGCAGGTGTCGGCTGCTGTGGGTGCCAACACGCCCCGTCGCCGCACGCTCATCGTCGAGATACTGGAGCAGCTGGCCGTTGACGGTTTCCTCAACCAGGTGGGTGCCGGCAGCTACAAGGCCGTGAACCGCTCGATGGTGGCCGAGGGCATCTTTATACGTCGCAGCAATGGCAAGAATAGCGTGGACACCGCCAGTGATGACGGGCAACCCATCATGGTGGCTGAGCGCAACTCGATGCATGCCTTGAATGGAGACCGTGTGCTGGTACACATCAGCGCGGCACGTCATGGCATGGAGCCCGAGGCCGAGGTGGTGAAGATTCTGGAACGCAAGGAGCAGGTCTTTGTGGGCACCTTGCAGGTGCTCAAGTACTTTGCCCAATTGGCGACCGACAGCAAGTTTCTGGCGACCGACATTTTTATCCCGCTGGACAAGCTGGCCGGTGGTAGGACTGGCGATAAGGTGGTGGTCAAGATTGTTGATTGGCCCGAGGATGCCAACACGCCCATTGGCGAGGTGGTTGACGTGCTGGGTGTGGCAGGCGAGAACAATGCCGAGATCCACGCCATCCTTGCCGAGTTTGGCCTGCCTTACAAGTATCCCGATAACGTGACCGAGGCAGCCGAGTCGCTGGATCCTGGCATCACGCCCGAGGAGGTCGCTAAGCGCCGCGACATGCGTGACGTGACCACGTTTACCATCGACCCTGCCGATGCCAAGGACTATGATGATGCCCTGTCGATCGAGAAACTCAAGAACGGCAACTGGGAAATCGGTGTCCACATTGCCGATGTGAGCCACTATGTCACACCGGGTTCCATTATCGACAAGGAGGCTTATGAGCGGGCCACGTCGGTCTATCTGGTGGACCGCACCATCCCCATGCTGCCCGAGAAGTTGTGTAACTACATCTGCTCGTTGCGCCCCGACGAGGACAAACTCACCCACTCGGTCGTCCTGGAGATGGATGCCGAGGCCAATGTGAAGAAATATAAGATCTGCCACACGGTGACCCGCAGCAATAGGCGGTTCTCCTATGAGGAGGCGCAGCACATCCTGGAAACCGGTAAGGGTGACCTGGCCGACGAACTGGCTGTACTCAATGAGATGGCCAAGCAGTTGCGCCGTCGCCGCTTTGAGGAGGGAGGATCGGTGTCGTTCAACCGCGAGGAGATAAAATTTGACATCGACGAGACCGGCAAGCCCACTGCCGTGCATGTCCACGAGTCTAAGGAGGCCAACAAACTCATCGAGGAGTTCATGTTGCTGGCCAATTGCAAGGTGGCTGAGCACATCGGTAAGGTGGCCAAGAACAGGACGGCCAAGGCCTTTGTCTATCGTGTGCACGACCAGCCCGATCTGGACAAGTTGCAGAACTTTGCCGACATTGCTGCCCACTTTGGCTACAAGGTGCGCACCAAGGGCTCTGGCCGCGACATCAACAAGTCGATCAACAAGATGCTGGAGCAGGCCAAGGGGAAACCCGAGGAGGAGATGCTAGCCATCCTCGCCATCCGCTCGATGGCCAAGGCCATCTACAGCGCTACCAACATCGGTCACTATGGCCTGGCGTTTGACTACTATACCCATTTCACGTCCCCCATCCGCCGTTATCCCGACTTGACGGTTCACCGTCTGCTCGACTTGTATGCCGATGGAGGCAAGAGCGTTGACCCTGTCAAGCTCGAAGAACAGTGCAAGCACATGAGCGCCCAGGAACAGCTCGCCGCCAATGCCGAGCGCGCGTCAATCAAGTATAAGGAGGTGGAGTTTATGGGACAGCGATTGGGCGGTGTCTTTACAGGCCACATCTCGGGCGTGACCGAGTGGGGACTGTATGTCGAGCTTGATGAGACTCACTGCGAGGGTCTGGTGGGCATTCGCAGCCTGGATGACGACTTCTACGAGTTTGACGAGAAGAATTACTGTGTGCGTGGCCGCCGCCGTCACCGTGTCTATAGCTTGGGAGACCCCATCACCATCCAAGTGGCCCGTGCCGACCTCATCAAGAAACAGCTCGATTTTGTGCTGGTCGATGATGAGAATCCAGCTGGTAGCCACCGCATCGACCGAGAGCCCATCACCGAGCAGAATAGCCGTGGGGGCAATGGCCGCCTGTCGCGTGAGGAGCGTCAACGCCAGCAATACGAGGGTGGGAGCGCATCCCGCCGCCAGCAGCGTGGAGCACGTGGCAACAGTACCCGCCGGCAGGCCAGGGAGGCCCGTGGCGCCAAGGCTGACAGGCCTGGGCG
This sequence comes from uncultured Prevotellaceae bacterium, assembly GCA_947165485.1. GTDB lineage: Bacteria > Bacteroidota > Bacteroidia > Bacteroidales > Muribaculaceae > Sodaliphilus. Next base: position 16,606 of record CAMVAP010000019.1, read on the forward strand.
TTCCCGCAAGACATCGGGCCGCTCGGGCAAGCCCCGTGGACGTAAGAAGTAGGTTTTAGGCTTTAGGTTTTAGGTTTTAGGTTTTAGGCTATAGGTTTTAGGCTTTAGGTTTTTTTATCCGTTCTATCTGTACTCTGTACACGAGATTATGAGCACTCCTCAACACAAAGTGAAACTTGAGACATTGGGTTGCAAACTCAACTTCTCGGAGACAGCCACCATGCGGTCGCTACTGGCCGAGCATGGCTTTGTGCCTGCCGCCCGTGGCGAGGTGCCCGACGTGTGTGTGGTCAACACGTGCAGTGTGACCGCCCTGGCCGACAGCAAGTGCCGCCAGCACATCCGGCACCTGATACGTCAGTATCCCGATGCCTTGATGGTGGTAACGGGATGCTATGCCCAGCTCAAGGGCAAGGAAATAGCCGAGATTCCAGGTGTGGATATCGTGCTGGGCAGTGAGCACAAGGCCGATATCGCCCGCTATGTGCTACAATGGTTTGAAGACAGGCAACAGCAGTTGGCGGTGACTTCCTCACTTGACATCCGCTCGTTTTCGCCGTCGTGTGACCGTGGCGACCGCACCCGCTACTGGCTCAAGGTGCAGGACGGTTGTGACTACTGGTGCAGCTATTGCACCATTCCCGCTGCCCGTGGGCGCAGCCGCAGCGGCACCATAGCCCAGCTTGTCGCCCAGGCCCGCGAGGTGGAGGCCGCTGGCGGCAAGGAGATCGTGATCACGGGAGTGAACATCGGTGACTTTGGCAAGAACACGGGCGAGGATTTCCTGGACTTGTTGAAATCCCTTGATGACATCAAGGGCATCGAGCGTTACCGCATTTCCTCGATAGAGCCCGACCTGCTGACCGATGAAATCATTGACTGGTGTGCCCAGTCCCGGGCCTTCATGCCGCATTTCCACATCCCGTTGCAGAGCGGTAGCGACCCCGTGTTGAAATTGATGCGCCGTCACTACGACCGCCAGCTGTTTGCCGACAAGGTGCAGCGTTGCCACGAGATGATGCCCGACTGCTTCATCGGTGTGGACGTGATGGTGGGCACCCGTGGCGAGACGCCCGACTTGTTTGAGGACAGTTACAACTTCATTGCAGGACTTGATGTCCAGCACCTGCATGTGTTCCCCTATAGCGAACGGCCTGGCACGATGGCATTGCGCATCCCTTACATCGTTACCCAGCAAGACAAGCAGGAACGTGCGGCCCGCATGATTGCCTTGAGCGATGAGAAGCAGGCCGATTTCACTCGGCGTTATCTGGGTACCGTGCGTCCCGTGCTCCTGGAGCATGGCCGCGGCAAGGGCATGATGCACGGCTTTACCGACAACTACATCCGCGTGAATGTCGAGCCCGACATGAGCCTGGCCAACAAGATAGTAAACGTGAAACTACTGACCCTGAATGACGACTTGAGCGTTGATGCCGTGGTCGTGAACGAGTCATAAGTGAGCAAGTTATATATAAACTTGCAAAACTTAAATAAGATATAATTTTATATGAAAAAAGTTGCAGTCATCATCCTCAACTGGAACGGAGCAGAGTTGCTGCGCCGGTATCTTCCCACAGTGATTGCGGGCACCGATGCGGCCATTGCCGATGTCATCGTTGCCGACAACGGCAGCACCGACAACAGCTTGCAGGTGCTCCAGGAGGAGTTTCCTGGGGTGAAGGTGTTGCGATTTGAAGAGAACCACGGCTTTGCCCAGGGATACAACCTGGCCATCGGGCAGACCATGTACCCTTACACGGTATTGCTCAACAGTGATGTGCGCACACCCGAGGGGTGGCTGAATCCCCTGCTGGATTACATGGAAGCCCATCCCCAGGTGGGCGCCGTGATGCCCAAGCTGCTGCATGATGGCAGCGAGGGCGGCAAGACGATGTTTGACTATGCTGGTGCAGCGGGAGGATACATCGACTGCCACGGTTACCCCTATTGCCGTGGACGTATCTTTGAATGTGTCGAGGATGATCATGGGCAGTATGACGATGGTCCCAAGAGCGTGTTTTGGGCCACGGGTGCGTGCCTGATGGTGCGCAGCCAGCTGTATCAGGCTGTTGGAGGCCTTGACAAGGATTTCTTTGCCCACATGGAGGAGATTGACCTGTGCTGGCGCATCCGCTTGGCCGGCAATGACCTGATGATGGTACCGTCAAGCCACGTTTTTCACCTGGGTGGCGGCAGTCTGGCCTATGGCAACCCCAGGAAGACTTACCTCAACTTTCGCAACAACCTGCTGTTGCTGCACAAGAATCTGCCCCACGACGAGGGCAAGAAGTTGCTGCTAGTGCGTCGCATGATGGACACGCTGGCTTTTGGCATGGCGCTGGCCAAATTCCACTGGGGTGACGCATGGGCCATCATTCGTGCCCATCGCGAGTTCCGCCAGATGCGTTCCCGCTACACCTCCCAGTCCACGGTCAACCTGCTGAGCCAGCTGCCCGAGGAGCGTGTCAACATCATCACGGCCCACTACCTGCACGGCGTGAAACTCTTCACCCAACTGAAAATGTAACCAAAAACAAATCATGGCCAATAAAAATCTAAATGCAGCCAAAACTGCCAAATAAGACATGAACGATGTAGAGAAAATACAGTACTGCATCCATGAGATACGCGGGCAGCGTGTGATGCTCGATTTTGATCTAGCAGCACTCTATGGTGTAGAAACCAGGGTATTAAACCAGTCGGTGAAACGTAATATCGAACGATTCCCTGAAGATTTCATGTTTCAACTGACCAAAGGTGAGTTGGAAATTTTAAGATCACAATTTGTGACATCCAATATTGCTGAAATTCAAGGAGATGCAGATTGGAAATCACAATTTGTGACATCCAATTTCTCTAAGATGGGAACACGCAAGCTCCCCTATGCCTTTACCGAAAACGGCGTTGCCATGCTCAGTAGCGTGCTCCGGTCTCCGCTTGCCATACAGATGAACATTGGCATTATGCGCGTGTTTACCGAGATGAGACGTGTTGCCGCTGAATTCATCTTACCCGACAGCAATGCCGAACTGCGCAGGGAAATACAGGCTGTGCGTGACGAGATGAACGAGATTCTGGCAGATCAAAACGAAATCAACGAGGACACGCAAGCTCAACTTGATGCCATCAGCACAGCCCTGGCCGAGTTGCAGAATAGCCGGCCACAACGACGCAAAACCATTGGTTATATTCAACACGATAGAGAAGAGGAGTAATCAACCATGCCGATAGAGCAAAGCATATCACCGTTGGAGATCTCATCGACGCTCACCCGTCCCATGTTGTGTGAAGCGTGAAACAGAAAAAAAGAATAAAATAATAACAGAGACAAATAGAGATATTATTATGAAGGCAATGCGCAAACTTGGATTTGGATTAATGCGACTGCCGCTGGTCAACCCCGATGACCAGACGAGTATCGACATCGAGAAGGTGAAGCAGATGGTCGATGTGTATATGGAGCGCGGATTCACCTACTATGACACCGCCTATCCCTACCATGGCGGTGCCAGCGAAACGGCGCTGCGCGAGGCGGTGGTGAAGCGCTACCCGCGTGAATCGTTTACCGTTACCAGCAAGATGCCCGTGTGGGCCATCAAGGAGGAGGCCGATCTGGAACGCATCTTCAACGAGCAACTCGAGAAGTGCGGAGTCGATTACTTTGACTACTACTGGCTGCACGCCCTCAACCATGAGCGCGTGGAGGTAATGGAGCAAATGGATGGTTGGGGATTTATCCAGCGCAAGAAGGCCGAGGGGCGCATCCGTCACATCGGTTTCTCGTTCCACGATGACTCGGCACTGCTGGCCCAAATCCTGGATCGCCATCCCGAGGCCGAATATGTCCAGTTGCAGATCAACTATCTGGATTGGGACAGTCCCGCCATCGAGGCCAAAACTTGTTATGAATTGTGTGTCAAGCATGGCAAGCCCGTCATCGTGATGGAACCCGTCAAGGGCGGTTCACTCGCCCGTGTGCCCGAGGCCGTTGACCGACTCTTCAAGGAGTATGCTCCCGATGCCAGTCCTGCCTCGTGGGCCATCCGCTACTGTGCCTCGTTGCCCAATGTGTTGACTGTGCTGAGTGGCATGAGCAACATGGAGCAACTCAAGGACAACACCGCCTACATGCAAGACTTCCAGCCACTCAACGACGAGGAGCTGGCTATCATATCCCGTGCGACCCAAGCTATCCGTGACTCGATTGCCGTGCCTTGTACCGCGTGCCACTACTGCACCGATGGCTGTCCGCAGCAGATTGCTATCCCCGAATACTTTAACCTTTATAATAACCTGAAACAGTTCCCCGAGCAGAAGGGTAATTGCAAGCTCTATTACGACCTGCTGTCCAAGAATCACGGCAAGGCCAGCGAGTGTGTCGAGTGCGGCCAGTGCGAGGCCCAGTGCCCCCAGCACATCGCTATCATCGACAACCTCAAGCTGGTTGCCGAGGCCTTTGAAGAGGTAAAATAGAGACGGTTTTTTTTGCAAGCCCGAGGCTTGCAATACCTCGACGGAGAAGAGGCGTCAAAAAGCAATGGGTGCGTTTTTGCCTTTATTTTTATAACCCATTGATTTCCAGTGTTTCCTTTGATGGCTCCATTCAAAAGGGGGTGGAGCGGAACTGTTAATGAAGTGTTAAAAGCATTCTAATCCTCATAGTGCAAAGGTAGGACAAACTCCATCATTCTACTATGTCAAATAGTTTGGGGCCCTACTGGACGGGATGGATGGACTGGACCGCCGCTGACGCAGCTCAACTGGACGGCCACGCCAAGGCGAGGCCCTACAAGCGTTCGAAGGGCTAACATTTTTGCTGTTTTTATGAGGTATCTATGAATAGTAGTTAATTAAGGGCGCAAAAAGTAATAAAAACGCAAAAATACTTTGTTCATTCGAAAATAGTGATTAATTTTGCAACGTCTAATTGTGACCATGAACCGTAGTGTGACAGGGTTGCAGAAGGACATCGCAGTCATGCGATACTTTTTGATTCTTGTTTCGGAAAAATCGGCAATTTTTTAAGAAGCAATCAAGAAAAGTTCAACAGGCAGAGGATTGAATTCGTATTACATTCTAACACGTGGACTTTTAGCTTCGCCAGTGATTGCTTAGGTGTTTGCCGATACCTCCGAAACATTGGCACGGGCATAGAAGTCCATGTTTTTTTTCAAAGGTATCCATGACATGAATGGTAACTATGAGTTATAATCAGTGCTAATGCTGAATTTGGTCAAAAATTACAAACTAAACCGCTGTATATCAGCGGGTTTTACCCCACCCCCCTCGCAGTCGTTCTCAAATGTGAGGATGCGGTACGTTATGCCATTTTCGGTACTGGATTCTTCTTGCCCGGATGCCTTCATCGGGGTAAAGTGTTTGTGCAATACATTATTAATGGGTGTTGCGGCCGTTCTCGTGACAGCGACATGGCAGGCACAGGCAGATGCTTCGGTGTCATGTCTTCAATTCATGGATGGATGGAGTAATTGTGTGTTCATGCTAGCTTAAATGCCTATGTAAATAATTGAAAACCATAGACTACATACTTATGTAAGCTTTTCTTTGATTCTTGTTTCGGGAAAATCGGCAATTTTTTGATGAAGCAATCAGGAGAGAGAGAAAGTTGAAATCCACGTGTGTGCGCGGACTTTTCCAGCTCCATTATTTCACATTAGCCGAAAGCGAATGACCCGAAACGCGAGCTCAAGAAAAGAGTCCGCGTTTTTTTGCATGCAGTTATGACCCCATAGTTATCGCAGAACATTTATTACTTAATTTATATACTTACTAAATCTAAAGAGATGATGAAATTATGTACTTATGCACGTCTCATGATTGCGTTGGCGATCATGAGTCTCGCAGCTCAAGTTCAAGCTGCGCAAGTTTATCTTGATGTGTCCTCCCCTGACCCTGATTTCAATGCTGACAATCCTCGGTGGCTTGTATGGGCTCCGGAGCAAGGCGAATGGGTGTACCCCACAGCCGTGTTGAGTAATGGTCTCATTGAGTTTGACGTAACCCACGACATCTTCCAGTTTGCCCGTGTTAATCCCAATAATTCCGACATAGTGTGGAATTACACTGAGGATTTGCATTTGACTGACGTTGCCGACGCGACCTACACGATCTACACGCTCACTAATTATGTTAATAATAAGATGACCGTGAATGTGACCCCGTATAAAACTGTGTACCTCGATGCATCGGCGGTAAGCCAGCAGGGTAATGTGTGGTATGCCTGGTCATTTCCCTCTAACGGTGAGGGCAAGTGGTATGCAGGGACACCGTCAGGCAACAAGCTGGCATTCAACGTCCCCAAGTACAATGGCATGATTGTCTTTGTGCGCATGAATCCCAACGGTGCCCCCTCGTGGAATAGTGGTATCGCGTTGAACCAGACCCAGGACTTGAGCGTTCAGTGGGATGGCACCTACGTGATCACTGACTTGGGCGGAAATCGAATGGTTGGCGACTGGGGGCAGGAAATGAGCCTTGCTCAACTTGCTGCCAATGAGATGTATCTGCCTGACAAGATGGTGATTAATCAAGTGACACTGGATGGCAATTATATTGCTGTTGAGTTTATTGAGTCCCAGGATATGCTTATTCTGAGGAGTGCCGTAGCCAATGATGCCGACCACAAGTGGAACCAAAACGAGAATGAAGCCTTCTACCAGGAGCTCAGGGCCAACGGTTACAACTTCCACGTGTACAAGAACAGTAATTTGTACAAGCAGAATAACTGGGTGGCTTTGAAATTCACCGAATTAACGGTTTCAGGAATGAACACGCTAAGGGAAGAATGGGTTGGCCATTATGTGAGTGGTATTGTTGGAAAATTGAATGTTTCCAACAGCTTTGACATCACCCTGGAATTGACAAACGCACAGATGTCGGCTTGTACAATAGGAGATGAAGTTAGTGAGGCGGAAGCCAAGATCAACACTTACAGTGTGCCTTTCTTTAACCTGCATGACCAGGGCCGCATCTACAATGACAATATGCGCAATCCCTATAATACAAACAATAGCGATGGCTCAAATTACTTGCAGGAAGGCCCTCAGTTCATGACTATTGCCAAGCCCAATGAGGTGTGCACTGTGGAATGGGCCATTCTGGGATATGATCAAGCTAATAACAATTATTATTTTGATTCTCCCCAAAAGCGACTTGTCTATGATGAAGAGACGGGTGAGTTGGACTTGACTCATTCAAGCAACATCTTCAACCTGAAGGGTAGGGTGAATATTGATTTTAGCTATCTTCCTGGTCCAGCATCGGTGGGTAGCGACGAGAATAATGCTTTCCAAATTGGTATGATGCACACGGTGAAGGGTCTGGTCAAGACTGTGGCCCGCACTGTGAAGAGTCCGCAATGGGGTCCCCTCCGCATCAATACAGAGCCCGACCCGTACTTTGGCGTAGAGACCAAGGATTGGGACATCGCGTATGAATTCTATCCACTTGAGGCTCCCACTAAGAAGTATGACCCGGTTACTGCCGTGAAAGATGTCATTGCTGATAGGAGCGTCACCGCCGTGACCTATTACAACCTGTCGGGTCAGGGTTCCAGCAAGCCCTTTGCCGGCATCAATATCGTAAAGACGACCTATAGCGACGGCACGTCTAGTGTTACCAAGCAATTAATGAAATAAAGAATAAGGAGGAAAGAACGATGAAAAAGAATATGACAATGATAAGCCGATTACTCGCCTTTTCTTTCTTAGTGTTGATGGGTATAGTGGATGCACTGGCTTATAATCCCAAAGCCATGCCCGAAACTTCTACCACGGCCAATCCCAAGTATTATCTTATCATGGAAGTTAACCATGGCTTCTATGTGCGACACAGGGGTAATGGCAGCGACATCTATGTGGATCAAAACACAGAATTCAACGATGCCTTGTTGTGGTATTTTGTTGCCGATGGCGATGGCGTGAAGATTGCTGCCAAGAATTCCAATGGCCTGTTCCTGGAAGGACGAGACCTGACAACTACATATCTGCGAAACTTCAGTGCAACTGGTACCACGTGGTACATAGCTGAGGAATTTTCAGGACAGAAAGGGTTGTCTATTTATTGGAATTACCGTTCAAGTAGCGTTGCTCCCATACACAAGAGGCATTGGTCAACCGACCGTTATAGCCTTGAAAATTATGCCCGCTTGCAGAATGATGACGGTGATGCCACAAAGAGTGATTTTATCTTCATCCCTTATGAGGAAGCCCTGGCTGCAGCCCAGACGACAGGTGTCTATGTGATTAAGAACCGAGACAATGAAAAGTATATCTGCCAGGCTGCCGGTGACAACGACTTAACGGTTTCAACCAAGTTGACCACCAATTGTGTGTGGAGTGTTGTCAATGACGGTGGCAGCACTGTAAGAATCCAGAGCTATCTGCACGAAGGTCTTGACCCCATGCGCATTAAGGGCACCAATGACTTGACCTTGATGCCTGCCCACGATGCTGCCGGTGATTATTACGTCATTGGTGGTGCTCAACAGCATTCGCTCTACGGTGATGCTTCACGTGAGGCTGCCACATGGTCAACTGGTGTTACTGCTACCAATGACTGGGAACTGATTCCTTATAGCACGGTGGATGCCGATGACGTCCTTTCTACCGAGGAGGACATTGCGATGGGCCGTTTCTTCCGCATCGAGAACTACCGCATAAGGCACGACATCGGTGCTAATGGTACCAACGTTGCTGAGAAGGGTGGCTGGCTTGAGGACGTCGATCACCGTGCCGACCCCTCGATGAAGGATATGCCTGGCGACCGTGTGGATATCTACTGCGTGACGCCCGACATGAGCCATGCCGCAGCCCTGTGGGAGATTGAACTGGCGATTGCCAAGAACAACGGTGGTGACGATCAAGCCACCGGTGTGCTGGGTACCCATTCCCACAATATCTACCGTATCCGCAACGCCAACACCAATAAGTACATTGGTGAGGTCAATGCCGATCGTAACGGTAGCAGTTACTTGCCTGTTGTCCGCAATATCAAGAGCGAGAAAGCCCGCTACTCGGCCGGTTTCTGGTTTGAACCGCTGGGTGAGGGCCAGTACCGCATCGCTATGTATGACCGCACGAGCACCACGACTGACAGAAACGTGGGTTACCTCGTAGCCGAGACCAGCGCTACATTGCCCTATTGCACTGGCTTGAAGATCGTCACGACACCTCCCGCAGCCAATAGTGAGGGTGCCTGGTACCTGCACCTGGCCGAAGAGATTGAGGTGGTGATGAACACCATCGGCACTGCCTCATGGGCAAGCGCCTACTTCCCCTTTGACGTGGTGCCCACGCCTGGCATGGAGGTCTATACCGGTGAATGGAACGATGACCACACGGGCATTATCCTGACCGACTTGAATGATGTGCCTGCTGGTAATGGCGTGATTATCAAGGGTCAAGCCAATCAAGCCCGTCATAGCTTTGCTATCGCCGAGGCAACATCCTCGTCGCAATATTTTGCCAATTCACCTTTCAGTGGCATTGTTGAGAGTGAGTGCTATCCCATTGACCAGAACAACCGTTACGGTGATACTCAGATCGCTTTCTGGGGCGCTAACAACGCTGTGGATTCCACTTGCGTCAACTATGGCTGGGGCTACTATTATGTGCTCAGTGGCAATACCTATGACCACAACGAGAGCAGCGTGGGCATGTATCACCCCAATGGTGACTATCTGATTGCCAACAAGGCATACGTCAAGCTTGAGAATCCCATTGGCGCTCCTGCAGGATACCTGTTTGTCAGCAGGCAGAATTCCTCTGCTGCTGTAGAGGAGGTCGAGATTGAGCAGGAGGCTACCGAGGAAGTGATTTACGACTTGATGGGTCGTCGAGTGGTGAATCCCACCCGTGGCATCTACATTGTCAACGGCAAGAAAGTGTTCATCCAATAAAACTTGATTAACCTAACAATACAATAACGATATGAAATTTAATTTGAAATCCTTAATGATGCTGTTGGCGGCCATCTTGCCGTTGATGGTTTGGGCACAAAAGCCCACTTGGCAGGATTCTGACCCCAATGCTGCCAACTATCTGCCTTATCGCCATGCGTTGGTGGGCCGGGACTGCATGATTAACCGCATCTTCTCCACGGTTGATGTGGGTTCATGGAACGTTAACACCAACAATATGCTTGACGAGGACCTGGACAATGTGGCCACGTTCCCCGCTATCGTGCAGGCCGAACTGTTGGCTTCGCCCGGACTTGTGAGTGTACGCGACATCAGCCGTTATTATGCCGCTGGCACAACGGCCGGTTTCTGCATTGTCGCTTCCGACCTGTCGGTCGTTTCACTCAATGCGCTGAACTGCCTGTCTATCATGTTCTACAAAGATGGAGAACTGGTAGATACCAAGGCGATTGAAGTGGCCCAAGAGGGAGGCGTGCTTGCGCTCAATGTCATCAAGATTCCAGGCTCGGAAGACGTGTGCATGTATCTTGAAGCCACCACTACCAAGGGCGACTTTGACGAAATCTGCCTGATTCAGCATGGTGTTGTTGCCGATGTGGGCAAAACCTTTAGAGTGAAGTATGCCTTTGTCGGAAAGGACAATAAGCACATCATCACCACCACCAATGGTCACATTGGTTACAACGGCGTCAAGTATAATGTTGAGGCCAACAAATGGATTGTTCCTGTACTTATTCCCATCAAGACCGATGCCAATAAGCTTATCGACGATGATCCATCGACCCATGAATATGTTGTGAGTGTAGCCTCGATTGGCTATAGGGGAACCGTTGAGATTAAAACACAAGCTTACGAAAAAGACGGTAACCCTTATTCTGGCGAGACCTTTGAGGCTGGTTGTGAAGTCGGTTTCACCGATGTGTCGGGTTCGGCTTTGAATCTACAAGCTGGCCTGTGGGCCAAGTTCCGCTTGTATGACCGCAACGGGGTTGAGGTTCAGACCGAGGTAATCGATGCCAGTGTCCTCAACCTGAATCTGGTGACGGCTGCCGACAAGACCAGTTCGGTCATCGCTAAGGTGCCTTTCTCTTCTTATAAGATTGACTACTATACGGTTCTTAGCGCAGACCTGGGTCCTGGCCCGGGCATCCAGAATGCTTTCGTCCGTCCCAAAGCCAGCGTGGATCACCACTGTGACATCCGCACGTCGGCCAGCACCGACATCTGCTCTACTCAGACCTCCATGCAGCTCTATGCCAACGATGACCTGACGATCGAGTGGAGTGTAGTTGACAATAACGGTAATCCCAATGTGCAGATCAGCCCGAGTGGACTCGTGACCGGCCTGGATCAGGTGGATGGCGATTATGTCTTCCGTGCCACCTCGTTGTGCGGCAAGGGTATTCCGGGCAGTGAAGGCGTTGATGCCAATGGTAACTGCTATGTGGATATCGTGATACACAAGGGTAATGATAACTTTGAAGTCGAGAACTGCGATGAGATATTTACCGACGATAATTTTGAACTCATGGATCGTATTCCCGTTGGTGAGGGTGCAACCGGTGCGCTGCTCAGTATCACCGACTTTGACCACCCCGAGTTCATTCTGGATGATTACAGATCGACAGCCGCACAATACACATCAGGCTTGAGTCTTGCCAATGACTTGATGATTGTGGGCGTGAAGACCAAGGATGGCAGCTTCATCTGTGACGGCACCCAAACGCATGACGTGCGCATTGGCTTTGATGTGGAATTTGTCAGCAGCGGACTCGGTGCCGACCTGTTGCAGTTCTTCAACATCCGCACCTATGATGTCGATGTCAAGACCTATCAGCGCATTGTTAATGAGAGCAATGTCCTGAAACTCGACCTGATCAGTGGAGCAAATACGCAGCGTGTGAAATTTGCGGTTACCGTGCCCGCAGGTACTAAGTTTGACCGTTTCGCCCTATGGAAATCGGGTCTCTTGAACCTGGATCTCACATGTCTCAATATTTATGATGTCTTCATTGACTGGAGCCCTGAGTCTTCACCTTGTGCCAAGGCATTTGGTTGCGGTGTGGAGCAGCTCAACAAAGAAGACCACGGTGCCCGCATCAATGCTGATGCCACCGGAAACATCAATGTGATAACTGCTCTTAGCACTTCGGCTAACCTCACCTACATTGTGGATGAGGATCCCGAATTTGAGACCTATATGGAGCACTTCTCCACTGCAAACGCTGGTGGTACGACCTATGCTATCGATTTGGGCCGCACGCTGGACTATCGTCACCAGATTGGCGTAGTCATTGATAATAAGACTTATCTCGCTGGTGTTGACGTGGGTGGTTGGCTCACCATGAAGACCTACTATAAGGGCATTGAAACCGGTGATGTGAAGAACGACTGGAAGGTGCTGGGTGCCGATGTGATCGGCTATGGCGACAAGAACGTGCTGCTCATGCAACCCAAGTTCAAGTATGATGAAATCCGCATCACTGTGGCCAATGTGCTGGAAGCTGTGGATCAGATGAAGATCTATGGTCTGTTCATCCGCAATGACATCGACAACGACGGTGTGCCCGATTGCCTGGATGAGGAGTCCTGCGGTGACATGGTGACTGGAGTGATGACTACCAAGGCTTGCGAGGGTCAGACGATGAACCTCACGGGTACCTATAGCGGCAATACCGGCATCACGCTGTTGCTGAGTATGCCCGAGCAGTTCCCTGGCACCATTCCTGTTGTGACCGGCAATGGTGGCGTGATTGAAATCAATAACATTACTGCTACCCAGGCAGGCCAGTTCACAGGTATGTTCTACACTGCCGACGGCAAGTTTGTTTCGTCGTTCGACTACCGTGTATATCCCACCTACAGCCGCTGGCGTGACAACACCATCAATGCTGACTGGAACGAGTGGGCCAACTGGACCAACGGCGCTCCCTACCTGTGTACCAACGTGACCATCCCGACGGGTGCCGCCAAGTATCCCTCACTCACCACCACGACGATGGTCGATGGCGATGAGTATCCTTGTGCCGCCATCCACTTTGAGCCGGGTGCCGCTGTGGAGTATGTTCACCGCCTGAACTACACGAGCGCATGGGTTGACTTGGATGTTGAAGCCAACAAGAACTATCTGCTGAGTGCCGCACTCAAGAGCACCTTTACCGGTGACTTCTTCGTGCCCGAGAATGACTTTGTTACTGGTGGGGATGAAAGAGTGGTTTATTTCACTCCCCTGACTCCCGATAACACGCCTGCCAAGCGCTTTGAGCCCAAGATTTATCAGCGCCTGTGGGACCGTGTAGATAAGAACAAGGTTTACAGGGACAAGAGCTTGTTTAATAACAGCACCTTTGAGGACCAGACCAGCGCCATCATCGAGACCACAAAGTGGAGTTACGCCTTCAACGCGCTCAACCACAATTATGTGCTGGGCGAGGGCTTTGCCCTGCTGGCCGATGGCAGCGAGGATTCCGACAACACGGGCAACTACATCATGCGTCTGCCCAAGACCCATACCCGCTATTACTACTTTGATGACTTCTCTCAGGAGCAAGTCAATGCTTGGGAGGATCTTACCCGCAATCAGGGCGACCGCTTCGTCTATGAGGGTAATGCAACGATGACATATGACTATAACGGCGTGCCTCGTCCTGTCTATGCCAACCTGCCCTTGAGCGTTACCACGCCCGCCACGGCAAGCAACGTGACCACGTTCATCGTGGGTAACCCGCTGATGAGCCACATCAACGTTGAGCCGTTCATGAATGAGAACAGCAATGTGACTGGTCTCAAGTACTTTGACGGCACGACCATCAGCTCGGCTATCGACATCCAGGGTGTAATGGTTTATAGCGGTCAAGAATTCACCCGCATTAACCCGATGGAGTCCTTCTTTGTCGATGCTGCCGAGGGAACGTCTGTCACCGTTAACTTTACCGAGAGCATGATTGGCAACGGCTTGATGCATAGCATGATGCGCGCCCCGAGGCGTACCGCTTCCTTCAACGAGCTCCGCATCAGTGCCACCTGCAACGGCATTACCGCAGGTACCTTGCTGCTTGATGGCGTGGATGCCAGCGCTCCCACCCTTATTGATGAGGATGCCGCTCCCAAGCTGGCTGTCTTCACCATCTTAGATGGTCACAGCTATGACATTCAAAGCCTGAATGCGCAGCAGGAGATTCCTCTGGGTATCTACCTGCCTGCTGCAGCTACCGTTACCTTGAGCTTCTCGGCTACTGATGGCATTGACCTGAGCTACTATGAACTGCTTGACATCGAGACGGGCGAGACCTATAGTCTTATGGAATCTAACGAGTTTGAGCTTCAGGGCACAAGCATCGGCCGATTCTACCTCGTTAACAACAACACATTCACCAATGTGGATGAGATGTTGTCGATGACTCAAAACGTCAGCCTCAATGTCCTGGATGATGTCGCTACCGTGACGAGTGCCAACGATGACATTGTCAGGGTAGAAGTGATCTCGGCCGACGGCAGAATCATGAATGCTGTTGATGTGAAGAATGACCGTGAGGCTTCGATCAAGACGATCAAGGGTGTAAATGTCATTGTGGTTTACCGCAATGGTATGAAGCCCAAAGTCTTCAAGATTTTGAATTGATGAGAGAATTGTTATTAATGAATTGATACCTGATTTATTATTATTTAGAATAAGGTTAGTAATTTTTCATCATTTTGTTGGAGAGGGAATGTCGTGATGACATCCCCTCTTTTTTTCGTATCTGCATAAATCTATCTAAATCATAAAATGGGTTAAAAGTATTGACAAAGGGGGCTGGATGTTGTAATTTTGCGGCAAAATGCAGGGGTGTGCCCTCATGCGTCGCCTGTAAATGGGAAATGAGGCGCAAAATGTTGCGTCTCTACTAAATAACAATAATATGGCTAAAGAAGAAAAGAAAACACAAGTCGAGAACACGCCGAAGGGCAAGGTGTCCTATCCGCTGACAAAGATCAACTTTATTTTGATGGGCATCTGCCTGTTGCTGATTATCATCGGCTTCTGGCTGATGACCGGTAGCGCCAACGTGGGTGACACGTTCAACAAGGACATCTTTGAGAGCAGCCGCGTCACCACGGGTCCTGTAATCGCATTTCTGGGCTTTGTTCTCATGGCATTTGCCATCATCTATCGCAAGAAGGACAAGAACGACGAGGATAACGCATAAGTAAGTAACATGAATTGGTTTGAAGCGCTGATCCTGGGCATCGTCCAGGGTTTGACCGAGTATCTACCCGTGAGTAGCAGTGGCCATCTGGCGATTGGCAGCTACCTGTTTGGCATCGATGGTGCCGACAATCTCACCTTCACTGTGCTGGTGCATGTGGCCACGGTGTTGAGCACCTTTGTCGTGCTGTGGAGCGAGATTGACTGGATCTTGAAGGGGCTGTTCAAGTTCAAGATGAATGACGAGACCAAGTATGTCATCAATATCCTCGTGTCGATGATACCCATCGGTATCGTGGGTGTGTTCTTCAAGGACAAGGTGGAGGAAATCTTTGGCAGTGGGTTGTTGATTGTGGGCTGCATGTTGCTGCTCACTGCCGCCCTGCTCATCTTCTCCTACTATGCCAAGCCGCGCCCCAAGGAGAAAATCTCGTGGAAGGATGCCCTCATTATCGGTATCGCACAGGCGTGTGCCGTGATGCCGGGTCTGTCACGCTCGGGCAGTACCATCGCCACGGGTCTGATGCTGGGTAACAAGAAGGAGTCGCTGGCCCAGTTCTCCTTCCTGATGGTTATTCCGCCCATCCTGGGCGAGGCGTTGCTCGACGTGCTCAAGGTGGTCAAGGGCGAGGAGGCCTTTGGCGGTATAGACACGTTGCCGCTGGTCATTGGCTTTGTCGCCGCCTTCCTGGCTGGATGCTTGGCCTGCAAGTGGATGATCAACATTGTCAAGCGGGGAAAACTGGTGTGGTTTGGCGTGTATTGCATCTTTGCCGGTCTGGTGGCCATCGCCCTCTCGCAGTTGATGCCCGCACCGGCTATTTAACAGATAAGAGATAATTGATTATAGATGGCGAATGCCAACTAGGGAATAGAAATTTAGAAAATGCTGAATCCGATAGAAGGTGAAATATTCTGCATCGACAAGCCGTTGAAGATGACCTCATTTACCGCTGTCAAGAAGGTGCGTGCCGTGTTGCGCACCCACTTGAAGACACGTCAGGTGAAGGTGGGTCATGCCGGCACGCTCGACCCCCTGGCAACGGGGGTGCTGTTGTTGTGCACGGGTCATGCCACCAAGCGCATCGACGAGTTGCAGGCGGGAGTCAAGGAGTATATTGCCGACTTGAGGTTAGGAACCACCACGCCCAGCTATGACCTGGAGACCGAGGTGGATGCCACCTACGAGTGGCAGCATATCGACCGTGCCCTCATCGACCGCGTCCTGCAAGAGCAGTTCACGGGAAGCATTGAACAGGTGCCGCCATCGTTCTCGGCCTGCAAGGTGGATGGCAAGCCTGCCTATAAGCTCGCCCGCAAGGGTCAGGACGTGGAAATCCGTCCTAAGACGCTCGTCATCGACGAGATCGAGGTGCTGCAATGTGGACTGCCCGCTGAGCCCACCCTGCAACTGCGTGTGGTGTGCAGCAAGGGTACCTATATCCGCGCCCTGGCACGCGACATCGGCGTGGCACTGGGCAGCGGTGCCCACTTGACGGGGTTGCGCCGCACCCGCGTGGGCAACGTGAGGGTAGAGGAGTGCCTCACCCTTGACGCCCTGGTCGAGAGACTTGACGCCGAGACCTATGTCTCGCCCGAGCAGGCTGCTGCCGAACGCCTGGAGCGGGAGCGCATCGAGAACCGTGAGCGTGCCGCGCGCCAGAAGGTTGAGCGTCAAGCGCGCAAGCAAGAAAAAAAGTGTGACGTGCCGCCCAAGCGCACCTCACAGATCAAATGAGCGATTTAAACAACTAGAAACTAACAACTAGAATACATGAAACTTTCAGAATTTAATACCCGGATGCCCGAGGAGCTCATCGCTTCTTATCCCAGTCCCGTGCGTGACGAGTCGCGCCTGATGGTGCTTCACAAGCGCAGTAATGAGATTGAGCACCGCGTGTTCAAGGAGATTCTTGAGTATTTTGCCCCTCATGACCTGTTTGTGTTCAACGACACGCAGGTGTTCCCCGCCAAGCTCTTTGGCAACAAGGAAAAGACGGGAGCCCGCATCGAGGTGTTCCTGTTGCGCGAGCTCAACCCCAGCAACAAGCTGTGGGACGTGCTGGTCGAGCCAGCCCGCAAGATACGCATCGGCAACAAACTCTACTTTGGCCTTGACGACTCGATGGTGGCCGAGGTTATCGACAACACCACGTCGCGTGGCCGCACATTGCGTTTCCTCTATGACGGAGACCATGACCAGTTCAAGAAGGATCTGTATAACCTGGGTAATACGCCCCTGCCTTACTACATCACCCGCGACCCCGAGCCCGAGGATGCCGAGCGCTATCAGACCATCTTTGCCCGCAAGGAGGGTGCTGTCGTTGCCCCTGCTGCGGGCCTGCACTTCTCGCGTGAGCTGATGCGCCGCATGGAGATCCGCGACATCGACCGTGACTTCATCACCATGCACATCAGCCTGGGCAGCTACCGCGACATCGACGTGGAAGACCTGACCAAGCACCGCATGGACAGCGAGGAAATGGACGTGAGTGTTGAACTGGCCGAGAAGGTCAACGCCCTGCGTGACGGAGGCAACAAGGTGTGTGCCATCGGCACGTCGGTGCTGCGCGCCTTTGAGACCTGCGTGGGCATGAACGGCCACATCAAGCCCTATGGCGGCTGGAGCAACAAGTTCTTGTTCCCGCCCTACGAGTGCACAACGTGTGACGCCCTGGTGACCAATTTCCACATGCCTTACTCCATCATGCTGATGGCTCAGGCCTCCTTTGGCGGCTACGAGCAGACGATGAACGCCTACAAGGTCGCCATCGAGGAGAAATACCGCTTCGGTGCCTACGGCGACGCCATGCTCATCATCAACGACTAACATTCTCCCCACTAGAGGGTTTAGAAGACAAGAAGGACGGTTTTATATGTCTTTCTTGTCTTTCTTTTTTTTGATAAAGGGAAAACAATGAGTACAACTAATACTATGGCATACGCACTCGTTATCTGAAGGCAAAAAAGGTTATTTTTTATTATTTTTATGGTGTTTCTTGTTTTCCTTTTTTTGAAGGGGTGGGGGAAAATTGTTGTAGATGATGGGAAAACTGGAAATTTTTAGTATCTTTGCGGGATATTTGAGCGATATAGAAATTTAACAATTCAATTAATAACTAAAAAATCAACAATTTTATGTGGTTAACTAATTCATCTGTAGGACGCAAGGTGGTGATGTCGGTAACCGGCCTCTTCCTTGTCCTATTCGTCACATTCCATGCGCTGATGAACGCCGTGGCCCTCATCTCGTTTGAGGCCTATGACGCGATTTGCGAGTTCCTCGGTGCCAACTGGTATGCCGTGCTGGGCACATTGATCCTGGCTGGCGGTTTCGCAATTCACATCATCTTTGCGTTCATCCTCACGTTCCAGAACCGCAAGGCACGTGGCAATAACCGCTATGCTGTTAATGCCCGTCCCAAGAACGTCGAGTGGGCTTCTCAGAACATGCTCGTTCTGGGTATCATCGTTTTAGGTGTCATGGTGCTGCACCTGACTCAGTTCTGGGCCAAGATGCAGTTGCCCGAGCTGATGGGTGAGCACGTGATGAACGGCACTTTCTACCTGCGCGCTACCTTCAGCCAGCTGTGGGTACTGCCCGTTTACCTCATCTGGTTCGCTGCCCTGTGGTTCCACATCAGCCACGGTTTCTGGAGCGCATTCCAGACTCTGGGTACTGCCAATGACAAGTGGATTACCCGCTGGCAGTGCATCTCCAAGTGGTGGGCAAGCATCGTGTTTATCCTGTTTGCTGTAGAGGCTTGCTACTTCACCTGGTTCTTTGCCCTCTAATCGCTGAGTATTAACCCTTTAAAATTTGTAACACAAATGGAAGAAAACAAAATGAACGCTCAGCCCATCGATTCCAAGATTCCCGAGGGACCCATCGCTGAGAAATGGACCAACTATAAGGCTCACCAGAAACTCGTCAACCCCGCTAACAAGCGCAAACTCGACATTATCGTCGTGGGTACCGGTCTGGCCGGCGCATCTGCCGCTGCCACGCTGGGCGAGATGGGCTTTAACGTATTGAACTTCTGCATCCAGGATTCTCCCCGCCGCGCTCACTCGATCGCAGCCCAGGGTGGTATCAATGCAGCCAAGAACTATCAGAACGACGGTGACTCGGTTTACCGCTTGTTCTACGACACCGTCAAGGGTGGTGACTACCGTGCCCGCGAGGCCAACGTTTACCGCCTGGCCGAGGTGTCGAACAATATCATCGACCAGTGCGTGGCACAGGGTGTCCCCTTCGCCCGTGAGTATGGTGGCCTGCTGGCCAACCGCTCGTTTGGTGGCGCTCAGGTGAGCCGCACGTTCTACGCCAAGGGTCAGACTGGCCAACAGCTGCTGCTCGGTGCTTACTCCAGCCTCAACCGCATGATCCATGCCGGTAAGGTCAAGAGCTACAACCGCTATGAGATGCACGACGTGGTCATCATCGATGGCCGTGCCCGCGGTATCATCGCCAAGAACCTGGTGACCGGTAAGCTGGAGCGCTTTGCCGCCCACGCTGTGGTGATCGCCACTGGTGGTTATGGTAACACCTACTTCTTGAGCACCAACGCTATGGGCTGCAACTGCTCGGCTGCCATGGCTTGCTATCGCCACGGTGCTTACTTTGCTAACCCCGCCTATGTGCAGATTCACCCCACCTGTATCCCCGTGCACGGTGACAAGCAGTCCAAGCTGACGCTGATGAGTGAGTCGCTGCGTAACGATGGCCGCATCTGGGTGCCCAAGAACATCGAGGATGCCAAGAAGTTGCAGGCTGGCCAGATCAAGGGTAGTGACATTCCCGAGGAGGAGCGTGACTACTACCTGGAGCGCAGGTATCCCGCCTTCGGTAACCTGGTTCCCCGCGACGTGGCTAGCCGCGCTGCCAAGGAGCGTTGCGACAAGGGTTATGGCGTGAACAACACCGGCAAGGCCGTGTTCCTCGACTTCAGCGAGGCCATCAACCGCCTGGGCATTGACGTGATCCGTCAGCGCTACGGCAACCTGTTTGACATGTATGAGGAGATCACCGACGTGAATCCTGGCGAGCTCGCCAACGAGATCAACGGCGTGAAGTATTACAACCCCATGATGATTTATCCCGCTATCCACTACACAATGGGCGGTATCTGGGTTGACTATGAGTTGCAGACCAGCATCAAGGGTCTGTTCGCTATCGGTGAGTGCAACTTCAGTGACCACGGTGCAAACCGCCTGGGTGCTTCGGCGCTGATGCAGGGTCTGGCCGACGGTTACTTCGTGCTGCCTTACACCATCCAGAACTACCTGAGCGACCAGATCACCGTTCCTCACTTCTCAACCGACAGCAAGGAGTTTGACGAGGCCGAGAAGCGCGTGCAGAAGAACCTCGATGACCTGATGAGCATCAAGGGTAAGCGCTCGGTGGACAGCATCCACAAGGAGCTGGGTAACGTGATGTGGGAATATGTGGGCATGGCTCGCACCAAGGAGAGCCTTGAGACTGCGTTGAAGAAACTCAAGGAGCTGCGCAAGGAGTTTGAGACCAACCTGTTTATCCCCGGCACCCAGGAGGGCATGAACATCGAGCTCGACAAGGCATTCCGCCTGCGTGACTTCATCACCATGGGCGAGCTGATCGCCTATGACGCACTGAACCGTCACGAGAGCTGCGGTGGCCACTTCCGCGAGGAGCATCAGACCGAGGAGGGCGAGGCCAAGCGTGACGACGAGAACTTCTTCTACGTCGCCTGCTGGAAGTATAACGGCAACGATGAGACCGCTCCCACGCTCATCAAGGAGCCCCTCCACTACGAGGCCATTAAGGTCCAGACGCGTAACTATAAGTCATAATCAACCACCTTTTTAAAATTCATCGAATACAATGGAAACAAATATAAGTTTCAAACTTAAGGTTTGGCGTCAGGCCAACGCTCATGCCAAGGGCCGCTTTGAGACCTACGAGATGCGCGACATTCCCACCGACACCTCTTTCCTGGAGATGATGGACATCCTCAACGAGCAACTCATCGAGAAGGGTGAGGAGCCTGTAACCTTTGACCACGACTGCCGCGAAGGCATCTGCGGCATGTGCTCGCTCTATGTGAACGGTCACCCCCACGGTCCCGCCACGGGAGCTACCACTTGCCAGCTGTACATGCGCCGCTTCAAGGATGGTGACACCATCACCGTTGAGCCCTGGCGCTCGGCTGCTTTCCCCGTGATCAAGGACTTGATGGTCAACCGCAATGCCTTTGACCAGATCCAGCAGGCTGGTGGCTACGTGAGCTTCCAGACCGGTGGCGCGCAGGATGCCAACGCTATCCCCATCAGCAAGGAAGCCGCCGACGAGGCTATGGACAGCGCAACCTGTATCGGTTGCGGTGCCTGTGTGGCTGCCTGCAAGAATGGTTCGGCCATGCTGTTCCTCAGCGCCAAGGTGAGCCAGTTTGCACTGCTGCCTCAGGGCCGTGCCGAGGCCAAGCGTCGTGTGAAGGCCATGCTTGCCAAGATGGACGAGCTGGGCTTCGGTAACTGCACCAACACGGGTGCCTGTGCCGCCGAGTGCCCCAAGAACATCAAGCTGAGCAACATCGCCCGCTTGAACCGCGAGTTCCTGTGCGCCAAGTGCAGTGACTAATTTTCGCGATTAGAGATACTCTAAAAATACCACATGCCGCAGGAGAGCATTGCTTCACCTGCGGCATGTGATTATTTATTATAGGGGGCAAAAACTCCAATGAATGGGGCGGGTGGGGATGTGCCGGGCGACTAGTTGTGGCTGCGTGTAACGAGCCACACGCCCGTGAAGATGAGGGCGGCTGCCAGAGCATGCATCCACTGTGGCGTGGCCAGACCCATCACCATGCTGGCGACGACGGCAACAAAGGGCTGCACGTAGTTATAAACGCTCACTGTGGTGGGCAAGAGGCGGCGCTGGGCATATACCACCAGCAGAAAGGTGAAGAAAGTCGCCCCGGCTACGATATATACTATCTCGGATGCAGTGCGCAGGCTCATCGCTGGCCAGTCAATCTGCATGATGTGGCTGCCGACGAGGGGCAGGATCATCAGGCTGGCAAAGGTAAACGTCCACTTGTTGAACGTGAAGGCGTCATACTTGCGTATCACGCGCGCATAGTGGGTCAGGTAGAAGGCGTAGCCCACTTGCGAGATCAGGATGAGAATGTCGCCACGGTAGTCGGTGGGCCGGCCATCGCCAGCCGTGGTGCGTGTGATGAGCAGGATGGCACCGGTAAAGCCCATGATGATACCCAGTGCCCGCCGTGGCGTGATGCGCTCATGGAGCAGGATCGACGACAGGATAAGGGTGAAAATGGGCATTGTGGTCAACTCGATGGTGGCATTGATGGGCGAGGTGAAACTCAGGCCCACGATATAGCCGCCCTGGGCCAGAGCAAAGCCAAAGAAGCCCGCTCCCGCTATCTTGAGGAAGTCTCGCGGTTCAACGTGCTGTTGAGGCACGATCAAGGAGCCTAGCCAAAAGAGCAGGGCCGCACCGATGACCCTGAAGGCCACCAGTTGTGGGCCCGTGATGCCGCCACAGGTGAGGACATCCTTGGAGAAGGTTGCCATCAACCCAAACAGCACCATGGCCAGCAGCATCGCGCCGTGAGCCCTCCAGTCCTTGTGTGATGAGGTGTTGTTGTCGGTAGTCATGTTAGTTTTTTTGTGGCTGCAAAATTACAACATTTGCCCGCAATGGCCAAATCGCAAATGCATGGGAAAAAATTGAACTTTTAGTCGATTGATGCGTATGGATGTGAGAATTATGATTAACTTTGTCAATTGGTTGATTAAATATGAATAACGCTATGAAACATTCAGTTCATCTCAAGAGCCGCATTTTGCTATTCATGCTACTGTTGAGTGGCGTGTTGGGTACGACGTCATGTGGAAATAGTGAGCCCGACTGGCTTATCGGTTATTACATGTCCATCAGTTCCCAAGTGAGGTTGACCCTGTCTGAAGAAGACGAGAACCAGGGCACTTCTTCGAGCATGACGGTCGATGTCTTGTCCACCACGGTGAGGCATCTGAGGTCAGCTTTACAGGAGGCTTATCCGCATGATACCCGTACGGGCGACGATGCAGCAGTCATTGCTGCATGTGACAACATTTATATGGCCTATAAGAAGGCCTATGCCAGCAAGGAGGGTCACACCGTGTGTGTCATCAATCTCTATCGTTCCAGGAAAGATGGCGATAAAGTGGTGGATAGCACACCGCTCAAGACCTACACCTTTGGTGCCTTGCCCCAAGACACAACGTCAATAAGCAATTGATGTCCCCCATAGGGTTGAAAAACGAGACGACCGGCAGCCATGATGTGCCGGTCGTCTCGTTTATTGTGTCGATGAAGTGTGTGGTTACTTCATGAACTTGGCGAAGTCGGTCTTGCGCATGTCACCGTCGTGCAGCAGGGTGCTGTGGAAGGCAAGAGCGATGTCGGGGTGCATCATCACATGACCCTTCTTGG
This sequence comes from uncultured Prevotellaceae bacterium, assembly GCA_947165485.1. Classification (GTDB taxonomy): domain Bacteria; phylum Bacteroidota; class Bacteroidia; order Bacteroidales; family Muribaculaceae; genus Sodaliphilus. The sequence goes on from CAMVAP010000019.1 coordinate 40,216, forward strand.
CGAGGTTGAGGTACTCACGCAGCAAGGGACGGTAAATGGGATGAGCAGCCTTCTCGATGATCTCGTGAGCGCTCTGCAGGGGATCCTTGCCGCGCAGGTCGGCGATACCCTGGTCGGTGATGATGATATCTACCGAGTGGGGGTTGTGGTCGGGATAGGAAACCATGGGCACGATAGTGCTGATGCAGTCGTCCTTCTTGATCGAGGGGCACAGGAAGATGCTGATGTAGGCATTGCGGGTGAAGTCGCCCGAGCCGCCCACACCGTTCATCAGACGTGTGCCGCTCACGTGTGTCGAGTTGATGTGGCCATAGATGTCGGCCTCGATAGCGGTGTTCATCGTGATGACACCCAGACGGCGAACCACTTCGGGGTTGTTGCTGATCTCGCTGGGGCGCATGAGCACTTTGTTATGCAGGGCCTCACCCTTCTCAAAGAACTCACTCATGGCCTGGGCCGAGAAGGTCATGGAGCAGGTGCTGGCAAAGGTGCACTTGCCGCTCTCGAGCAATTCGAGCACGCTGTCCTGAATCACCTCGGTGTACATCTCGAACGGGGGAATCTCATCGCTCTTGTCCAGGGCGTCGAGCACGGCATTGGCGATATTGCCCACACCACTCTGCAGGGGCAGGAACTCCTTGGGGATGCGGCCTGCCTTCAACTCGTTGACCAGGAATGCGCACACGTTGTGGCCGATGGCGGCTGTCACGTCGTCAACAGGGGTGAAAGCACCCTCCTTGCTGATGGGCAGCGAGGTCTTGACAACGCCCAGCACCTTCTTGGGGTCAACATGGGCAGTGGGGGAGCCCACGCGGTCGTGAGGCGTGTAGATGGGGATCTCGCGGCGGTAAGGCGGGTCAAAGGGGGTGTAAACATCGTGCATACCGCGCACGGTCTCGGGAATCTGGTCGTTGAGTTCGACAATCACCTTGTCGGCCACCTTGAGCCAGGTAGCGGTGTTGCCCATCGAGGTGCCCAAGACGATTTCACCATCGTCGGTAATGCTTTGTGCTTCAACGATAGCGACATCCATCTTGCCATAGAATCCATAGCGGAATTCCTGTGCCAGCTCGCTCAAGTGGCGGTCGTTATAGTGAATGGCATTGGCATTGATGGCCTTGCGCATATCGGGATGTGACTGATAGGGGGTGCGGAAGTTGAGCGCATCGGCGCGTGTCAACTCGCCATCGATGTGGTCGCTGGTCGAGGCGCCACTGAAGAGGTTGATCTTGAATTCACGACCTGCCTCATGCTCGCGCTTGGCGCGCTCGGCGATGGCAACAGGCACTGCTTGAGGACAACCGGGTGAAGTAAAACCCGAAACACCCACGGTGAAGCCATTTTGTACAAATTCGGCGGCTTCCTCAGCCGAAAGAATCGGATAAATCATTTTAGTTTTTAGTTTCTAGTTTTTAGTTTCTAGTTTCTAGTCCTTAGTATCTAGTCCCTAGTTTCTAGTTTTTTTAGTTTATAGTTGTTAGGATTTGAGTCGTGCTTTGATCTGGGCTGTGGCCTCCTCGTGGCCCGGCTTCTCGAGCAGGGCAAACATGTTCTTCTTGTAGGCCTCGACACCAGGCTGGTTAAACGGATTGACCCCCAGCATGTAACCGCTCACGCCGCACGCCTTCTCAAAGAAGTAAATCAGCTGACCGATGTAGCGCTCGGTCACGGCGGGAATGGTGATGAGCAGGTTGGGTACACCACCGTCCACGTGTGCCAGGCGGGTGCCCAGTTCGGCCATCTTGTTCACATAGTCCACATTCTTGCCGGCAATGTAGTTGAGCCCGTCCAGATCGGCATCATCGCTTGGGATGATGATCTCGTGCTGCTGGTCTCCCACGCTGAGCACCGTCTCAAAGATGGTGCGCTCACCGTCCTGAATCATTTGTCCCATGCTGTGAAGGTCGGTGGTGAGGTCCACGCTAGCGGGGAAGATTCCCTTGTGGTCCTTGCCCTCACTCTCGCCGTAGAGCTGTTTCCACCACTCGGCTAGGAAGTGCAGGCGGGGGGTGAAGTTGGCGAGGATTTCGATCTTCTTGCCATCCTGATAGAGTGCATTGCGGGCGATGGCATAGTTGAGCACCTGCTCGTCGCCGTCCTGTTCCATCTCGACAGCACCGGCTACGAGGGCGCGGATGTCAAATCCAGCCACTGCGATGGGCAGCAGGCCCACGGGGGTGAGCACCGAGAAACGTCCTCCCACGTCGTCGGGGATGACATAGGTGTCGTAACCCTCTTGTGTCGCCAGGACGCGCAGGGCGCCACGGTGAGCATCGGTCACTGCAATGATGTTGCGCTGCGCAAATTCCTTACCTTCCTGTTTCTCGAGCATTTCCTTGAACAGGCGGAAGGCGATGGCGGGCTCGGTCGTTGTGCCCGACTTGGAGATGACAATGATGCCGAACTTGTGTCCGCGCACCAGATCCATCAGGTCATAGAGATAGTCCTCACCGATGTTGTTGCCGGCAAAGACCACCTTGGGGCCGCCATTGTTCTTGTAGGCGGCGAAATGGTCGCTCAGGGCCTCAATCACGGCCTTGGCACCCAGATAGCTGCCACCAATGCCGATAGTGATGACATACTCGCACTGCTGGCGCAGTTGCGCTGCACTCTTCTCGATAGCCAGCAATTGGGACTCGTCGATGCTGCTGGGCAGGTGAAGCCATCCCAGGAAGTCGTTACCCTCGCCCGAGCCGCTTTCCAGCGTTTGCTGGGCGGCGAGAGCGGCATTGCGCAAGGATTGTGCCTCAATCCCTTGAAGGGCATACTGGCTGATAACTTGAATCTTCTCGCTCATAATTAGTATCGTTTTTATTTTTTCTGGATTCTGATCCTATTGTTGGGGTCGTGACGGCAGTCACGACATGGATAAACGCTGCCAGGAAATCGGTTTCAGATTTCCTTGGTAAAGGCGCGGCGGCGCTTGTGTTGCTCGCGCTCAAAGTATTCCCACTGCTTGAGCACCTTGGAGTTGAGCTCCAGCTCGCGGTTACTCTCGGCAAACTTGTAGCCATTGGCATTGAAGCAAGGGATGAGGTCGGTGAACAGCAATGAGTTCACGCCCTTGTTCTGGTACTCGGGCTTGACGGCAATGAGCATCAGGTCAACCACGTCGTTGCGCTTGAAGGCTCTGAGCAGATGTATCCACCCCGTGGGGAAGAGGCGCCCGCGGTTCTTGATGAGCGCCCTAGCCATCGAGGGGATGGAGATGCCCACGGCGATGAGCTCGCGGGTGGTCTTGTCGATGACCATCGACAGGTCATTCAACGGCAGGAATGGCAGGTACATCTTGATGTAATGGTTGATCTGCTTGTCGGACAATGGCGAGTAGCCAAAGATGTTGTCATAGGCCACATTGATCAACTTGAAGATGGCATCACCATAGTCGGCCACCAGTTTCTTGCGGCTGGTGTACTTGATGGTCGTCAAGTTATTGCGCTCGGCAACGATGTTGGAGATGCGCACCATCTTCTCGGGAATTTCCTTGGGGATAGTGATCAACAACTCAATCCAGTCGGCATCCTTGACAAATCCCAACCGTTCCATGTGCTTGGGATAGTAGGGGAAGTTGTAGATGCCGCCGCTGGTGCCCACCTGTTCAAAGCCCTCGATGAGCATGCCCTCGGGGTCCATGTCGGTAAAGCTCAGCGGTCCGGTCAGGTGTTCCATGCCCTTGCTCTTGCCCCAGCGTGTGACGGCATCGATGAGGGCGTCAACCACCTCGGCATCGTCGATGAAGTCGATGTAGCTGAAGCGGGCTTCCTTCTTGTCCGAGCGCTTATTGACCACATGGTTGATGATGCCGGCGATGCGTCCCACAATCTTGCCATCGCGGTAGGCCATATAATATACCGCCTCGCAGAAGTCAAAGGCGGGGTTCTTGTCGGGACGCAGGGTGTTGACCTCATCGGTGACCAGGGGGGGCACAAAGTACTTGCTGTCGCGATACAGCGTGTCGATGGGGAAGTGAACAAACTTGAGCAGGTTGCTCCGGGTGGGTTGGATTTCTTTTATTTCTACAGCCATGATGGTCTTATTTAAAGGGTGGATGATGGTTATCCCGAGTACACGACATTATTGAGCCACCACAACAGGGCAAGCAGTGCTGCCAGGATGAGGTTCAGCTTGAGGAAAAACCAGAAGTAATAACGTCGCTCGGGAGTCATCGCTCAGTTGGAATTATCAGTTGGCACTCTTGGCGCGGTCATGCACCAGGTCATAGGTGAAGGAACTGCCACCGGCCTTGATGAGCACGCTGTTGTCACCATGGAAGCTGATGCTCGATGCCGAGCCACTCTTGCCGGCATAGATGGTGAAATACTTGCGTGTGCTCTTATTGAAGCCGACCACCGAGCCCTTGGTGTCCAGGAAGACCAGGTAGCGGTCATTCTCCAGCTTGTCCTTGATTTCCTTCATGTTGATGATGGGTTTGTCATACTGGGTGGGCTTCATTTTCACTTCCTCGCCTTCCTTGAGCTTGTCCATGTTCTCGGCGTTGTCGTGATCCCACTTGGCATCGGCATTCTCCTCACCAGCCAGGGCTTTTTCCTCCTCTTCCTTGGCCTTGGCCTCTTCCTCGGCGTCAATTTCTTCTTGGGTAGCTACACGGATGGCTCCGATGCTGGCTGCCTCTTGACGCAGGAAACTGCGCTCGCTGCCGCTGGTGCTCTCGAGCGGTCCGCGGCAATAGACATACTGGCGGCCGTCGGTGCGGGAACGTATCTGTCCGTCATAGGTCAAGGTGGTCAATTTCTTGTTCTCAATGTCAAACAGGCACAGGGTCACGCGGCCATTATTGCCCTCGCCGGCACCCTTGAGGTGGTTGAGGAAGCCGAAGTACAGGCACTGCTTGCCATCGACGGTTGTGGCACGGGGAATGTTCATGGCATCGGCAATGAGCGAGCTGTTGTCCATGATGATGCTGCGGCCATCGTAGTATTTGGTCTGGGCCAGCTCGGTTTTCCATTCTGCGCCGTCACGCGTGAGGGTATAGACCTTGATGAAGGGGCGGTCGGTGTCGTCCTTGTAGGTGACACCCACGATGCGCTCGGGCGTGTCGGGGTCGGTGCTGGAAAAGCGCACGGCGCAGCCCGTATAGGCCTTGTCTTCGGCCATGCCGCTGCGGCTCAACTCGGCGTTAAGGATCTGCAGCGGTTCCTGACTGCTGTCGGCAATGAGCGCGGCACTGTCAGCGCGGGCCTCCAGGCGGTCGTTCTCCTGACTGTTGCAGTGGCGCAACAGGCTCAGCAGGGCAATCAGGATCACGGCTGTGACAATGCCGATGATGAGGTTGCGGTTAAAGTTGGAACCGCCCTCGTTGCTGTCGTCATCGTCGTCATCAACTTGAGGCTGAGGACGCTGCCATGCGTTGGCTTCTCGCTGGGCCGCTTGACGCTCGGCCATGCGACGCTGCTCGTTGTAGGTGGCAGGGCGTGGAGAGGCTTGATTGCTGGGCGTTCTCTCACGACTGCCGTCAGCTGCGTTGGCTGCATGGTTGGCGGCCTTACCGCAATGGGGGCAAAACGCTGATGTGGCAGGCATGGGCTGATGGCAATAACTACATGTGGCCTCATTACTCATGCGGTAACCGCAATGGTTGCAAAAAACTGAACCTTCGGGCACCTCGTGTCCGCAATGTTGACATCTCATCATTTTTTATCGTCTATTTTGCTTTGATTAAACTACGTTTAAAAATAATCTGCAAAAGTAAACAATAATCCTTGATTATTGTGCATTTTCAGAAAAAACTTTGTCCGCTCAAAGAAACCAGCAAATTGAGCAAGGTGGATTATGCCTGTTATTTTGAACTTAACAAGTTGTCTATCATCTCTACGACATCTTTGATGCTAACTTGACCGTTTCCGTCGAAGTCTCCTACCATTGCCAGATTAAGTTGTAACGAAGCGTTGTCAGAGCTCAAGTAACCTTCTCGTGAAGCACGCACATCAACTCGTAATGTGACATCAAGGTCAATCTCTCCGTCGGTGCTCATTCCAGACATTGAGGTGGGTATGATGTTATAGACATAATACACGCCTTCGGTCTCACATGTGCAGCTCAGATGTCCACCATAATAGGTGAGTTCGGGCGTGGCACACTTCAATGTGGGAATGGTAAAGTAGCCGTAACTATCTGCTGTGCATGGAGTAGCGTAGGAGCCATCAATCATCCATTCCTCATAAGAGCATGTGTGTTGCTCGCAATAACCGACCAAATTCACGCAGTTTAAAAACATGTTGTCATAATTTACTAAATTCCAGAAGGATCCAGCCCACTCTGTTTCAGGAGCGCAGTAAATACGTTCAAGAGAGGTACATCCTTCAAACATTGAGGTGATATATTTTACGCTATCAACTGTAAAACTACTGATATCCAATGAAGTGAGGCTGCCGCAGTCGGCAAACATCCACCCCATATCGTAGACATTAGAGGTGTCGAAGTTGGTAACATCTATAAATTTCAAATTAGTACAACTGAGAAACATGTTATGCATATCGGTTACCCTCGATGTGTTGAAACCCGAAACGTTCAACGACTTCATTCTTGTGCTGTAGAACATGGCACTCATGTCTCTTACTTTGGATGTATTGAAATGGCTTACATCGAGTGATGGTGCGCCAAGTCCATAGAACATCCAAGCCATATCTTCGACATTTTCAGTCCTAAAACCACTCAAATCCAGCGTGTCTAGGCTATAACACTCAGAGAACATGCCATTCATACTTCTCACGTTGGATGTGTCCCAGCCTTTCATGTTTATCTGCCGTATATTCGTGCACCTTTGGAACATATAGCTCATATCTTGCACATTTGAGGTATTAAAAGTGCTCAAGTCAAGCGTTGAATTGAGGCCCCAGCATCCGTCAAACATGGCGCTCATACTAACTACATTGGCAGTGTTTAGTGGGCTTACGTCTAATGTATTCAATCTATAACATGACGAAAACATACAATACATATTCGTCACGTTGGCTGTGTTGAGCGGACTTAGGTCTAGAGACCTTAAACTATAGCAGCAGCCAAACATGCGGCTCATGTTTGTTACATTTTCAGTGTTCAGTGGACTTAGGTCAATAGATTGCAAACTTGTGCAATAATCAAACATGCCCTCCATATTCTTTACGTTAGAGGTGTTGAGCGGACTCAGGTCAATAGAGGTCATTCCCTCGTTTAACATAAAGATTTCGGACATATCCTCAACTTTCTCGGTGTTGAGCGGACTCAAGTCTATTGTCGTGAGGTTCGGGTTGTCGCCCAGCATTCGATCCATTTTGGTCACATTAGACGTGTTCAGGCACCTTAGATATTCATCTAGTGTCAGCAATTGTGGGCAGTCATAGAACATCCAACCCATGTCCTCCACATTCGATGTGTCGAAACTGGTGATATCCAATGATGTAAGGCCAGGATTGATGCAGAACATGCCTCTCATGGTTTTCACTTTGGAGGTGTTGAAATTACGCAGGTCTAAGGAAGTCAACTTATTGTCATTACAAAACATGTGGTTCATGTCCTCAACATTGGAGGTGTCGAAGTGGCTCAAGTCCAACGATGGTACGCGGGCTATCGCGTGGAACAGGTGTGACATGTTGCGCACATTTGATGTGTTGAAACTGCTCACATCTAGAGAAGTCAACCCCGAGCAATAAGAGAACATAAAGCTCATGTCGGTTACATTAGATGTGTCAAAATGGCTAAGGTCAAGAGAAGTCAACTTACTACATTCCTCAAACATGTAACTCATACTGGTTACCTGAGATGTGTTCAGGTAGTGAAGGTTGATAATCTGGGTCAGATTCCTGCAGTCGCGGAACATACCTGCTGTGGAGGTCGGGAAGTAGTCCTGATAGGAACTGTCAATAATGACCGTTTGCAAGTCGCGTTGATTAGATAGCCTGTAGATGAGGCTGGTGACCGTGTAAGTTGTTCCTTCGGTAGCGAAGGTGCTACCTGGAGTGTAATTCTCCTCGTCATACACAAATATTGCGGTTGCCTGAGATTCATCCCATAAAATTTTAGACGTTTTCGCAGCGTGAGCGTTCAATGCACCTGTCAATAACAGGCACATAAGAATCATTACTCTTGTTAATCTCATTTTTTTGATTTTTTGGGTTAAAAAGATGAATATTGGATAATAATCTTGACTGTGGAATCCGTTACAGGGCGGCGGCTGTTTGGGCTGCCAGACGGGCGTTGTTGAGCACGAGCTGGATGTTGCTGGCCAGGCTGTCGCCTCCGGTGAGGTCCTTGACCTTGGCAAGCAGGAAGGGGGTGGTCTGCTTGCCGCGGATGCCCAATCGGTTGGCCTCGGCAATAGCCTCATCGATGGCACGGTTGATGACATCGGCAGGCATGGAATACTGCTCGGGGATGGGGTTGGTCACGAGCATACCGCCTTGCAGACCCATTTCCTGTTTGGCACGGAAAACGGCAGCCAGTTCCTCGGGAGTATCGATGCGGTAGTCCACCTTGAAGCCACTGTGTCGAGTGTAGAAGGCGGGCAACTCCTCGGTGCCGTAGCCGATGACGGGCACGCCCTTGGTCTCCAGGTATTCCAGCGTGAGGCCCAGATCGAGGATTGATTTGGCTCCTGCACAGATGACCATGACGGGGGTCATGGCAAGTTCCTCCAGGTCGGCGCTGATGTCCATGGTGGTCTCGGCACCGCGGTGCACGCCGCCGATGCCTCCCGTGGCAAATACCTTGATGCCGGCCATGGCGGCAATGATCATCGTGGTGGTTACGGTAGTGGCTCCGTCCTCGCCACGTGCCACGAGCACGGGGAGGTCGCGGCGCGAGGCCTTGGTCACGGCTTGGCCTTTATGGCCCAGGTACTCGATCTCGTCGGGTGTGCAACCTGCCTTGAGTTTACCGCCGATGATGGCGATGGTAGCGGGCACAGCACCGTTGTCGCGTATGGTTTGCTCCACACGCAGCGCTGTTTCCACGTTCTGGGGGTAGGGCATACCGTGGGAGATAATGGTGGACTCAAGGGCGACTACAGGGCGTCCCTCGTCAAGTGCCTGCTGCACTTCGGGTGAAATGGAAAGGTATGGGTTCATATTATAGTTGTTAGTTGTTTAGTTGTTAGTTAGTGGTTGATATAGGTGTTGATGTCGGGGTTGACAGTCTGGCGGGAGAGTAGGGTGGCATGGGCAGCCATGAGACCAGGTTGGGCACAATCGGGGAAGGCCACTTGCTGCATCATGGCATGGGCCACGCCGGCAATGAAGGCATCGCCAGCCCCAGTGGTGTTGATGACACGGGTCGGGATGGCCTTGAAGTGCTTGTGGTTGGTGCCGTCGCTGCAATACACACCATCGCTGCCCATGGTGATATAGACCTGTTGCACGCCATTGGCTGTGAGATGGTTGGCTGCTTCGATGGCCGAGTCGCAGTGGGTCACGGCTTGAGCCTCCTGAAGGTTGAGTTTAAGCGCGTGCAAGTGCTGTCTGCCGCTCTGTCGCAATGCCTTGATGAGGCGTGGAGCCTTGGCCGTGCTCACGGTATCGACGATGAGGGGCACTGTGCAGTGATCGATGAGGAATTGCAGGGCCTGGATGGAGATATTGGTGTCGGCAATCACGAGAGACGATAGGTTGATGGCGTCAATGCGTGCTTCGAGAAACTCGGGGGTGATGAGGGAAATGATGTCGGTGTCGGCCACGGCGGCAATCATGTCGCCCGTCTGGTCGTTGACACACAGGTAAAGGCCGTTGCGAGTGCCCTCGCAGCGTTCGCTCAACGAGAGGTCAAGTCCGATGGCCTGGCACTCGTTCCAGCACATCTGGCCGAAGATTTCTCCACCAAACACGCTCACAAATTTCACGTCATGCCCCATGAGCCGCAGGTTGTGGGCGATGTTGCGCGCCACTCCCCCGCACCCCAGCGTCACTTGTCCAGGTACCGAGTCGGCGGGGACAAACGGAGCCGTGAGCGCCGCCGAGATGTCCATATTCACTCCTCCAATGACGGTGATATGTTTACTCATATTTTTCAGCGTTAGTTACAGCTGCAAAGTTACATTTTCTTATCCACACTTCCAAAACCATGAGGACTCATCTACCGAGCAAGAATAGCAATGGCTGGTCCAGGCGCGCTGCCCAGCTGGTTTCGCGATGGCGGTGACCTGGATACACGCGGGTCGAATAGTGGTCTTTGTCCCAGCCCTTGCCCGTGATGACACTGTCCAGTGGCTGCTGGTACATGCCATAGTCGGCATCAAAATCCTCGGTGCCGTGATCCATATAGATGAGGCTGCCGTTGGCTTCAGGTAGATGGGCGTTCACATAGTCGCGGAACGCCGTTGCCCAGACATCGCCGTCAAATCCATCGGGCAAATGAGCCATCGTCAGGTGAGAGGACAGGCAGGCGACACCACCAAATACCTGTGGGTACTCACACAAGGCGTAGAGTGAAATCAATCCGCCCATGCTGGAACCCATCATGAAGGTATGTTCCCTTGTGGTCAACGGTTTATAGCGCTCGTCGATGAAGGGTTTCAACTCCTCGACGATAAATTTCAGGTAGTTGTCACTGCCCAGTTTTTCCAATTCAGCCTCCTGTTTCACGGCCTCGGGAACATGTTGCGACGCCTTGGCCGGGAAATACTCGGTGAGACGGTCGCTCGTGTTAAAAATGCCCACAATGATGCAGGGCCTGATTAAGCCTGCCTGTAACAGGCTGTCGGCCACTTCATCGGCGCGCCACTCCTGGTGATTCCACGTCGCCGCGGCATCAAAGAGCATCTGCCCATCGTGCATGTATACCACGTCGACCGAGTCTTCGTTATGGTAGTCAAGCGGCATCCACACGATCACGTCGCGTGGCTCAACATACTGTGACTTGAACTGCGGGAACCGTTCCAGCGTCCCTTTGCTGGCGAAGATAACGGAGTTGTCTGGCGGCCTCATGAACCATGCCGCCAGGGCAACCAGCAGGACGACTATCGCCAGGATGATCCACGGCCATTTCCTTCTCTTTTTCTTCTTGTCTGCCATGATAGAATCGCATTTTATCAATGCAAAGATAAAACATTTTTCTCAGAAAAACAGCGCATTGACAATCAGACGAGACAACCGCAACTATTTTTTACTCGCCCATTCGTGGAATATATTCAGCGAAAAGAGTCCCACGCCAAGGCGCTAAGTCTTTTTTACAATCAAACTGCTTAGCGCTTTAGCGCCCCAGCGTGAGGTTTTTCAGCCGATGATTCGGTGAAAAGTTTTCTAAAAACTGTACGCTTACATGATGATTGGCACGCAAATTGTTGCTTGTCTCCCAAAACTTTTCATTATCTTTGCAGGTTGAAAAGAAATGAACCAAAAAAACTAAACAATATGATGACCGATAACGACAAACTGATGGCTGAACAGGAGAAGCCGTTGTATATCGTGACTGGCTCGACCGACAGCATGGGAAGCGTGATCACACGCAAACTAGCCGAGCAGGGTAAAGCCGTGCTGCTGGCAAGCCGCGATATTGCCAAGGCCGAGAACTATGCCACCCAGTTGCGCAAGGTGACCCGCAACAAGGACATCACTTGCTTGCAGTTGGACTTGAATTCCTTTGCACTGGTCAATGACTTTGTGCGTCGCTTGCGCGAGTTGAACCGCCCTGTGGCGGCACTCATCAACAATGCCGGCCTGTTGCCACGCCGCAGTGAGATCTCGGAGGACGGTTTTGAACACGCAGTCCAGGTGAACTACCTGAGCACCGTGTTGCTGTCGATGCAGGTATATCCCCTCATTGAGGAGGGTGGGCACATTATCTTGTCCACCAGTGTATCGCGCCGTTTTGTGTCGCTGCCCTATGAGTTCCCTGCCGTGTCCCACTTCACGCCCTGGGGAGCCTATGCCCAGAGTAAGCTGGCGCTCACACTGTTCTCCATCTACATGTCGAGTGTGATGAAGACACGTCGCGTGTCGGTGAACTGTGTCAACCCCGGTCTGTTGAAGAGCGGTGCGCTGGCTATGTCGCGCTGGATGGATCGCGTGCCCGATTACCTGAGCCGCAATATACCCAGTCCCGAGGCTGGCGTGGTGCCCACCTTCCGAGCCCTGGAGAGCAAGGATACGGGTTACCTGTTCTCGGGTGCCGACAAGCAGGTGAAGACATCGACCATGCTCCGGAATCGTGAGATGTTTATCCGCGTGTGCAACGACACGATGCGCATCTTGAAGGAGTATATTGACAAACCGTAAACGAGAGAAGTGAGTTGAGTGAATTCCAGTGAATTCACTTTTTTATAACGATTTTATTTTAGGAATGAAGATTCTGGGCGAAAACGACCGCCTGCCCTCGGGTAGCACAGTCGCTACCATTGGCATGTTTGACGGTGTGCACCGTGGACATGCCACGCTGGTTGATTTCCTGAACCGCGAGGCCGCCGCGCTGGGCAAGCAGTCGCTGGTCATCACCTTCCTGCGCCATCCCCGCATGGTGCTTCACCCCGACGAGTCCTTCAAGCTCATCATGCCGCTCAATGACAGGTTCAAGCACATCGAGTCGCTGGGACCTGACCTGTTATTGCCGTTGAATTTCACCCCTGAGCTGTCGCGGCTCAACTCGGCTCAATTCATCGAGCTGCTGCGCGACCGCTATGGTGTGGGCGTGCTGGTGGCGGGTTATAACCACCACTTTGGCCACAAGCGGGGTGAGACCTTTGAGGACTATTGCCGTCATGGGGAACGCTTGGGGGTTAAGGTGGTCAAGGCTCCCGAGTACTTGGGCAAGTATGCCCCCGTGAGCTCCACCATCGTTAGGGGGCTTATCGCTGCCGGTAGGGTAGTGGACGCGATGCATTGCATGGGTCGTCCCCACATCATCAGGGGCAAGGTGGTGCATGGGTTCCACAATGGGCGCGGGTTGGGCTTCCCCACTGCCAACGTTGGCGAGATGGATCCCGACGTGTTGCTGCCCCACAATGGTGCCTATGCCGTGCTGGTGCATGTCGCTGGGCGGGACTTGCAGGGCATGGCCAACATCGGCAAGCGTCCCACGCTGAACAATGGCGACCAACTGAGCATCGAGGTCAACCTGTTTGACTTTGAGGATGATATCTATGGTGAGGAAATCACGCTGGAGTTCATCAGCTTCCTGCGCCTGGAGTTCAAGATGTGTGGCCTGGAAGAGCTCAAGCGCCAGCTCACCCTGGACCGTGAGAATGCCAAGCGCCTATTAAATGAATATTTAACCACTAATTAATCATAGAGAAATGGAAATTATCAACTTGTGTGAGCAGAACTCCCTCGTGGGACAGTTCATGAGCGAAATCCGTGATAAAGTGTTGCAGCAGGAACGCCTGCGTTTCCGCACCAATATCCAGCGCCTGGGGCAGATCATGGCCTATGAGATCTCCAAGAAGCTCCAGTATAATACCGTGGGGGTGACCACTCCGCTGGGTGTGAAGCAGTGCAATGTGCTGGCCGACCGTGTGGTGCTTGCCACCATCCTGCGTGCGGGGCTTCCGTTCCATGAGGGCTTCCTGAGCTACTTTGACGGTGCCGATAACGCCTTTGTGTCGGCCTACAGGAAATACTTCCCCAAGACCGATGACTTTGTGGTACACATCGAGTATATCGCCAGTCCCCGCCTTGATGACAAGACGCTGGTCATCGTTGACCCGATGCTTGCCACCGGCTCGTCGATGGAGCTGGCCTATCAGGCACTGGTGACCAAGGGGCACCCAGCCCACATCCATGTGGCCAGCGTTGTGGCCACGCCCCAGGCTATCGAGGCCGTGCGCCAGCATCTGCCCAACGAGAAGACCACGTTGTGGACCTGTGACATCGACAACGAGCTCAACGAGCACAGCTACATCGTTCCGGGCCTGGGCGACTGCGGCGACCTCCTCTACGGCGAGAAAGAGTAAAAAAGTGCTAAATATCTGATATTCACTAGAAATTCTAGACCAACTGAAAACTGAAAACAGACAACTGTAATGGTACGTAAATATGATTATCTCATCATCGGCTCGGGTGTGGCCGGTATGAGTTTTGCCCTCAAGGTGGCAAAGACGGGGACTGTGGCACTGGTGTGCAAGTCCAAGATGGAAGAGGCCAACACCGACCTGGCTCAAGGTGGTGTCGCCACGGTGACCAATCTGGAGGTGGATAACTTTGAGAAGCACATCCACGACACGATGGTGGCTGGTGACTGGCTCAGCGACCCCGCTGCTGTGAATAAGGTTGTTACCGAGGCTCCGTCACAGATTCAAGAACTGCTGGGCTGGGGCGTGGACTTTGACAAGAACGAGAAGGGCGAGTTTGACCTGCACCGCGAGGGCGGGCACAGTGAGTTCCGCATCCTGCACCACGCCGACAACACGGGTCACGAGATCCAGGTGTCGCTCATTGAGACGGTTAAGAACAATCCCAATATTGACATCTATGAGAACCACTTTGCCGTGGAAATCCTCACCCAGCATCATCTGGGCAAAATCGTGACACGCCGCACGTCGGGCATCGAGTGCTATGGCGCGTATGTCCTCAATCAGGAGACGGGCGAGGTGGATACCTTCCTCTCTCGCGTGACGCTGATGGCCACGGGTGGTATCGGCTCGGTGTATCGCACCACGACCAACCCGCTGGTGGCCACTGGTGATGGCATCGCCATGGTCTATCGTGCCAAGGGTACCGTTCAGGACATGGAATTTGTGCAGTTCCATCCCACCGCCTTGTATCACCCCGGTGACCGCCCCGCATTTCTCATCACCGAGGCCATGCGCGGCTATGGTGGCGTGTTGCGCAACCTGGGCGGCGAGGAGTTCATGCAGAAGTATGACCCGCGCCTGTCGCTGGCACCCCGCGATGTCGTGGCCCGCGCCATCGACAGCGAGATGAAGCAGCGAGGAGAGGATCATGTCTTCCTGGATGTGACCCACAAGGATGCCGAGGAGACCAAGCACCACTTCCCCAACATCTACAAGCATTGTCTGGAACTGGGCATTGACATCACCAAGCAGTATATTCCCGTGGTGCCTGCGGCACATTACCTGTGTGGCGGTATCAAGGTCGATCTGAATGCTTGCTCCAGCATCAAGCGCCTGTATGCCGTGGGAGAATGCTCATGCACTGGCCTGCATGGTGGCAACCGCCTGGCGAGCAATTCGCTGATCGAGGCCGTCGTATATGCCGATGCCGCGGCCAAGCACGCCATCGAGCACCTGGGAGAGTACAGCTGGCGTGAAGACATCCCCGCATGGGACGATGCCGGCACCATCCATCCCGAGGAAATGGTGCTCATCAGCCAGAGCGAGAAGGAAGTGGGAGAAATCATGGCCAACTACGTGGGCATCGTGCGCAGCAACCTGCGTCTTGACCGCGCCTGGAACCGCCTGGACATCCTCTATGAGGAGACCGAGAAACTGTTCAAGACCAGCAAGGTGTCGCGCCGCATCTGCGAGTTGCGCAACATCATCAATGTGGCCTACCTTATCACCCGCCAGGCCAAGGACCGCAAGGAGTCACGCGGATTGCACTACACCATCGACTATCCGCCGCAGCCCAAGAGCGAGGAAGACCTCAAACTGTAAATCATCTGACCGTGGTATAAAACAACTGAACACTCTGAGTTGTCTGATTTTCAGATTCTTCAGAGTGTTCAGTTGTTATTTATCGGTTGTTAATGTTTGGAATTACGGGATTTCCTCGTATTCGGCGTCGGTGATCTGCTCCTCGATGATGGTGCGGGTGTCGCTGGAGGAGGTGGTTTCCTCGGTGACAGGGCCGGTGACTTCCTCAAAGTCGGCATACTCGCCCTCGCCGCTGGTGAAAATCTTGCGCTCACCGGTCTCGGTGTATTCTTCCTCCTCTTCCTCGTAGCGCTCACGGCGTGGCCGCTCATGCTGCTGGCGTCCGCGGAATGACTCGTTCACGCGTCGCTTCACGTTCTGCATGTAAAACCATCCCCGCAGCAGGGGAATGCCCACCATGAGGAATAGGATAAATAGTATGAATAGTAAGAAACTCATGGGTAGAGTTGTTAGTTCTTAGTTGTTAGTTGTTAGTTTTCTCGCTTGATGATGGACAGCAGCACGTAGAGGATGATGACGAATGTGAGTCCTGGCAACCCCATCACCGCAACTGCTGCCACAGTAGCAATCATCTGCAAATACTGTGCCCAGTTGTCCT
>CAMVAP010000020.1 GCA_947165485.1 uncultured Prevotellaceae bacterium
CCCATCTGCTCCTCGGGCAGACCGGCCATGAGGGCGAGCTGCTCGTTGATGAGGTCAGAGGCCAGAACGGTGTGGGCGGCCTCGACGGCATCGGCAGTGGTCAGGTAGTTGTCCTCACCAGTGTTGATGATCACACCGGCAAAGCCGTTGATGATGCGGCTCATGTACTGGTCGATGAGCGTGCGCTGCATGTTGATGTCGCGGAAGAGGATACCATACAAAGCATCGTTCAGCATCACATCCAGTCCCTCAAAGGCACCCATGATGGCAATCTCGGGCATGCACAGACCTGAACAGTAGTTGCACAGGCGGATGTATCGGCCCTGCTCCTCGCCCACCTCATCGAGAGCCTTGCGCATGATACGGAAGTTCTCCTGAGTGGCAAAGGTTCCACCGAAGCCCTCGGTCGTAGCACCGTATGGCACATAGTCGAGCAGACTCTGGCCCGTAGTGCGTATCACCGCAATGACATCGGCACCTTGACGTGCACCAGCCTGGGCTTGTACCACGTCCTCATAGATGTTACCGGTTGCGACAATGATGTACAAGTAGGGCTTGGGACCCTCACCGATGGTTTCGAGGTAATGCTCGCGGCGGGCACGGCGCGTGCGGATGCGTGCCATGCTCTCGTCGATGACAGGTTGCAGGGCATCGGCAATCTGCTTGGGGTCACGTGTCACCACCTTGGTGATGTCCAGCTCGTCGGCAGCCACTTTCTCGGCAATCTGCTGAGGATTCAGGCCCGTCTGGATCATGGCATTGGCGATAAAGAACAATGCACCCTCGTTCAACACGCCCTTGTCTTTCAAGGCTTCCACCACCACATTGGGCAGGGGCACGTCATTGTCGTCAACACCATCAATGCCCATCAAGCGGCACAGTGTGCGCTCGACAGCCACCGTCGTGTATTGCTCCACAAAGGACTGCACGTCCTCGGCAATGCCTTTGGCTAAGCCTCTGGCATACTCAACTTTTTCAAAATCTAGTCCTAACTTGCTCTTTTGCATGATGTATATAGTATATAGTGTGATGTTATGTTTGATGGTTGGAGGTCTCCAGCAGAGCCCTTGCGGTTTCTATCCACTCGTTGTCGATACCCAGGCTCTGCGCTATGTTGAGTGCCTCGTGGGGCACCTCGCCATCCTGCACCTCGACCAGTTGATAGTCCATTGAGCCATTCTCAAAGCCCTTTACCCTGAGGCATCGGGATTTGCCAGGCTCTATATCATAGTGCGTTGTCATGACCAGACTCATGTTCTGGCCCGCAAGCACCTTGAGCAATGCCGACACGAGGGCGGCACCCTCGGTGGGATTGGTGGTGCGTGCAGGCTCGTCAATCAACGCCAGTATTCTCTTGTTCTCGCGCGATGCCTTGATGACGGCATCGATGTTCTTCATCTCGGCGGCAAACGATGACAGGCCTTTCTCGACCGATTGCTCGTCACCGATGCAGAAGTATATCTCGTCTCTCACGGCAATATGGGCACTGGCCGCGGGAATACCGAAGCCAAACTGGAAAAGCAGTTGACACAGGGTCAACGTCTTCAACACCACGGTCTTACCGCCCATGTTGGCACCCGTGATGAGCGTGGGTTGGTGCCCAAGGATAATATCTACGGGCTGGAACTGCTTGCCGTGTACAGCCAGCGCCGCTTTGACCTGGGGATGGAACATCGCCTTGTAGCGACAATCCCCCTTGTATGAAAGGCTGGGGAAGCACAGTTCCATCTGCCGCATCTGCATGGCCTTGGCCAGGTTCACGTCGATGCGCGCCAGAGCAAGCTGTGCCTGTTCGATGGCCACAGCAAAGGGTTGCAGCTGGCGGCTCAGGTCTTTTCTCACGCCCTCCTCAAGCACACTGGCCTGCAACAAGAGGTCATCTTGCTGCTCGGGATGCTGGCGCATGTGGGCGCGCAGGTCCTTGAGTTGGGCGCAATAGGAATCATATATATAAAATGTGGCGATCTTCATCCCGTCGGGGTCAAGGATCGTGATGACCTCCTCCAGATCGGGAATCTCGACCACATCGGCCATGCTGTGCTGGGCAAGCAAGCGAGACACATCGGTTGCCAGGATGGCAAGATGCTTGACCTCAAACAGCTCGATGTCATCAAGCACGGCTCCATGGTGCAGGTTGGTAATAGTGGTGCGGATGTCCTTCAAGCCCTGCAACTTGAAGAGCAACGTGTCGATGCGGGACTTGTCGGTCTGCTCGACAAATGTCACAAAACGGCGCAACTCGTCATAGGCAGCAGCAATCTCGCTGCCCGTTGTCATCATGGGCGAGTCGAGAAGCCAACGACGTGCAAAGCCGGACTGCAAATCCAGCTCATCAAGCATGTAGCGCAGGCCACAAGGCGATTCTATGACATTCTTCAGTTGCACTCTAATGGTTGTCCTTTAATAAATCATAAACAGGAAGTCCGATGGCTTCGCTCAGTCGTCCGCACAGGGTGTCCGAGTCCAGGACATAGCCGCTGGGCGACGTGGGGTTGACGGTCACAGCGAGGAGTTTGCTCTTGCTTAACACACTGATGCGGCCTCCTCCCTTGACAAAAAGCCGGATCTGCTGTGGGGAGGCAAAGACCTTGGTGAAATCCCTCACCACCAGTTCCACTCGCTTGAGATCCTTGTTCTTTCTCACCTTCTCGAGAAAGCCATCGACCAGCGCTCCGGCCACATACAAGGTCTCACAACCGTCCATACCCTGGAAATGGATATCCCTTGACAGGGAGGTCGCGGTGTCCAGCGCGTGTAATTCCCCATCCTTGTCGATAAACCACAGACCCTTCTCTAGCGGGGTGAGCGTATCGACGTTGCGCTCACTGGTCAGATCCAGATTGATGAGATCTACCACATGGGTTGTCTTGCTCACCAGGGTGTTGATGTTGGCCGAGTAAGCTGCTCCTGTGGCCAGTATCATCGACTGGCTCACCGCAGGCGATGCCGAGCTCATGCGTGACAACGCGCCATCGATGATGACCAGGTCGATGTCAAACCGCTGTTGCATCTCACTCATCCAGCGCTTGAGGCTGCTGGCCGATGAGGGTCCCGACAAGAGGATTTTGCCTCTAGTGAGTGCCCTGGCGGTCACCACCCGGCCCAATGATGTGCCCTCGTCGCTCACGTCGATGAGTTCAGAGAGCAGCCGCCGCTGGCGGTAATGGGTCTCGCTGGTCCCAAAGTACATCCCTTCACGCAGGACAATCTCGGGTTTCTGGGTGCGGGTTACCTGATCGGTGGTCTCTCCATCAATGCCGATTGAGGTCACGGCAATGCGCTTGGTCTGGACGGGCAAGCGATCGAGCACATATTTCAGCGTCTCGGTCTTGCCGGTGTTTTTCTCCAGCCCCACGATAGACAGGCTATCATGCCGCAATATGTCATTGATGAAGGGAAGCACTGTTCACACAACAAGTCGGTTCACCGCGGAGATGTGCCGCAATGGCACATCTCCACAGGTGACTGACATCATTTCTTATTTCTTGTTGCGGACCTCGTTGCGCTCATGACGCTTCAGCGCCTTGGGCTCAATGTTCATGCGCTCGCCCTCAAGCAGCGAGATAACGCCATCCACAGCCTTGTCGGCAGCCACTTGCTCGCGCTTGCGGGCAGCCTGGCACTCGGGGCAGTTGCACTCACTGTGGTAATCGGTAGGCTCGGTGTAGGTCGTGATCACGCCCTCAAAGTTGCGCAGGACAACCTTGCCGGGAGCCTGTGAGATGACGTACTGGGGCATGACGGGCGTCTTGCCACCGCCACCAGGAGCATCAACCACAAAGGTGGGAACACAGTAACCGCTCGTGTGACCGCGCAGGCCCTCGATGATCTCGATGCCCTTGCTGACGGGAGTGCGGAAGTGCTCCAGACCCATCGACAGGTCACACTGGTAGATGTAGTAAGGACGCACACGTATCTTGACGATCTCATGCACGAGCTTCTTCATCACGTGAACACAGTCATTCACGCCACGCAACAGCACGCTCTGGTTGCCCAAGGGGATACCGGCATCGGCGAGCATCTCGCAGGCACGGCTCGACTCGGGAGTCACCTCGTTGGGGTGGTTGAAGTGGGTATTGATCCAGATGGGGTGATACTTCTTCAACATGTTGCACAGCTCGGGCGTGATGCGCTGCGGGCAAACCACGGGGGTGCGGGTGCCCAGACGCACGATCTCGACGTGAGGTATCTTCCTCAATTCCGAGATGATGTATTCCAGTCGCTTGTCGCTCACCATGAGGGCGTCGCCACCCGAGAGGAGGACGTCGCGCACGGTGGGCGTGTTGCGGATATATTCCAGCGCCTTCTCGATGCGGTCAATACCACACTCATTATCCGTCTGGCCTGCAAAGCGGCGACGGGTGCAGTGACGGCAATACATCGAGCACATGTCGGTGATGAGGAACAGCACGCGGTCGGGATAACGATGCGTCAAACCGGGCGTGGGAGAATCCTCGTCCTCATGCAAGGGGTCAAGCAAGTCGGCAGCAGCCTGATGGGTCTCAAGGCCGGTGGGGATGCACTGACGGCGGATGGGATCATGAGGGTCATCGGGGTTGATGAGGCTCAGGTAGTAAGGCGTGATAGCCATGCGCAAGGTCTTGAGGGTCTGCTTGACGCCCTCTTCTTCCTCGGCGGTAAGGCTCACATACTTCTTGAGCTCCTCAAGGGTCTCGATGCGGTTTTTCACCTGCCACTTCCAGTCATTCCACTGCTCGTCGGTGACATCAGGAAACATCAGTTTTCTTCTTGATTCTACCATGATAGTTTCAAATGATGATGCCGAGGGGCCACACGCATCGTGCGTCCCCTGCGGCATTCAATTTCTAGATTAGGCGTACAACTCCTCAAAGATCTTGCGCAGCTCGGGGCATTCACGCAGC
The DNA here is from genome assembly GCA_947165485.1 of uncultured Prevotellaceae bacterium. Taxonomy (GTDB): domain Bacteria; phylum Bacteroidota; class Bacteroidia; order Bacteroidales; family Muribaculaceae; genus Sodaliphilus. The sequence goes on from CAMVAP010000020.1 coordinate 4,884, forward strand.
TCCTGCAGGGTGAAGTCGGCATGGCCCTTGGTGTAGCCGTTACCGATAATCATGTTCACGTCGGCACCGATACCCTCGGCACCCAGGGCAGCCTTGGTGAAGCTGGTGGCCATCGAGAAGAAGTAAACCACGCCATCATCCTTGGTGCACAGTACAGCGGTCATCTCGCAGTCGGGCACATTCACGCAGTTGATGGTGGTGTCGGCCATCTTGCCGTCGGTCAACTTGTAAACCAGCTCATAGACCTCAACAGGGGTCATGCCGGCAACGCTCTCTACCACGTCACAGAATCCCAGGTCCTTGATGCGCTGGGTCGATTTGGGGCTGTTGGCAAGACCAATCACCTTGCCGGTCACGCCCACGCGCTTCTTGGCCTCATAGCAGCACAGCATACCGCTCTTGCCACCAGCGCCCAAGATAACAACGTTCTGGCCATACTGGCACAGCTTGGCGGTCTGGGCGGGAGCACCAGCGACATCGAGGGCGCTCAGCGCGAGCTTCTCGGGCATGTCATCGGGAATCTTGGCATAGATACCGCTCTCAAACAGGATAGCCTTACCCTTGATGTCCACCTGGTCAACATCGGCACGGATGTCCAGAATCTCATCGATGCGCAGCGGGGTGAGCGACAGCGACACGAGGGTAGCGATGCGATCGCCCTCTTGCAGGTCAATCTTGCCCTTCAAGGCATCACCGATCTTCTCTACCTTACCCAGGAGCATACCACCCGAACCCGTGCGACGGTTGCGGTGCTTGCCCTGCAACTCAACGTTGAGGAGCATCTCCTTCTTGATTTCCTCCATCACCTCGGCCTCGTTGTTGGGATCCTTGGCCTGCTGCTTAGCATAGTTGTGGATGTCGGTAAACGATGCTGAGTCGATGTTCAAGGTCTGTACATCAATCAGGATCTCGTTGTCGTAGATCTCGTCCATGTTGTTGTCCAACTTGTTGGCGGGCTGGGGAAGGATGCCCTTGGGCTCGATTACTCGGTGCGTACCGAATCTATTTCCGTGTTTCTGCATTGTTTTAATTTGGTTTAATTGTTAAACGTTTATTTAGTTGTTAGTTAGTTCTTAATTGTTAGTTGCGCTTGGGCAAACCCAGAATCTCACGGGCCTCATCGCTGGTGGCGATGGGACGACCCAGTTCCTTAGCGATGCGCACTACCTTCTCAACGAGTTCGCCGTTGCTCTTGGCAAGCACGCCCTTGGAGAGATAGAGGTTGTCCTCAAAGCCCACTCGCACGTTACCGCCCATGGCGATAGCTGCGGCAGCCATCGGGAAGGCGTGACGGCCAACACCGGTCACGGTCCAGGTCGAGCCGGCGGGAATGCCGTTCACAAGCCAGCACAGGTTGGCAACAGTGGCGGGGGTGCAACCAGGCACGCCCAGCACAAAGTTGAACTGCATGGGGTTGCCAGGCACCTCACCCTTGCGGGCCATGTTGAGAATGGTGTCGAGATGTCCCATCTCAAAGCACTCATATTCAGGCTTGATGCCGCGCTCGATCATGCGCTTACCGAAGGCGCGCATGGTGGGCATCGTGTTATCAAAGATCTCGTCGCCAAAGTTGCAGGTACCGCAGTCCAGGGTTGCCATCTCGGGCAGCGGGGTCGTGTCGGTCGATTGCAGGCGCTCGTCGGGAGTCATGCCCACAGCACCGCCAGTCGAAGGGATAAGGATGACATTGGGGCACACCTTGAGGATGGCTTCCTCACACTCCTGGAAACGGGCACGGTCCTGGGTGGGCGTACCATCGTCCCAGCGCACGTGCAGGTGCACGATAGCCGCGCCGGCATCAACAGCCGACTTAGCCTCACGCACGATTTCTTCTACGGTATAGGGTACGTTAGGGTTTTGCTCCTTGGTAACCTCGGCGCCACAGATGGCGGCAGTGATAATCAGTTTATCCATTTTTAGTTGTTAGTTGTTAGTTTTCAGTTTTTAGTTGTTAGTTTTCAGCTGAATGCGGATGTCAACTATCAACTCTATTAACTATAATCTTAACTTCTATTGCGCCTTAATTCTTGCGCTGGCAATCCTTGGGGGTTACACAGGTACCTGATGCACGGCAAACCACAATGGGTTCTTCGAGGATATCGGCAGCCGATGCGCTGATGTCGGGGCGGGCCTTAGCCACCTTGCGGGCTTCAAACATCATGTGACGTGAGGTGTTGCCCTCGCGGTCAATCCATCCCTCGGCCTCAATAAAGTCACCAGCATAGACGGGAGCCAAGAATTCAATATTGTCATAGGCGCAGAAGAGGCCTTCGTCACCATCACGCATAATCAACAATTCGGTTGCCACGTCACCAAACAAGTGAACCATGTGTGCTCCATCAACCAGGTTACCACCATAGTGGGCATCCTTAGCGCTCATGCGCAGTCTGATCATTGTCTTGTATTCCATTTCGGTCTTTATCTTTAGTTTTCAGTTTTTAGTTGTCTGTATCGACTGCATTACGCAATCAATTACTGTAAATCCATTTATTGTTCAACGTAGATGCCATCAACATAGATGCCCGATGCATGAACATGCTCGGGGGCGATTTCACCCACGGGAACCAGCTTCTCGGCCTCAACGACAACATAGTCGGCTGCGGTAGCCATGAGCGGGTTGAAGTTGTTGGTGGTGCCCAGGAATACCATGTTACCAAACTCGTCAACGATATTGGCGCGCAGGAAAGCGATGTCGGCACGCAGGGGCTTCTCCAGCAAGTAATCCTTGCCGTCAACCTTGATGATTTCCTTGCCATCGGCCATGATGGTGCCCAGACCGGTCGGGGTCAACACGCCACCCAGACCAGCACCTGCCGCACGGATGCGCTCGGCCAATGTACCCTGGGGAACATATTCCACGATGAGGGTGCCCTCATTCTTCTGCAATGCGGTCTGCTTGTTGGTACCCGTGTGGGATACAATCGCCTTTTTCACCTGATGGTTGGAAACCAATTTGCCGTGAGCCACCTCGTCATAGGCGGTATCGTTAGCAATGATAGTGAGGTCTTTAACACCTTTTTCAACGATGGCGTCAATAATCTGGGTGGCACTGCCATTACCCAAGAAACCGCCAAACATAATTGTCATGCCGTCCTGTACTTTCTCGACAGCTTGCTGCAATGTGATTTGTTTGTTCATAATGTTTATGTTTTGGAGTATATTGGTTTATGTCTATAATTGGGTGCAAATATAGCAAAATTTCCCCATTTTCAGACCATTATTTACAATAATTTATTAACTTTTTATCTATTATATAGATAACTGCTCTCATCTCAGTGCATTGGCACCATCAAAACTGATAAATCAACTTTTCTCAGGTTTCAAATCCTAAAACATGGCCAAACTGGCGAGTTTCGGGAACAGATTCCAAAAACTTAAATTTTCCGCCACTTTTTTGGAATACAATCCCAAAAAAACTTCAAAAACCGAAAAAGGCCCCGAGGCAAGGTTGTTGCCTGTCGGGACCCTTTATTCAATTATGCACCGATTGGTCACATTCCCCAGACGGTGATCGTGCGGTCGTTGTACTGGCGCTTCTCATGCCAGATGCGCTCTTCCCAGGGTTTGTCTCCCTTGCGGTCAAAAATGATCAAGTGCCCTTCATCGACCGCCCCGACCAGATCCATGTAACCCGCCGTCTGTTCCAATCCTTTTTCTATCGTCTTGTCTAAGTCCTCTCGCAGGATTTTGAGTTCCAGCACCACACGCTGGATGGGTCCGCCATAGCCGTCGGTCAACGGTTTGCGGATAAGCAGGTCGGTTCGTTTGCGACCCAATCCATACTCTCGGTCAATGTAACCTCCCCCGTTGACGATACGCTGCAAGAAGGCCTGTAGCAATAGTTGGGGGCCGGCCTCGGCATAATCAAACCGTCCTATCCATGAGTCGGCATTCTGACGGAAAAATTGCTGGAAATCGGTCAGCAGTTTTTCCATGTTCAAGCTATTGTCGGCGTTTTGATACCATTGTGGCTGCTGCACCAGACCATCCTGGGTACTCCATGTGAGTTCGCGGGGAATGATTTCGCGATAGATGCCGTTGGCGATGCGGCGAGGCTTTCCCCGCTCGCTCTTTATCAGCCCCATATCCACGGCATACTGGATATCATCGTTCGGAATCAGGCTATCATCGGCCTCGTCACTATTGGCCAGGATTGGCTCGATAACTCGCTTCACACGGGGCTCTTTCAACTTGTCAATCAGGATGTCGATGTGAGTGTCCCGACGATAGATGATCCTTTCCTGGGCACGGTACATCATCTCGGGGGTAATCACAACGCTGCGGTCACGGTTTTCCCGCATCTTGTAAGTCACCTCATGACCCAGGGCATTTACCAGCCAGGGCTGGCCCTCGGTAGCTTCCCATATCAGCGGGAAACATTCCTCGGCAAACACCTGGCCCGTCTCACGGGTGTGCTGCATATAGAGCTCATGGATTTCTTCCCGAGTGAAGTTGCCCAGCCGCAAGGACTCAGCCTTGATGTTGAAAGCCGACCCACCAGCAATGATATCCTGATTGGACAAGACGATACGGTAGTCGCGCACGTCTCTCACACCACACAACACGATGGACTGGGGGAATGACTTGGGACGATTGACATAGCCCGAGCGTATCTGGCGAAGCACGCTCACCAATGAATCGCCAACCAGTGCGTCTATCTCATCAATCAAGAGAACGAGTGGCTTGGGGAATACTTGACTCAAACGAGATAAGAATTGCGTCAACATATTGCTCTTATCTGTCCGACGCACTTCTTCTCTGATTTGCATGGGCATGTCGCCACCGACGATGACAGACAATTCATCTGCAATTCTCTCACAAATCGCCGACACTACACTGGCCACATCATTGCGCACAGCTTGCCCGCCCTCGACGTTGGCATAGACACAGATGTAGTCCCCATGCTCATTCAGATAGTCGCGCAAGGCTAGCAAGCATGAGGTCTTGCCCGTCTGCCGTGGGGCATGAAACACGAAATAACGCTTGCGCTGTATCAACGTGAGAATATCCTCCAAGTCAATGCGGGAGAGTGGATCTATCGTGTAATTATCCTCGGGGATATTGGGTCCGGCTGTGTTGAAGAATCGTTCCATCACTTGAAGTATTGAGTTTAATAGCGCAAAGATAGTGAAAGTCGGTCACAAGAGCAAATATCACTTCTTCAAGTAGTCGTCAAAGTAGCGGGTGATGCGCTCGTGCAGGTGCACACTCTGGTGACCGCGCATGTTGTGACCCTGACCAGGATAGACGTAGAAGTCGGGCTGGGTGCCAGCAGCGATACAAGCCTTGAGGAAGCTATAGGCGTGCTGGGGCACCACAGTGGGATCATTCAGGCCGATAATGATCTGGAGTCGGCCCTTGAGATCCTTAGCCTTGTGGATGAGGCTCGTCTGGGCATAACCGTCGGGGTTGGCTTGAGGTGTGTCCATATAACGCTCACCATACATCACCTCATACCATTTCCAGTCGATGACGGGTCCGCCGGCAACGCCCACCTTGAACACGTCAGGATAGTTGGTCATCAGGCTGATGGTCATGAAGCCGCCAAAGCTCCAGCCATGCACACCCAATCGCGCTGTATCGACATAGTTGAGCGTGCGCAGGAAATCCACGCCGCGCATCTGATCCTGCATCTCGACTTGCCCCAGCTGGCGGAATGTAGCCTGCTCAAATTCACGTCCGCGGTTCTCGCTGCCGCGATTATCGAGGATAAACAGGAGGTAACCGCGCTGAGCCATATAGGTTTCCCAACTGCGGCTGGAATAATGCCAGCGTGCGTCCACATTGTGGGCGTGAGGGCCACCATAGACATAGACCACAGTAGGATACTTCTTGTGGGGATCAAAACCCACGGGCATCACCATGCGGTAATACAGGTCGGTGCTATCGTCGGCAGCCTTGATCGAGCCGCAACGATACTCGGGAACCGTATATCCTGCCCATGGATCAGGAGCCGTGAAGTAGCGGAACTGACGGTTGTTGCGGGTATCCACAATTGCGATGTTGCGGGGCACATCAGGCTCCTGATAATTATCGATGAGATAGCGGCCACTGTCGCTCAAGCGGCCACTGTGCCAACCACGCCCTCCCTCGTCGATGCGAGTCATCTCACCTGTTGAGACATCAACGCGGTACAGGTTTTGCTGGATAGGGCTATCGGCATTGGCGCTAATGATAACAGACTGACGCTCAACATCAAAGCCAAGCATTTCCATCACCACCCACTGGCCACGGGTTAGCTGCTTCACCTGCTTGCCAGCCGTGTCATAGAGATAGAGGTGGTTGTAACCGTCCTTCTCGCTCCACAGGATAAATTTTTCCTTATCCCAGGGCAGGAATGTGATGGGATGCTGCGGCTCGACATACTTGGGATGCGTCTCGCGATACAACGAGTTGAGGCGGTGGCCGCTCACAGCGTCATAGGCTACCAGTTCAACCTCATTCTGATCACGGTTGCCTTCCATCATATAGACAATGTTGCCGTCGGGATTCCACGAGATGTTGGAGAAATAACGGTCGGTAGGATCTCCCGCTTTGAGATAGACCGTGTCGCCCGTGGCCACGTCAAGCACACCGACGGTCACCAGATGGGAAGTCTGCCCTGCCATCGGGTATTTCTCGGGTGCTGGCGTTGCGATGACATGGGCGCTATCGTCAATCTCGGGAACCGTAATCAGGGGATAATCAGTCACCATGCTCTGGTCCATGCGATAATAAGCCAACCGTGTGCCCTGGGGGTTCCAGAACAGGCCGCCCTCGATGCCAAACTCGTTGCGGTGGACGCTCTGACCATAAACCAGGTCACGGGAGCCATCGCTGGTCACCTGGCGCGTATGGCCGGTAGCATCGGTGACATAGAGGTTATCGTCCTTGACACAGGCGGTCGCACGGCTCACTTTGTTCCATTCTGTGGCCTGAACTTCCATATCTACGGGCTGGCGCCACACCACCTTGCCGGTCTTGAAGTTGACAAGCAAGCGCTCTGTGCTGTTGCCAGCCATTACCAGAGGTTGGCCGGCATAGGGGAAACCCTCCAGCCTCTCCAAGCGGGTTGCTTCATCGGTCAAACCAGCCCGCTTGTTGAGTTTATCGAGGGTGATGAGCACTTTCTCCTTGCCATTGGTCACATTGACCGTCCAGCAGGTGTCACGTCCCATGCGCACCAGCTGGTCTCCCCACCAGGTGAGTGAGCGGCCCTTGGGCAACATGTTACGGTAGTTGGTACCGCCAAAGTTCAGATCCTCAAGCGTGAACTGTTTCTGCGCCGCCATGGGAAGTGCGGTGAGCGCGATGAGCAGCAACGCTATGCCTTTAAGTTTCAATGCTTTCATTGTCAATGGTGATTTGGTTCTATTATTGTATCTGGTCGCAAAGTTATGCTTTTCTATTGGATTTACAAAAGTTTTAGTAATTTTGCGTCCATGAAAAAAATCATTCTTTCCATCGGCATCCTGCTGCACATCTGTGCCATGACGGGCTGCAATGACAGGAGTTCTCATCACCTCGACTACCGCGTGACCTGCACCGTTGACAACAAGTTCGGCCACGACAGCGCCACCCTGCTGGTGCTGGAAGAAGATTTCGGGCGGTTGAGAATGTGCGGCACCTCACGCAGCGATGGAGGCACATTCACCTTCACAGGACAAACCGACAGGCCCAAAGTGGCCCTCATCCGCTGGGACAATGACTCGACCGAGCCCTTCTACTTTGTGCTGGAAAGTGGACACATCGACATCACCATCAGGCCTGGGGCGTGGGACATCAAGGGAAGCGCTCACAATAGCCAGTACTTGCACTACATCAACCAGCGCAACAGCATTATGGACACCCGCGTCGCCACCTGGCAGGAATACCTCAACATGGCCGCCGACTCGTCGCTCACTCGTGAGGACGAGCTGCGCATGGTGCGCCAGGACAGCCTGCTCAACGACTCGTTGCAGCGCATCACCGTGGAACGCATCAACCAGGGAGACGCCGTGGGCCGCATCATCGGGGAGCGCTATGGCAAACTGCTCGACCAGCAGCACTTGAAACTCCTCAAGAAATAGTCCTCCACCCTGGATTGATCAAAGCATTCAGCCCCTTATCTAAAAAAATCAACCCCGCTGACGCAATGTCAGCGGGGTGATTTTTTAGTTAACCGTTAGATTCGATCAACTCTATCGGTCAAGAATTACTTCTTAACGATGAGCTCGCAGATCGAAACGCGGTTCCAGCTCAGCTCCTGGAACATGTCGGTCTCACCACAGCCCTGAGCCTTGATGCGGTTAGCATCAATCTTGTACTTGTTGATGAGCATGTTCTTAACAGCCTCGGCACGGCCATTGGCCAGACGGATGTTGTTGTCGTGGGGACCCTCGGGAGAAGCATAACCCTTGATCTCAACAGTCGAGGTGGGGTTGTTCTTCAGGTACATGGCAACGCGCTCAACATTAGCCTGCTGGTCAGCGGTGATGTTGGTCTTGTTGATCTTGAAGTGAACAAGAACGTTCATGTACTTAGCGGTGTTGTCGATCACCTCGGTGGTGTTGGCCGACTTCACGTTAGCAGCCTTGCGGGCAGCGTCCAGGTCGCGCTGGAGCTGAGCGTTGCGGGCGTTAGCGGCGTCGAGGTCACCCTGCAGACCATTGAGCTGGTTGCGCAGGCCGTTGATCTGACCATTGAGAGCATCGATGTCATCCTGGCTGTACTTGTAGGGGCAGAAAGTGATGTAGTGCTCGCCATTGCTACCCTTGAAGTGGTAGGTAATACCAGCCTCAAGCTCTACAGCAGCGTGGTTAGCGTTCATCTGGCTCTTGCCATTGTGGGGCTCACCATTCCAGCGGGCACGAGCGTTGGTGTTGTCACGATAAGGAATCATGATGTCACCGTTCATGTCCCACAGAACGCTGGGCTTCAAGCTGAAGGTCCAAGCACGGTTGTCACCAAAGTTGAAGTTCAGGTTGGCACCTGCCTTGGTGTACCAGCTGTTGTAGTCGTTGCCGTACATGTTAGCGGCCTCACTGCGGTGGAATGCGTGGAGCCAACCAGCACCGATCACACCTTCGAGTTCAAATACGCGGGGCTTGCCCTTGTAACCACCGAAGAGGTTGCTCAGGTTAACGGTACCAAACATACCGGCCATGGTGTGGTCGATGATGTTGGGACTCTTGGGACCCCAGTACTTGTCAGGCTTCTCCCAGCTGGTGGTGTTGATGGTTGCCTCACCCTCAACGCCCAGACCGAAGACGGGAGTCAGCTGCTTCTTGATCTCCAAACCGAAGATGCCACGAGCGCTGGGCCAGAAAGCATAACCCTGGAAGGGCATGATAGCACCACCCTTCAAGGTTACTGACATGTTGTCAAAGAACTTGTTCTGCTCCAGAGACTGAGCCTGAGCAGCACATACGCCCATCAGAAGGGCTAAAGTCAAGATAATCTTTTTCATTTTAATAAACTTTATTAAACACTATATGATTAAGATAAATTTTCGGCAAAAGTAATACAAATTTCTTACACCTCCAAAATTTAACACTCATTAAGAATTAATTTCGGGCAAACTTGCGACAAACTAGCCATTTTTTGCGAGAATTAGCCCATTCTTCTTGATTTTCGTGTCACACTTTGGTTACAACGATAAGAAATCAAGCAAAAGTATATCAAAAAAATGAATTATACAAATTTTCACACAATTTATTACAGCTATTTTCTATAAACTGGCTTTTTTGGGGGCCTTCGACAGGCCTCAAACCGTTCATTTCACCTCAAAATCACGTCTAACACCTCATTGACATCGGCGACAGTCACCTCACTATCCTGATTGACATCACACCGCTCCCTCAGACTAGCGTCGTCGGTGCCCTGGGAAATCACATCGATAATGGCATTGACATCGGCAACGGTCACCTCACCGTCATGATTCACGTCACCCTTGAGCATCGAGGTCGCCACAATCTGCCTGACGGCACCATTGCTCCACACATCGGCCTTCCAGGACGCGAAGCGAAGCCTTGCGCCAGTCAACCCGCGTGGCACTATCATCGACAGGTTGACCATGTTGGTACGGCTCAAGGTCGTCGGTACCCATGTGACCGAGTCCACCGTCACCCCATCCCTGTCGAGCAACGCAGCGGTAAGCGCCACGCGACTCTTGACAAAATCTGGTTCGTCCCACTGGTCGGTGACCCATGTCACGGTCATATCGATCGTCGCCCTTGCCTGGCAGTTAAATGGTGGTGAGGTCAACGTGAGCGCGTGTCCCTGGCTGTTGACATAGAGCACAATCTTGTTGGCCAGAATCGTTGACGTGTTGACTTCGAGTGAGGGATGGCTATAGTCCCATCCAGCATAACTCTGAGACGAGAATTGAGGCACCTGGGCTGCTGCGAGCAGCGCCACGGCCAGCATGGTCATGAGAGACATAATTTTTTTCATCGTTGCACAACTTACTTTAGGATTAAACATACACAGGGTTCATTGTCTGATTATGAGCCGATTAAGAGCAACGGGCCAGCCTATCGGCCCTAGCAGCAGGACAAAGGTAGCAAAAATCGACCACATCACAAGGGATAACGCAAGTTTATGACAGCCCCGCCTGCCTCACGCGCGCGATGAAAAAAGTTAGATACCGCCACATGATCGGGACGGTATCTAACCACATTTATTGTTATTATATCTTATTATATCTAAGTTTCGCAAGTAGATAACTTGCTCACTTTTATTAATGAGTGCCGGATGATCCTTCTTACTTGAGCAGGCCCACCGAGCGTTTCAAGAAGCGGGCCAGCCCCTCGCCCTTGAGCATATTGTTGCTCAACAGGGCAATGTCGATGAGCTGGTGCACACGGCTCTCGCCAGCGGCATAGGCCGTGATCAGGTTCTCTTTCTTCTTGCGCAGCTCGTCGAGTTGCTTCTCGTTGTCCTCAAGGTCCTTCTTCTTGTCATCGGGCAGGGGTTTATCGTCCTTCTTGAGGTCGCGCAGCGCGTTGATGACATTCTGGGTGGCACTGATTTCCTCGTTCACGGGCTTGAGTTCGGCATCAAGCGACTTCTCGGCCTGCTCGACAACCTTCTGGATGAGCGGGTGCTTGGTGTTGAGCACCATGCTGTACATGTTGGGCATATCGCCATAGAAACTCATGCCTGGCTGGAAGCGCGCCATCTCTTTCATGCGCCGCATGTATTCGGCCTGGGTGATGACCACGGGCTGGTCATCGGGCGACATGGCGGCAAAGGTAATCATGAACTCGGCCTTCTCGACCGTGGGAATCTGAGATTTGAATAGTGTCTGGGCTATGGCCTGCTGCTCGGGGTCAAACTGGGGCTTGTTGTCATCCTGCTTGCGGATGAGGTTGTCAAGCACATCGCTATCCACTCTCACAAAGCGCATCTTATCTTTCTCCAGCTTCTGCTCCAACATGCTCACAAAGGGCACGTCCAGTTCACCGTTCAGCATCAGCACATCATAGCCCTTATCGGTAGCCGCCTTGATGTAGGCATACTGTGCCTCCTTGTCGGTAGCATACAGGCAGATGATGTTGCCCTCCTTGTCTTTCTGTTCTCCCTCGACGAGATGGCGATAGTCTTCAATCTTGAAGTACTTGCCGTCGGTGTTCTCGAGCATGGCGAACTTGAGACCCGACTCGCAGAACTTCTCATCACTCAACATGCCATACTCGATAAAGATCTTGATGTCGTTCCACTTCTTCTCAAACTCCTCGGGCTGATTCTTGGCAATCTCCTCAAGACGGGAAGCAACCTTCTTGGTGATATAGGTCGAGATCTTCTTGACGGCACGGTCGCTCTGCAGGTAACTGCGCGACACATTCAATGGAATATCGGGGCTGTCGATGACACCTTGCAGCAACATCAGCCAGTCGGGCACAACGCCCTCGACGCTATCGGTAACATACACCTGGTTGCAATAGAGCTGGATGCGGTCCTTGCGGATGTCTAGGTTGTTCTTGATCTTGGGGAAATAGAGGATACCCGTCAGGGTGAAGGGGTAGTCCACGTTCAAGTGGATCCAGAACAAGGGATCGTCCTGCATCGGCTCGATGGCATGATAGAACTTGAGGTAGTCCTCGTCCTTGAGGTCGGCGGGCATACGCGACCACAGGGGCTCCACATCGTTGATGACCTTGTCCTTATCGGTATCCTGGTACTTGCCATCCTTCCACTCCTGTTCTTTACCGAAGATGATGGGCACGGGCAAGAAGCGGCAATACTTCTTCAACAAGCCCTCGATGCGGGCGGTCTCCAGAAATTCCTTCTCATCGTCATCGATGGTGAGAATGATGTCGGTGCCGCGCTCGGCCTTATCACAATCCTCCATCTCAAACTCGGGCGAGCCGTCACAGGTCCACCTGACGGCCTTGGCACCCTCCTGCCAACTCAGGGTGCGTATCTCCACCTTCTTGGCGACCATGAAGGCCGAGTAGAAACCAAGGCCAAAGTGGCCGATGATGGCATTGGCCGTGTCCTTATACTTCTCCAGGAACTCCTCGGCACCCGAGAAGGCGATCTGGTTGATATACTTGTCAATTTCCTCGGCAGTCATGCCGATGCCGCTGTCACTCACGGTGAGTGTGCCAGCCTCCTTATCGACGGCAACGGTCACTTGCAGCCCCTCGGTCGAACCCTTGAATTCACCAGCGCCCGACAGGGTCTTCAGTTTTTGAGTGGCATCAACGGCGTTGCTCACCAGCTCACGCAGGAAAATCTCATGATCACTGTAAAGAAATTTCTTGATAACGGGGAAGATGTTGTTAGTCGTTACCCCAATAGTTCCTTTTGGCATAATGTATTGTTGTTTTTTTGAGTTTTGAATGTTCATCGGTGGGGCCTCGCCACGGCGTGGCCGCTCTACCCGCACTCTGCCTCAAATAATATGCCATTACAATATAAGGTGACAAATCGTCACTCCCAACTGACAACTTTTATTCTACACGTTACGGGAAAAACCACCCGCCTCCACTTTCAATCTGATGGAAACAACATATCCAATTCTGATGCTTTAAACCCGCGAATTATTCATCAAAAATGGTAATTTTTTTTTGATTATCACAATTAATTTTTAATTTTGCACCTTATACCTCACATGTGATTCAGGATAAAACCCTAAACTTTATTTCTAAAAAAATGAAAAAGAGTATCCTTCTTTTTTTACTATTTGCCTTGTTGATAGACACAACAGTAACGGCACAAGTGTTATTTGACGGCAAGGCTGCCGCAGTTGACAAGTTAACAGGCACTTGGTTGATTACAGTACCCAAGAGCACCTTCGGTACCGACTACACGGCATCGGTGACCCTGGGCCACTCGGTCACCCGTTGCATCATCAACGGGGATACCGTCAATGGCAGTTACACATTCCGTGACATTCAACCCGGTTCAAATTACCGGCTGCAACAAATCAATGGGCACGACACCATCAACGCCAACATCCAGTTCACCTTCTGGCCCGTGATTCAAATCTATGGCAACTTTGCCAAAACGCCCTACCGTACCGCCACGGTCATTTGCACCCTGCCCAATACAACCGTACAGGAGTCTATCCCCTCCCGCGTGCGGTGGGCAGGCAGTTCCACGGCAGGTCCTTACCGCGAGAAACGCAACTACCATCTCAAGTTCTATAACGCCGACGGGAGCAAGAAGGAAATGTCTTTCTTCGGGCTGCGCAGTGACTTCCACTGGAGGCTGGATGCCGGTCAAATCGACTTTGCCCGTGTGCGCAACCGTGTTGCCAAGGACATTTGGGCCTCATTTGCCTCGGCACCCTATTATGCTGCCTTAGAACCCAAGACGGTTCGCAACTACGTTCGCGGCGACTTTGTCGAGGTGTTCCTCAATGATGAGTACATGGGCATCTACAGCCTGAACGAGCACATGGACCGTCAGCAGCTCAAGCTCATGAAATATGACTATGACAAGGGCGAGTTTCATGGCGGATTGTGGAAACCGATGAAGTGGAGCGATGTCACTACCTTTAACATATTGCCCAGCACTGTTACCGCCAACCAGAAGACGTGGGATCAATTCTATGTGAAGTACCCCAACATCGATGATGTGAACCCCACTAACTTCATGACACTGTACGATGCCATCCGATTCACAATCAATGCCAGTGACAAGCAGTTCATGGATAGTGCCCAGTATTACTTTGACATCCCGGTGTTCCGTGACTATTACCTGTTCACCACACTATTGCAGGCTCCCGACAACATCGGCAAGAACCTTTATTACGCCTGCTACGACGTGCAGACCGACAAACGCCTGACTATCGCGATATGGGACCTGGACTGCACACAAGGTCAATACTGGAGCAACAACGGCGGCTGGTACCATTTTCAAGACGCGGGACCCGAGAATGACTTCAGGAATGACCAGTTTATGGGCGGTCACAGGGCTTTCAAGCGCCTGTGGAGCTGCATCCCGTCATTTCATGGCCTAGCCACCGAGCGTTATTGGGCCTTGCGCCAGTCCACCTTCAACCCCGACAGTATCCTGGCACGGTACAGGGCCTACTTCGACGAGATGAAAGCCTGTGGGGCCGACAAGCGTGAGATCGCCCGCTGGAGCAAGAACGGCTACGACCTGGATGGCAAAGAGTTAAACTTTGAGCAGGAGTATGACTACCTGAAAGAGTGGTGGACGCGGCGCATCGCCTACCTCGACACCCACGTGTTTATCCCCTATCCCATGGGAGATGTGACCTTTGACCATCAGGTCACCATCAAGGACGTCACCACCTTCATCGATTATCTGCTGGAGGAAAGCCTAGAAACCATCAATCTGAATAAAGCGGACTTCAACCATAATGGCGAAGTGGATACCGAGGATATGACCAGCATCATTGACCTGCTACTAGGCCAATAGACCGCCCCAGTCCAGCAAAGGGCACCGGGAGTGACAAACATTCACAGATTCACTCAGCCAGCAGGCGCACGTAGCCGTAGATGCCAGCCTCACGATTGATGACGCAGTAATGCGCCGGCTCGTCGGTCACCTCGCAGCCAGCGGGGTCGATGGCGTGCACGAGACTATCCTGCAGCTCGGCAAACTTGTCTTGCGCCTCCTGCTCGTCCCTGCAGTTGTACACGTCGCTCATTGCTGAGTCCTCGCTCTGGAACTCAAAAACAACTCGATACTTCATGATTATGGAAACTACCGGTTGCCGTACATTTCCTCGTAGTAGCGCTGATAGTCGCCGCTGGTGACGCTGTTCACCCAGGGCTGGTGGTCGAGGTTCCAGCGGATGGTCTTCTCGATGCCCACGGTGAATGGGGTCTCGGGGTACCAGCCCAACTCGCGGGCTATCTTGCTGGGGTCGATGGCATAGCGCATGTCGTGACCGGGACGGTCGGTGACAAACTCAATGAGGTCATTATTGATCACATCCAGGTCACACTTCAACAGCTGCTGGTACTCGGGCTCCTCACGCATGATGCGGGCGATAATGGCTATTACCTGCTTGACGATATTGATGTTGCTCTCCTCGTTGAAGCCACCGATGTTATACACCTCTCCCACGGTGCCTTGACGCAGCACCAGGTCGATGCCCTTGCAGTGGTCCTCGACATAGAGCCAGTCGCGCACGTTCTCGCCCTTGCCATACACGGGCAGTTTCTTACCCTCAAGGATGTTCTTGATGATGAGTGGGATGAGCTTCTCGGGGAAGTGGTAGGGACCGTAGTTGTTGCTGCAACGGGTGATATTGATGGGCAGGCCGTAGGTCTCGTGATAGGCCATGGTGATCAGGTCGGCACTGGTCTTGCTGGCCGAGTAGGGCGAGCGGGGCGCCAGCGGAGTCTCCTCAGTGAAGAAGTGGCGGCCATAGGTCTTGAGGTCGGTGCGACCCTCAATGACCTCGCGCACGTCGTCGCTCACCTCAAGCTCGTGGGGCTCGTCATAGTCCTTGCTCAGCGAGCCATACACCTCATCGGTCGAGATTTGCAGGTACTTCTTTCCGGGCGCATAGGTATTGTGTCCCTGGGCATCCTTCCCCGTGAGCCACGCTTCGCGCGCGCAGTCGAGCATATTCTGGGTACCCAGGATGTTGACTTCGAGGAACAGCCGCGGATTGGTAATGCTGCGGTCCACATGACTCTCGGCGGCAAAATTGACAATGTAATCGACATCATTATCGCGCATGATACCCTGTACCAACTCACGGTCACGCACATCGCCACGTATAAATGTGACATTGGATCGCTCAATTTCCTCCTTAATCGATGCCAGATTGCCGGCATAGGTCAAGGCGTCGAGAATGATGACCTCGATGTTGTCACCATACTTATTGAGGATGTATTTCACAAAGTTAGAGCCAATAAAACCGGCGGCTCCAGTCACGAGATAGGTTTTCATAATGCGATATGTTTTTTTGATTTAGTTCACAAAGATAAACAAGAAATCTCTAAAAAGAGTATCTTTGCAAAAAAAATATTCAAGATGAAGCGATTTATCACCTGTATCTTAACACTACTGATAACCGTCAGCATGGTTGCGCAACCCATTGAGGAAGCTAAGAATAAACGCAAGAAAGTGGCCGTGGTCCTGTGTGGCGGCGGTGCGCTGGGAACCATACACATCGGTGCCCTCAAGGTGCTGGAAGAGGCGGGAATCCCCATCGATATGGTGACTGGCACGTCGATGGGTGCCATCATCGGTGGACTGTATGCGGTGGGCTATAACGCGACCGACATTGAGACCTTTATCAACGGCATCGATTGGGGTGACATGTTGCGAGACCGGTTGTCGATGCGTAGCCAGACGCTGAACGAGCGCGAGCGCCAGAATATCTACCTGCTGGATTACCGCATCTTCCTCGACCACAGCAAGGACTCGCTGGCGGGCGGCCTGATTCGCGGAACCAATATCGAGAGAACGCTGCGGCACTACCTGCGCCAGAGCGATGACATCGACTTCAAGTCGCTGCCACGCCCCTTTGGCTGCATTGCGACCGACCTGGTCACCGATAGCGAGGTGGTGCTGGATCATGGCTCACTGGCCACTGCGATACGTGCCAGCATGGCCGTGCCTGGCGTGTTCGCTCCCGTGAGGATGGATCATCACGTGCTAGTCGATGGCGGCACCAAGAATAATTTCCCTACCGACCTGGCCCGCAAGATGGGAGCCGACATCGTCATCGGTGTCGTGACCGACCTGGGCATCAACGACAATTACTTCTCCTTGTCGGACATCCTGGAGCGCTCGATGGGATCCGACATCCACCAGCGCAGCGACGAGAACGAGAAACTGTGCGACCTGGTGATTCACGTCCCCACCAGGGGATACTCGGCAGCCGACTTCTATCGCTCGGCCATCCGCAACCTGATTGACCGTGGCGAGGATGCCGCCCGGGCACAGATGGCATCCATCAAGGCGCTCAAGCTAAAAGCTGGCGTACCCGAAGACTACCGCCCCGAGTATAGCTTTATCCAACTGGAAGATGTCGATAATACCGAGACCAGTAAACTCGTCCAGGAAGAGAATGCCCGTAACACGATCAAGGTGAGCCTGGGTGTGCGTTACGATATAGAGGAGCTAGTGGCCGCTCAGGTAGGTGCGACCTATTACTTCGGCAACAAGCTGGACCACAAGCTGGACCTCACCCTCAGACTGGGCAAGCGCACAATGGGCCGCCTGGAATGGAGCACCAGCCTCAAGCCACATCGCCGCATCGGACTCTCTTACGAGATCTGGCACAACGATTTCAACCTGTATCAGCGTAATCACCGCAGCGACAACCTGCTGTGCTTCTACCAGCGCGCCAACGCCACCCTGCTCTCGCTCGATGCCCTCAACCTGAACCTGGACCTGGGCATCGCATGGGACTATTACCGCAACTATGATGTGCTGAGCAACATTTGGAGCCGTAGCAACTTCAACAAGAATGAATACTACTTCAGCTACCATGCCCAAGCCCAATACAACACCGAGGACAACTGGTACTTTACCCAGAAGGGTATGCGTGCCGACGTGTCATACGCCTACATCACCAACAACTTTGCCCGATGGAAGGGTCACACTGGCTTGAGCGAGGTGACAGCCCAATGGCGCATGACTGTACCGCTTTCCCGCACGACCCACTTGCAGCCCATGGTCTATGGGCGGCTGATGTTCGGCAAGGATGTCCCCGCTACTGCCGCCAACATGATGGGAGGCAACCGCTTTGGCATCTACTATCCGCAGCAATTGCCGTTTGCAGGCTTTGGCCACTGCCACGCCATGGACAGCAAGCTGCTCGTGGCGGGCTTCAAGTTGCAGCAGCGCGTGTTCCAGGAGCACTACATTATCGTCAAGGGCCAGGTCGCCGAGCATAACGACAAGCTGGGCGACATCTTTGACCGCAAGCCCATCTGGGGCGCACAAGTCGGCTATTGCTACAACAGCATCGTCGGCCCCCTGGGTGCCTCGCTGAGCTGGAGCAACTTCACCCACCAGGTCTATCCCTATATCTCACTAGGCTTCGACTTCTAAACGTCAACGGTCATAACAACAATGATAAGAAGTAAAACAATAACAGTTCTATCCAAGAACTATCCATGAGTGTAAAAAAATTTGACATTTTAACGCAAAAAGAATAGAAAATCCGCATTTTTTTGACAAAATCATAGGCTTCCTTGTGAGTTTTGCTTTACTTTTGCATCAATCAAGCGGGGAAGCGTTGTCTTCCTGTCCTAAGCATGTGACAACTATTATTCATCAAACCGTAATGACTATGAAAATAAAGAGTTTTATCATTGCACTGCTGCTACTGCCGGCAGTATTGAGTGCCAACGTGATGATGGCCAATAACGCCAAGCAAGAGTCACTGATCTCCAAATTGCCCAAGAAGGGGAAAATCGTCAAGGAAACCAATATTGAAGCGCTGGGCGCCAAGGACCTGGAGTTGAGCAATGGCGTGCGTGTGCTGTTCAAGTCCACCGACCCAGGGGATGATGAGGTCATGATAAGGGCAACACAGCGCGGGGGCAGTTCGCTCTATGGCGAGCAGGACTGGGCCAATTGCGAGAAGTTCAACGCCTTCTTCGGCCAGCGGATTTGGGCTGGCCACAACAATGAGTGGATACAAAACTTCTCGGACAAGAAAATAGTAGTTTTCCAATCTATGGACACCTATGAAGACCGTGTCGATGGCAGCTCTTCGGTCAAGGATTTAGAGACCTTGTTCCAACTCATATACCTGCAATTCACCGATGTGACCATGGACAAGAATAACTACAACACGCTCATCAAGGCCATGGAGCAGGAACTCAAGGAGGACGAGCAGGCAACAGATGACCTGTTTTTCCAGGAGAATGTGTTTATGGACTCCATCATGAGTGTTTCGTCTGACCACAACTGGCGCCACAAGATCTTCAAGTCAAGCGACATGGCACGGCTCAACTACGACCGCATCGTCGAGATTGCCAGGGAGCGCACTGTCAATGCCGCAGGCTACACCTTTGTCATCGTCGGACCAGTGGACGAGGCGGCTATCCGCCCGCTCATCGAGCGATACATCGCCTCGCTGCCGGCCCAGAAAGGCGTGAAATCCGATTGGGTCAATGTCGCTACCCACCCCCAGCGGGACGTCATCTGCCATTTCACCCACAAGATGAAGGATCCCAGAGCCTCGATCAACATCAGGTGGATCAACACTCAGATTCCTTATAGCAGCGAGAATGAGATCAAGGCAAGGCTCTTGAGCGACTACCTCAAGTTTGAACGGCACCGTGAAAGGATCAATACGGACAAATACGGGGCCTATCACCCCGTGGGAGGCAACCACCAGCATTACATGGAAGGGGACAAGCCGTTCACCGAGGTGCACGCCTTTGTCACCGTCAAGCCAGAATTTGCCGACGAGGTGACGAGAATCCTGAAAGAGGAAATGGAAAAGGCCTGTGAGCACATCGATGAAGCCAGCCTGGAGGAGTACAAGCAGGAGATGATCCAGACTCATGAAAATTACAGGAACAAGACTGGCGATTGGAAATGGGTGCCTATCCTACAGAATTATGCCTCGACCGGTGAGGTTGACATCGACAAGGATGACGTGCCATTCATCAAGTCCCTCACTGCCGAGGACATCTCAGCCTTTGCCCGCCAACTGCTGGCAACAGGCCACACGCTCGAGATCGTCATGACTCCCGAGTGACCCATAAGTAAAAACAACAAAACGAAAACAAGCCCTATGTTTGCACCGTCAAAGTCAAACATAGGGCTTGCCTGTATTGTCATCAACCATGATTTATTCTCCACAATGTTCACCACTTTGTGTAACACCACTTGGTGAACATTATTCACATCATTTTATACTAGCAATATAGCTAAAAAACAATCATTGGTGTCTGGGGAAAGTCTAGCAGGCTGAAGGCCTGCACAAGGCCAGCGGCCTTGACTATTCTTAACCCTAGGGCGCACTGGCCGAAGGTCAGTGTGGCCTAGGGAAAGCAGACCATAATAGGAGCGGGCCTCGAAGAGGGCCAATAACGTCAGAATCAGGCAATTTGACTATGGTGCGCTTGTCGTAGTGAGTGGCCCCCTTCAGGGCCCATATCGACATGAGCGTCTCTCCCCAGGCCTCACTGACCTTCGGCCAGTGCGCCCTGGGGTTGCCTCAATTCAAGGCCATCGGCCTTGCGCAGGCCTTCGACCTGCTCGCCTGACAAAGCAAGCCCCTTCAAACAAAAACATCATAATAGCTTTGATCCCGAAGTGCTTATGCAACCTTGCTGATTTTTTACCGGACAGTAATAAAAAACAATTTGTATTTATTGTGCTTGTTGTTTTCCCTTTTACCCTCGTGAGGTTGCCGTCAGGACTTGCGCAGGAGTTGGACGATGCGGCTCATCTGGTTGGGGATGCATATCTGTTGCGGGCACTTGGACAGGCAGGCCTCGCAATCGACGCACTGGTTGGCTCGGGCATCGGCTGGCAAGGCCTTGAGATAGCCGGTGAGGAAACGCTCCTTGCGCTCGGCATAGTCCGACGCGCTGGGCAATGGCAAGGGCAGGACGTGCTCATTGATGGCCTCGTTATAGAAACTGAAGTTGCCTGGGATATCGACACCATAGGGACACGGCATACAGTAGGCACAGGTGGTGCAGGGAATGATGGGAAGACCCGCCATGCCATCGGCGATTTTCTCGAGCAGGGCATTCTCGGCATCGGTGCACGGGTCGAGAGGAGAGTGGGTGCGCACGTTCTGCTCCAGATGCTCCATCTGGTTCATGCCGCTCAAGGTGGTCAGGATATTGGGATGGGAACCCACCCAGCGGAAGGCCCACTCGGCAGGCAGGGCGTCGGGGCGCAAGGCCCGCAGCTGGCTGGCATATTCATCGGCCATCTTGGCCAGCGACCCGCCGCGCAGGGGCTCCATCACCACGACTTGAATTCCTGCCTTGGCTAGTTTATCGTAGAGGTACTCGGCATCGGCATCACGCTTGCGTCCCTCCTTGTTGAGGGAGGCATGGCGCCAGTCGAGGAAATTCATCTGAATCTGCACAAAGTCCCAATGATACTTGTCGTTATGGTCGATGAGCCAGTCAAACACCCTCACGTCGCCATGATAGGAAAAACCCAAGTGGCGGATGCGGCCCGCCTCACGCTCGCCAACGAGGAAGTCGAGCAGTCCGTTGTCGATGAAGCGGCTGTTGAGGTTGTCCATTCCGCCCTGCCCCACTCCGTGCATCAGGTAGTAATCGATATAATCTACCCGCAGCTCCTTAAAGGAATTCTCATACATTTTCTTGGCCTCGTCAAGCGCCCACAGCCGCTCGTTGTAGTTGGACATCTTGGTGGCCACATAGTATTTCTCGCGGGGATGACGGCTCAGCGCTGCGCCTGTGATACCCTCATTGAGGCCGCCGCCATACATCGGAGCGGTGTCAAAGTAGTTCACGCCGTGGGCAATGGCGTAGTCCACCAGTTGGTTGACCAGCTCCTGATTGTCACGCGGCAGGCGCATCATGCCAAAGCCCAACAGCGACACCTGCTCACCCGTGCCACGCTGCACACGATAGGTCATGCGCGCGGCCTGGTCGGACGCTGTACTCGCTTGTTGACTGCTGGTCGTGCCAGCCAAGGCGCTAAACGGCTCCAGTGCCGCCAACGCTGCCGCCGAACCCGTGGCAATGCCCAGCCGGCGCAGAAATTCACGTCTGTTGATGTCCATAGTTGTAAAGATTTTGGTGATATTTCACCCGCAAATATACAACAAAACCGATTTCCAGCCCCATTTGTTTCAAGAAAACTGAAATGCGGGAGAGTCGATTGGACATTGACTCTCCCGCATGAATTGTGCGTGTATTGGATAATACAGTTTCTTAACAGATGATGTTTGTTGTTAGTTGTTAGTTGTTAGTTCTTAGTTGTTAGTTCTTAGTTGTTAGTTCTTAGTTGTTAGTTCTTAGTTGTTAGTCACTTGCGTTCCTAAAACCTAAAACCTAAAGCCTAAAACCTAAAACCTAACTTATTCAATCGGGTTGTTCTCGGCGAAGATGGCCATGCGCTCGTCGAGGATGTCGTACTGGTGATCCTGGATGAACGAGGTGCACACGCGCAATCCTTCCTGCCATGAGCCAGTGGTAGCCAGGCAGATGGCGCTCACGCCGTAGTACATCAACTCGCGTGCCAACTCACCACTGGTCATGTTGCCGTAACCGATGGTGAAGTAGAAGCCGTCGGCAATGGGTTTGTCACCGTCCATGCCATAGACGATGCGGAAGCCATGGCGCGTGAAGATCTCCTTCAACTTGTGGGCACGCTCACCATAGACGAGGACGTCGTCACGGAAGTCGTACTCACCGTTGCTGGCGGCATCCATAATGGCTGCCAGGGCATACTGGGCGCTGTGACTCGTACCCGACGACAGGGCATACAGGGTGCGGGTGATAAAGACCTTACCGAAGGGCAGACCATCGTAGCGGGCCGACAGGTCGGGATAGTGGCGGTTGAAGATGGCCGGGCTGATGCAGGCCATCGCAATGCGTTCACCAGCATAGGAGAAGGCCTTGCTGCCACTAATGTGCATGATGTAGTTGTCGGTATATTTGGCCACGGTGGGCTGGAAGGGCGGCTCGAAAGGCTTGCTCAGGTCGATGCGGAAGTCCATGGCAAAGTAGGCCAAGTCCTCAAGCACGATCACGTCATACTTGGTGGCCAACTCGCCGATGTCCTTGAGTTCGTCCTCAGTGAGGCAAATCCAAGCAGGGTTGTTGGGATTGCTGTAAATCAAGCAGCAAACGTCACCCTTAGACATGTATTCCTCGAGCTTGGCACGCAACTTGGGGCCGCGGAACTCGTAGATGTCAAACGTCTCGTAGGGCACGTCCTGGATTTCGAGCTGGAGCTTCTGCACAGGGAAACCCGGGTCAATAAACAGGGCCTTGTTCTTCTTCTTGTTGCTCTGCGTGATGGTGAGCAACGAGGCGAAGGTGCCTTGCATCGAGCCGACGGTGGGTACGCAGCACTCGGCAGGGACGTCAACGTCGATAAAGGCCTTGATGAAGCGAGAGGTGGCCTCCTTGATCATGGGCTCGCCGGGCAGGGCGGGATAAAGGCGGGCGCAACCGTTCTGCAAGGCCTTGATCTGGGCTTCGACGCCAATCTTGGCAGCGGGCAGTCCGGGAATACCCATCTCCATCTTGATAAACTCCTGTCCCGACTCGCGCTCGGCACGCTCGGCAATAGCCTTCACCTCACGGATGGTAGCGTTGGCATAGTCAATGATGCCATACTCATCAATCGCGCGGTCGATGACCTCACGGGGAATGGGGATGGGCTTCATCGCTGGGCCTCCTTTCCAATGGCAAGCGCCTTGAGGTTGGCATCCACAACGGCATCACCCTTGCGGCCGAAGACGCGACGGATGGCATTCTCGAGCTTGTCATACTCGATGCCGAGGGCCTCCTGGGCAGCACCCAGCAGGATAACGTTGGCCGAGCGGGGTATGCCATTGTCCTGTGCCAACTGCTCGATGTCAAGGATGATGACGTTCTTCACCTTGTTCAGGTCGGCCATCACCTTTTCTACATCGGGATAGTTGGGGATGTTGACAAAGGGCTTGCTCGAAGTGATGATCCAGCCTTCCTTGCTCAGGAAGGGCAGATAACGCAGAGCCTCCATCGGTTCCATCGAGATGATCACGTCGGCCGAGCCGAGGGCGATCAGGTCGCTGTTGATGGGGTTGCTGCTGATGCGCAGGTTAGACTGCACGTCACCGCCACGCTGTGACATGCCGTGCACCTCGGCCTGCTTGATATAAAGGTTCTCGTGCATGGCTGCTTCGCCAATCACGGTAGCGATGGAGAGGATACCTTGTCCACCCACGCCGCACAAAATGATATCAGTCTTCATTTCTTTGCCTCCTGTGCTTTCTTTTGTTTGAGATGACGTTGTAATGTTTGCATGCACTCGCGGCGCGGGATAATCACGCTGGTACCGCGGTACTCAATCTCCTCACGCATGATCTTGGTGATCTCGGGCATGTTCTTGGGCAGGGGAACCACAACGCGCAGATGCTCGTCGGGCAGACCCAAGCCACGGCAGATGTCCTCGAACTTACCTGTGCCAGCCGAATCCTGACCACCGGTCATACCCGTGGTGAGGTTGTCACTGATGATGACGGTGATATTGGCATTCTCGTTGATGGCATCAAGCAAACCGGTCATACCCGAGTGGGTAAAGGTCGAGTCGCCGATGATGGCAACGGCGGGCCACTGGCCGGCATCGCTGGCACCCTTGGCCATGGTGATGCTGGCACCCATGTCAACACAGGAATGGATAGCCTTGAAGGGAGGCATAAAGCCCAGGGTGTAGCAACCGATGTCGCCAAACACGCGGGCATTGGGATAATCCTTCAGCACCTCGTTGAGGGCAGTATAGACGTCGCGGTGACCGCAACCCTGGCACAATGCGGGGGGACGCGGAGCGACATCCTCACAGCTGGCATAGCCCTCGCGAACTTCAACACCCAGGGCGCGCTTGAGCGCGTCGGGGCTGAGCTCGCCAGTGCGGGGCAGCTCGCCGGTGAGACGACCCTTGATCACTGCATTGCCAGGCATCACGCCACGCACGAGGTCCTCAATAAAGGGCTGGCCCTCCTCGGCAATGAGGACGGCATCACACTCGGCGGTCATGCGGCGGATGAGTTCCTTGGGCATGGGATACTGGCTTATCTTGAGCACGGGATAGGGACATCCGTCGGGATAGCATTCCATCAGGTAGTTATAAGCGATACCCGAAGCAATGATACCTAACGAATGGTCGGCAGCGTCGATGTACTTGTTGTACTCGCTATCGACAGCACGCTGCTCCAGCTCGGCTTGCTGACCGGTAACAGTGATGTTGCGCTTGATGGCGTTGCCAGGGAGCAGTACCCAGTGGCTGGCCTTGGCGTCATAGTTGAGCTCGTTCTCGGCACGCGGGGTTTCCTTGACCTCGACAACGGCACGGCTGTGGGCCATGCGGGTGGTCACGCGCATGAGCACGGGCAGGCATACTTCCTCGCTCAAGGCGAAGGCCTTCTCCATCATGTCATAGGCTTCTTGCTGAGTGCTCGGCTCAAGCGTGGGAATCAGCGCGAACTTGCCATAGAAGCGGCTGTCCTGCTCGTCCTGAGACGAGTGCATCGAGGGGTCATCGGCCACGAGGACCACCAGACCGCCATTGACACCCGTCATACCCGAGTTAACGAACGGGTCGGCACACACGTTCAGGCCCACATGCTTCATGCAGACCATAGCGCGCTTGCCCATGAAGGACATACCTAAAGCGGCTTCCATCGCCGTCTTTTCGTTAGCACTCCAGCGGCGATGCACGTTGCGCTCCACCGCTAACTTAGAATTCTGAATGTACTCCGTGATCTCGGTCGAGGGAGTACCAGGATAGGCATACACGCCACTCAGGCCCGCATCAAGCGCGCCCTGGGCGATAGCCTCATCACCTAAAAGTAACTTTCTCATTATTATAAGGTTTAACTAGTATGATCTCAAACAGTTATATGTATTAGAAGTTTCTTTGAACTCACAAAGTTACACATTAATCCGCAGACCACAAAATTTTTAAGTATTTTTGACCAATAATGTCAAGAAAAGGGAGCAAACATGGCTGCCCCCTTTCCAGTGAATGATTGATGTCAATTGACGTTTATTTCAGTGCTTTGTCCATGCGTTTCTGCTCGTTGTCAAGGTACTTGTTCAGCACCTTGACGAGTTGGGGATAGAAATCGTTGATTGTCTTATACTTGTTGCGATGGCAGGAATAGTCACGCAGGGCAGTGACCAGCTGGGGCATCCAGGTGAAGCCCGATGAAACATTCCTTGAGAGCTGTTGATTCACATGCTGGACTGGGCTTCCGTTTTCCATCATAAAAGCAATCTCGGCAGCCTTCTCAATGCTTGAGTTTATCAGAGCCAGGCCGTCACTGAAACCATAATTGTAGCCCAGCATCGGGTTAACGCTTAACAGTCTTGCTCCTACCTCATTCAGTAAATCCAAGTTTTTATCTTTATCAGCCGATGATTGATCATCCAAACCACCAAGCATACCAGTAATCATGTTGGCTATTGCTTCTCTCTTTCCCTCAGGGATTTGGGTCATCTGGTCAAAGCCATAGTAGCCGATTACAGGGCAATTCTCCCGTGGTTGACCCTCCAGATGGCGAACCGTACCATAGGCTCCACCATTGCGTGTAGCGAAGCCCATAACGACCTTTTGCAGGCTGCTTGACGGTTTGCCATAAAAGTCGGCAAACCACTCGGGGCGAACGTAGGGCATCACCTCATGGTTGAATGCCTTGAGCGCCTCTTGATAGAACGACTGGTGCTGCTGGAAAAACTCATGGAAGTGTGTTTCGGCATAGAACTGGTTGAGGAGGCCCAGAAACTCGTTGACATCCACCTGGTGCCAACGGCTATCCAAACCCGTGTCACCTGCCTCCTCCCTGAGTTTGACAATCTTGCCATTCTCGACCGCCAGGCGCACTGCCAGGCTCATGGGTGCATCATAGGCGATGCCGTATTGTTGCCTCAGCTCCTGGTAATACCCGACGACGGGAAGCTGCTTGTAAGGGTCAAACCATTTATCGATATCCTGGATATACTGGTTGTCCTCCATCGTGTTGTATTCCTGATAACCAGCCACGCGAGAGAGGACGCCCAACAGTTCGACAGCCTCCATGGCTTCGGCCTTCAATTGAGAAGCCGATGCACTCGGATTACCGGTGGTCTGCTTGAACGTCAGGGCTTTATCCATCTTCTTATCTTCAGCATCAAGATATTTCTTCAACACGTTGGCAATCTGTGGGTAATAGTCACCGAGCGTGGGATACTTGTTACGGTGGCTGGTATAATCACGCAAAGCCGCAACAAGTTCGGGCATCCACTTGAAACCCCGCATCATGTGACTCCTCAACTCTGCCTCCACCTCATCGGCTGTATAATCATTTTCCATCATGTAGATAACCGTGGCTGCGCGCACGACGCTCTCGTTAAAGACCGTCTTAGGTTCTGGATAAGCCTGCTGGCTCATGATATTAAAATCCTGCTGCAACAACCGCTGGGGTATATCGCCCAATATAGCGGCATTCTTCCCGATTTCCTGCAAGGGGTTAACAAAAGCATGGTTGAACTCATGGATAAGGGTTGGTGCGGCACGTTGTTTCGCATTCTTGGGATCCACAACGCTACCCATCTGCGGGTGGGTCCAGTAGCCGCAGATTGAAAAGCTTTCCTTGAGTTGTCCGGGAATCTGCCTAGTGGCACCATAATTACTGCCACCATTGGTAAATCCGATGATGAGACGGAATCTCTCACCAGGCTCTGTCCCGTAAAATCGGGAATACCAGTCCTGATTGAAATACTTCATCACCTGAGTCTGATACTGTCGCAACACATCGTCATAGAAGGCCTGGTGCTGCTGGAAGAACTCGTGGAAGCGGGTGTCGGTATAGAACTGGTTGAGACGAGCGACACAGTCATCAAGGTCAACGTCAAACCACCTGCTATCAAGCTGATCCTTCTTACCCACCATCTTGATGTTGCCACCTTCTATATCAAGGTTGACCGCCAGGCCAGCTGGTGCATTGTAGGCAATGCCATAGTTTTCTCTCAAGTTCTGGATATAACTGACGGTCGGGTGGTTCTTGTAGGGAGCGAACCAGGCCTCGGTATCCTTGGTGTACTGGCCACCCATATCCATGTTGTACTCCTCAAAGCCTGCGGCACGCGCTAGGATGCTTACCAGTTCGACGGTTTCCATGACTTCGGGCTGGCAAGTTATCTGTTGAGCCGACACTGGGGTTAGGTTCAGTAAGATCAGGGATGTTAGAAATAATAAAACGTGATACTTCATATTGATACTTTTTTTACGAGTTAAAGGGTGAAAGTTAATAAATCATTTTGTTATTATAACGCATGATAACGCTGTATATTGTATGACGTAGTCACTTGCGATCCGATTTTAACGGGAAATAACGACAGCCCTTCCACATTTTTAATTATCGGGAGGTGCGCTTGCTGGTTATTGGATAATTTTGATTACCTTTGCGGCAGAATCACAAAATTAACATATAAAGACCTTATCACTTTTTATCAAGAAGAAATGATTAACCAGCAATTACTGAATCCCAAGAGTATTGTCGTCATTGGCGGCAGCAACAACGAGAGCAAGCCTGGTGGCGCCATCGTGCGCAACTTGAAGCAAGGCGGTTTCAAGGGCGACCTTTACATTCTCAACCCCAAGGAGGACGTGGTGCAAGGCATCAAGGTCCATCATGACATGAAGGACCTGCCCAATGCCGATCTGGCTATCCTGGTGGTGGCAGCCAAGTACTGCCCCGAGTATGTGGATTACCTGACCGAGCACAAGGGTGTGCGAGCATTTATCATCATCAGCGCCGGCTTTGGCGAGGAGACCCACGAGGGTGCCTTGCTGGAGAAGCACATCCTGGACACCTGCGAGAAATACGGTGCGGCGCTCATCGGCCCCAACTGCATCGGCTTGCTGACGACCAACCACCACAGCGTGTTCACCCTGCCCATCCCCGCCCTGAACCCCCAGGGTGCCGACTTCATCAGCGGCTCGGGCGCTACCGCCGTGTTCATCATTGACTCGGGCGTGAGCAAGGGCTTGCAGTTCAACTCTGTCTGGTCGATCGGTAACGGTAAGCAGATCGGCATCGAGGACGTACTGGAATACATGGACGAGCACTTTGACCCCGAGCGCAACTCCAAGGTCAAGCTGCTCTATATCGAGAATATCTCCAACCCGCAGCGCCTGTTGAAACACGCCCGCTCGCTCATCAGCAAGGGCTGCCGCATCGCCGCCATCAAGTCGGGTTCGAGCGAGAGCGGTAGCCGTGCCGCATCGAGCCACACGGGAGCCATCGCTTCGAGCGACACCGCCGTCGATGCCCTGTTCCGCAAGGCCGGTATCGTGCGCTGCTACTCACGCGAGGAACTGACCACCGTGGGCTGCGTGCTCACGTTGCCCGAGGTGACTGGCCGCAACGTGGCCATCATCACCCATGCCGGCGGCCCTGGCGTGATGATGACCGACGCCTTGAGTAAGGGCGGCATGAACGTGCCCATGCTCGATCCCAATATCAGCGAGGAACTCAAGGAGCAGCTTTATCCTGGCTCATCGGTTGCCAACCCCATCGACTTCCTGGCCACAGGCACTCCCGAGCACCTGGGCATCTGCATCGACTACTGCGAGAAGCGCTATGACAACGTGGATGCCATCGTGGTGATCTTTGGCACCCCTGGTCTGGTTCCCTGTGACGATGCCTATAACGTGCTGCACGAGAAGATGCTCACCTGCAAGAAGCCCATCTTCCCCGTGATGCCGAGCCAAATCATCGCGGGCCGCGAGGTGAAAGAGTTCATCGACAAGGGACACGTCAACTTTGCAGACGAATCCAACCTTGCCGATGCCATCATCCGCGTCTTTGACACGCCCAAGCCTGCCACAACCGACAACGAGTGCCCCGAGGTAGATGTGAAGGCCGTGCGCGACATCATCGACGGCATCAAGGAGGACGGCTACATCGCTCCCGACCAGGTGCGCGCCCTGTTGCAGGCTGCTGCCATCCCCGTGGTACCCGAGAAAGTCTCGGCCAACCGTGACGAACTCGTTGCCGCCGCCCGCGAGATGGGGTACCCCATCGTTGTCAAGGTCGTGGGCCCCGTGCACAAGAGCGACGTGGGCGGTGTGACCCTCAACGTCAAGGACGACCAGCAACTGGAGGCCGAGTTTGACCGCATGATGCAGATTCCCGACGCCACTGCCGTGATGATCCAGAAGATGATCAGCGGTACCGAGCTATTTATCGGTGCCAAGTACGAGCCCAAGTTTGGCCACAATGTGCTGTGCGGTCTGGGCGGTATCTTTGTCGAGGTGCTCAAGGACGTTCAGTTTGGTCTGGCGCCCCTGTCACAGCCCGAGGCCGAGCGCATGGTACGCTCCCTCAAGGGTTACAAGATCATCCAGGGCACCCGCGGCAAGCAGGGTCTCGACGAGGCAACCTATGTGAAGATCATCTGCCGCCTCTCGACCATGCTGCACCATGCTCCCGAGATCAAGGAAATGGACATCAACCCGCTGCTGGCCGGTCCCGACCATGTCACCGCCGTTGACGCCCGCATCCGCATTGAAAAATAAACACCAGGGCAGAGCCCTGGCCCACGTGACACGACAACCGCAACCTGCCTGACAAGGCACCATGCAGGCTGTCCCGTGGGCCGGGGCTCTGCCCCGGTTATAATAGTAAAGCAATGGCATTGAGCGAGAACAAGAAGCGCTGGCTGGCCACCCATCCTGACCTGGGACGGCACCAGTCGATGAAGCGGCGCCATGACCGCCACGACTACCAGTCGCCCTGCATCTATATGATCACGCTCGCCATCAAGGGGCGACGGCCTCTACTGGGCACCGTCCGTCCCGCCGACGAGGGTCATCCACAACCCTGGTTCAACCCCTCTCCATTCGGGGAACGCATCACCGCCTGCTGGCGCGAGATTCCCCAATTCTACCCCCAGGTCAGGTTACTCGCCCTGCAGCTCATGCCCGACCACCTGCACGGCATCATCCAGGTCACCGAACGGCTACCACGCCACCTGGGTCACGTCATTAACGGCTTCAAGGTGGGGTGCAACCGGGTTGCCAGGGGATTGTCGCTGTCACCTCTCTGGGAAGAGGGCTACAATGACCGCATCCTGCAAGGCCGAGGGCAACTCAACACCATGTTCAAGTACCTCCAAGACAACCCTCGCCGCCTGTGGACCAAGCGCAACCACCCGGAGTTGTTCAAGACACAGCAGGAGGTCATGATTGGCGACCAGAAGGTTACCGTGATGGGCAACCGCTTCCTACTCGACAACCCAAACAAAGTGGTGGTGAAGTGCCATCGCGACATGACCGAGGAAGAAAGAGAGCGCACAATCGCCCGTTTCCTGATGATGGCCCAACGTGGCGCCGTGCTCGTCTCGCCCCGCATCAGCCAGGGCGAGAAAGAAAAGATGTGATGGACATGATCCAGGAGGCTGGCTTCCCCTTCATCCAATTGCTCGAGAACGGCTTTTCCCCATTTTGGAAGCCGGGCGGGGAAATGTTCAATGCCTGTGCCAGCGGCCAGGTGCTGCTCGTCGCCCCGTGGCCTTACCACAGCGACCACCGCACCATCACCCGCGACCAGTGCAACCGCCTCAACGACCTGGCCGCCCTCATCTGCACCATGTGACCGCCATCACTAATCAGAGCAAAGCCCTGGCCCACGGGACACGACGACAGTGCGCCTGGCCCCACCAAGCACGCTGCTAGCGCCAGCCTTGCCGGCACCGCACGCCTGGCCCGCAAGGCACCATGCAGGCTGTCTTGTGGGCCGGGGCTCTGCCCCGGTTTTTAAAGATTTTTTCTCCTGAGGGATCTGATCACTTTCCTTACTATCCACACTATCAAGCCCAAGATTGAAACAACCACAACCGTGAGGCACAGGAATAGGGGCCAGTGCTTCTTTATGAAATAAAGTTTTATATTTTCACTTTTTACTACCATCCAGCCGATTTTTGGAGTCAGCATGTTGGCAGCAGAATCCACTTCGGTTGCGATAAATCCTGCCCAAAGTTCCATGTCCTCCCTATCATATTTGAACACAACACGTACCATTTCAGATGGCATCGATGCCCCCATCTCTACGGCCTCACTCGTTTTCCCTTCCTCATCCGGGTAGAGTTTCAAGAACCATCCATCAAAAACGGTTGGCTCCGTTTCATCGCCGCAACCTCCACCAGCAGCCCTCAGTATATCTTCTCGTATTGTCATGACAATGCATTGCCAAAAATGTTGATTGGGATGCCCTTCTGCCGCTAGGATGAACTCAGTCAAAATGGGCTCCAATTCCTTGACCCATCCATCCAGACCATACTGGCTAAGTTTCTGTGTCTTTTCAAGCACACGCTGCCAGTCCT
The DNA here is from genome assembly GCA_947165485.1 of uncultured Prevotellaceae bacterium. Classification (GTDB taxonomy): domain Bacteria; phylum Bacteroidota; class Bacteroidia; order Bacteroidales; family Muribaculaceae; genus Sodaliphilus. Next base: position 37,319 of record CAMVAP010000020.1, read on the forward strand.
CAGGTGTGCCCTTTAAAGTAATCGAGGGAATACCGCACGTGATATATTCATATGTAAAATAGGATTTCACACTCTCCATCAACGTTATCTGCGATGCCACACGTTCAACGGGACCCGTCGTAGAGAAATCGGCAGTAATGACTTGGGCGATGTCGCCTTTGGTGTTCTCTTCTATTTGGGATGCAATATCACCTATCATCTTAGGCCAATCAGTATCCTCAAAAAGAAAGTCCTTTCCGTGTACAACAAGTGCCATTTTACCGTCATGGTCGACGAACAGGGAGCGGAGTTTCTCGGCATGCGCGTTGACATAGCGGGCGAACCCCTGACTGATGAGCAACCATATCATGTCGGGCGACAGCGTGACCGACATGTGTCTGGCATAAGCCTTAATCAGTGTTCCGTAGAAAGGACTTTCGTCGCCCTGATACTCAAAGTTATTCTCATTGAAAAAACTTGTGGCGATAATGCGATAACACTTCCTGTCTTCTTCGGTCATATATTCCGGGTCCGGCAACAAGGATTTTGCGATCTGTTCACCATCGTATAAATCGAACCAGCCGTCAACCGGTTTAAGATTCTCATCAACCTCAAACGTTATGCTGCCCGGTGACTGAGCAATGATTCTGCCGTCGTTCGCCAGTACCGAGAGCGGGGCAAGAGCCAGCAATAAAAATAAATAGGTCTTTGCCATAATGTTTAGATTTAAATTGTTAGTGGAAAGCAAAGATATAACTAATTATTTAGAAAACGTGTTTTTATCAATATTATTCTTGTTTTTTCCCACTTAAAAAAGGAGCTGAAATAGGAGATTGAGGATAAAAATCACAGGAAAAGAAGAAAATGAATTGTTAATTAATCTTAAAAGAAGTGAAATCGAGGGCATTTTGAGGGGTCGCGGGTTTGAAAAGGAGAAATAATTTTGGTCATGAAAATGAAAAGCAGTACCTTTGCGCGCCGATTATATCCAAAGTATGAGCCCATTAGGGCAATGTCGTGTGGGATTTGGCCGTCCCGCAGGGTGTTGCTTGGGCAATTAACTAACTATTAATTAGGATTTTAAAAAAGTGGATACTTTAAGTTACAAAACCATTTCGGCTAACGCCGAAACCGTTCAAAAGGAATGGGTGGTAGTGGATGCTACCGACCAGATCCTGGGTCGCTTGTGCTCCAAGGTGGCTAAGCTGCTGCGCGGCAAGTACAAGACCAATTACACCCCGCATGTTGACTGCGGTGACAATGTGATCATCATCAACGCCGATAAGGCCAAGATGACTGGCAAGAAGTGGACCGAGCATCAGTACGTGCGCTACACTGGCTATCCCGGTGGCCAGCGTTTCACGACTCCCGCCGCCCTCCAAGCCAAGAGCGAAAAGAAGAAAGACCTGCGCAAGGGTATGCACCCCCTGTATCTGCAAGTCATCAAGGGCATGCTTCCCAAGAACCGTCTGGGAGCACAGCTGTTGAAGAACGTGCACATCTACAATGGTCCCGAGCATCCGCACGAGGCCCAGCAGCCCAAAGTTATTGACATTAACAAACTGAAATAAGAAGTATGGAACAGATTAATGCAGTAGGTCGCCGCAAAGCCGCTATCGCTCGCGTGTATGTGAAAGAAGGTACTGGCGTCATCACAGTGAACAAGCGTCCGTTGGACAACTACTTCCCCAACCCCATCCTGCAATACATCGTTAAGCAGCCGCTTACCACGCTGGAAGTTGCCGAGAAGTATGACATCAAGGTTAACCTCGTCGGTGGTGGTTACAAGGGACAGGCCGAGGCCCTGCGTCTCGCTATCGCCCGCGCCCTGGTGAAGATCAACCCCGAGGACAAGAGCGCACTGCGCAAGGAGGGCTTCATGACCCGCGACCCGCGTGCTGTAGAGCGCAAGAAACCCGGTCAGCCCAAGGCCCGCAAGAGATTCCAGTTCAGCAAGCGCTAATCGCCGCATGACGACGGTCCACGACGTGTCGTGGCCGATGCTTGCTATACATTATATAATAGGTCACACCCTACGAGCTGGGGCAAGCCTATTGAAGAGTTTAGTATCCAAATCGCATAGACTCACACTGGGAACTGCGGTGGCTACTATGCGATTGATTCAGTCGAACGTAAACATTTTATTAAAAAACAAACAAAACAATGCAGACACCTAAATTTGACCAACTGCTGGAGGCTACTTGCCACTTTGGTCACCTCAAACGCAAATGGAACCCCGCTATGGCGCCCTACATCTTCATGGAGCGTAACGGTATCCACATCATCGACTTATACAAGACCAGCGCCAAGCTGGAAGAGGCAGCTAACGCACTGAAGAATATCGCCAAGAGCGGTAAGCGCGTGCTGTTTGTTGCCACCAAGAAGCAGGCCAAGGACGTCACTAAGGAGCGTGCCATGAGCGTTGATATGCCCTACGTTATTGAGCGTTGGCCCGGCGGTATGCTGACCAACTTCACCACCATCCGCAAGGCTGTGAAGAAGATGGACACCATCGACAAGATGGAAACCGACGGCACAATGGCCAACATGTCCAAGCGCGAGAAGCTGCAGCTCAGCCGCCAGCGCGCCAAGTTGGAGAAGAACCTGGGTTCCATCAAGAACCTGAACCGTCTTCCCAGCGCACTGTTCGTGGTTGACGTGCTCAAGGAGCACATCGCTGTTGCCGAGGCTAACCGTCTGGGTATCCCCGTGTTTGGTATCGTGGACACCAACAGTGACCCCAGCAACGTTGACTTTGTGATCCCCGCCAACGACGACGCCAGCAAGTCAATCGACATCATCCTGGCTACCGTGTGCGAGGCTATCAAGGAAGGTCTGGAAGAGCGCAAGGTTGAGCAGATCGACAACAAGGACGCCGAGGCCGAGACCGAGGAGGCAAAAGAGGCTCCCAAGCCCCGCCGCCAGCGCGTTCGTCGCCCCGCTGCCGCTGCCGATGAGGCTCCCAAGGCTGAAGAGGCTCCCAAAGCAGAGGAATAATTCCCAACAATAACAACTAACCAATTAGTTAATTTAAACAGAATTATGGCTGTAACCATCAATGACATCAAGAAACTGCGCGACATGACTGGCGCAGGCTTGAGCGACTGCAAGAAGGCGCTCATCGAGAGCGACAACGACATCACCAAGGCTATGGAGCTGATCCGCAAGCGTGGTCAGGCTATCGCCGCCAAGCGTGAAGACCGTCAGGCAGCTCAGGGCATCGCCATCGGTAAGACCGACGGCAAGTTCGCTGCTATCATCGCACTCAAGTGTGAGACCGACTTTGTTGCCAAGAACGAGAAGTTTGTCACCCTCGCCAAGAGCATCCTGGACCTCGCAATGGCCCAGAAGCCCGCAAACCTCGACGAGCTCAACGCCCTCCAGATGGACGGCAAGAGCGTGAGCGAGCAGATCACCGCCCTGAGTGGTATCACTGGCGAGAAGATGGAATTGGGCGCCTATGAGTGCCTGAATGCCCCCTCGACCGTCGTTTACAACCACTTCAACGGTATGCTGGCAGCAGCAGTTGCCTTCAACCAGGAGAACGTGGCTGAGGACGTAGCCAAGGCTATAGCCATGCAGGTTGCCTCGATGAACCCCATCAAGGCCACCCGCGAGCAGATTCCCCAGGAGACCATCGACGAGGAGCTGCGCATGGCTGTTGACAAGACCCGTGCCGAGCAGGTGAGCAAGGCCGTTGAGAACGCCTTGAAGAAGGCTGGTTTCAACCCCTACTACTGCGCTACCGAGGAGCATCGTGACGAGGCCATCCGCAAGGGTTACATGACCGAGGCACAGGTTGCCGAGGCCCTGAAGCTCATGGACGACACCGCCAAGCAGAAGGAGGCTAACATGCCCGAGCAGATGATCCAGAACATCGCTCAAGGTCGCCTGAACAAGTTCTATCAGGAGAACGTCCTGATGGAGCAGGTTTACGAGGCTGGCGAGAACAAGGAGACTGTTGCACAGTTCCTCGCTGCCGCCGACAAGGACCTCAAGGCCATCGATCTGAAGCGCGTCAACCTCAACGTTGACTAATTCTCAATCGAGATACAACAACATGGTGAGTGCCAGCAGAGATTCTGCTGGCACTCGCTTTTTTCAAGGAAATCAACTTTTTAGGGCCTATTGCATTGCCAGTTGTAAAAATTGTTGTATCTTTGCCCCGCTTTTTTGAAGTTTCCATAAACTTGGCTGCATTTCGGCAAATCGAACAGGCTCATTAGCACTCGGTTTGCACAAGTTTTCCAGTGTGATGGGAAATTAAAGGAAGCGTTTTTTACGAACCAATTACTTTAATTTTGAGTAACACAACCAATTAAAAATGAAGACTTTTCAATTGAACGCAGAGGCTCGCACTGACCTCGGCAAGAAGGCCGCTAAGGCGCTCCGCAAGGAGAACAAGATTCCCGTTGTCCTGAATGGTGGCAAGCTCGTTGACCTCGACAAGGACGGCAAGTACAATGGCAAGCTGCTCGCTGGTGAGAAGGTGATTCCCGTAGGCCGTGACGGTAAGGGTATCATCACCACCGACCTGGTAGTGAACTTTTCAGACGTTCGCAAGTTGATCTACAGCACCGACGTGTATGTAATCGACCTGACCTACGACGGCCAGACCCGCAAGGCTGTCTTGAAGGATCTGCAGTTCCACCCCGTTAGCGACGCTGTTCTCCACATCGACCTCCTGGAGGTAACCGAGGACAAGCCCGTTGTTGTTCAGATTCCCGTGCATCTCGAGGGTCACGCTGTCGGTGTTAAGGCCGGTGGTAAGCTCTACCTGAGCATGAAGAAGGTAAGGGTTAAAGGTCTGTACAAGGACATTCCCGAGACCATCCTGCTCAACGTTGACGCTCTGGAGATTGGCAAGACCATCAAGGTTCGCGACTGCCACTTTGACAACTACGAGTTGGTTAACGCTAAGGATCTGGTTATCGCTGGTGTACGCGCCACCCGTAACTCGGCTGCTGCTGCTACCGAGGAAGGTGAGGAAGGCGAAGGCGAGGCCGCTGCCGAGTAATCATCATCGACTGTCTGGTGCCAGTCACCAGAATAGTACACGATCAACGACCTATGAAGTATCTCATTGTTGGCCTGGGAAACATTGGTTCAGAATACCAGGGTACCCGCCACAACATAGGATTTACAATATTGGATGCACTCGCCGAGGCATCCAATATTGTTTTCTCGACCCAACGCTACGGCGCTGTGGCCGAGATGCGCCTCAAGAACCAGCAGCTAGTACTGTTGAAGCCGTCCACCTACATGAACCTGAGTGGCGACGCAGTGCGCTACTGGATGCTCAAGGAACACATCGACCTGGACCACCTGCTGGTGATTGTAGATGACATCGCTCTACCCTTTGGGCAAATACGCATCCGTCCCAAGGGTGCCGACGGCGGTCACAACGGCTTGAAAAGCATCAACGAGATGCTGCAGAGCCAGCAATGGGCGCGCTTGCGTTTTGGCATCGGGAACGACTTCCCCCCTGGAGCCCAAGTGGATTATGTACTGGGCTACCCCACCCCCGAGGAGCTATCTATTCTCCCCGACCGCGCCAAGGTTGCCGTGGATGCCATCAAGGCCTTCTGCCTCTCGGGCGTGACCTTTGCGATGAACAATTATAATAATAAATAGGCTTTAGGCTTTAGGTTTTAGGTTTTAGGCTTTAGGCTTTAGGCTTTAGGTTCTAGGTTTTAGGCTTTAGGTTTTAGGTTTTAGGCTTTAGGCTTTAGGTTTTAGTTAAGAGATTGATTACTGCACAATGAAGGAAGTGAGAATCGACAAGTGGCTGTGGGCCACACGCGTGTTCAAGACACGCACCATCGCCACCACGGCGTGTAAGCTGGGTCGCGTGACCATCGGCGGCATGACGGTAAAGCCGTCACATGGCATCAAGGTGGGCGACCGCATCGATGTGCGCAAGCCGCCCGTTACTTACTCCTTTGAGGTCATCGGTCTGCTCAACAACCGAGTGGGCGCCAAACTCGTCCCCCTCTACCTGAAGAATGTGACCAGCGCCGACCAGTTGCGCCTGCTGGAGATGGTGAAGATCGACGGATTTGTCAACCGCCAGCGAGGCATGGGCCGCCCCACCAAGAAGGAAGGCCGTGAGCTGCAAGAGTTCACCGATGATGCTTTCTTTGGCTTTGATGACCCGATGCCACTGGATGATGCCTTTGACTGGGAAGAGGAGGAGAATCCCCTGTGGACACAGGACGACGAGGAGCGCCTGAATGCCGACATCGAGCGCCAGAAGAAGAACCATCAATCTTGATGATGCGCCCTCATCGTCAAGATAAAAAGTGTCATAGATTGAAGCGAACCTTGGGCGTACGGCGACAGATGTCGATAAAACGGCAATAGTTACAGCAACCCGACTTGGAATTATCGGGTGTTTGGGAGAATTCACCGTCAAAGAGGGATTTAATCACCGCTGCCATACAGCCCACAAAGTCCTGGGCTATAGGGTCATTCATGGAAAAGACATATTGGGACTTGGATCTTGACTTGGGAGAACCCACAAGCACACCGCTGTCCTTCATCGAATCCACCTTGTAGATCACTGGCATGACCTGCTGCAACTCGGGATGCTCGGTCAGATAGGCATAACAGTAAAGGAAAAGCTGCAAGACTGCCTTGCGACGCTTGGCCCTAGTTCCGTCAAAGAGTTCAGGCAAGCCCTCAGCGCTGGAAAAGGTGGTCACATCGCTACCCGTCTTGTAGTCCACGATGCGCACCGTGCCATCGGCCAACTTATCCACACGATCGGGCTTATAGGTAAAGTTAAACACCTCATCACCAACATGTAGCGCTGGCACATTGTGTTGTACCTCGCATTCCAGTACCGTGAACGGAGCCAATGCCTTATCGTAATCCAGCACAAACCTGACATAACTCTTGATGGTGTCCACTAGCATCAGGGCATCGCCCCTGAGCGGACGGGTATCGGTCGTCAACTGGTCCTCCGGGACATGCAAGTAGTGCCGCTTGATGTTGCGCTCAATGACCTTGTCGAGGTGGCGCTTGATAAAGAAGTCGATCTCATCGGCTGTAAACGTGTGCGGCCCATCCTCATTCGTCCTGGGATGATAGCACTCGTTGAGGGTATCGTGGATGATGTTGCCAAACGTGCCCTTGTCCATGAAATCAGACAGTTCGTTGTCATCGCTCAATCGCTGAACATAGTGCAGATAGAACATCAACGGACAATTGATATACTTGTTGATGGCACTGGCCGAGAGGTACTGGCCATCGGGGCGGGTATATCGATCTCGCAATACACCTTTTTGATTGGGAGCCTGGATGGCTATGGGATTGGAGGTGTGAGGTTCCACGGTCATTTCCACATGCTCCATCTCCACATGGTAGATTTTCTCGAGCTGGGCAAGATAGCGGGACGGCTCGGTGGAACCTAACTTCTGAGCGCTGGAATCATAGATGAATGTGACATGACGTGAACGGTTGAGCAGGCGGTAGAAGTTAAATGCCACAATAGCCTCTTGCTGCTCAATGGTGGACATGCCGTAGGCGCGGCGTATGTAGTTGGGAATAAATGAGTTGACGCTGCGGTGACGCGGGAATATGCGCTCATTCATCGAGAGGATGACAATGTTTTCAAAGTCCAGGCCACGGGTCTCCAGCAGACCCATGATCTGCAAGCCCTCAAGCGGCATACCCGTGAACGGGACCACCGAGCTGGCGGTGAGACGGTCGATGACATAGAAGAGCGTGGAAATATTGCGCTCAAAGGTCTGGCCATACTCATCTAGCGAAGACTTGAGCTGGTTGAGCACATCCATATACATGACCAGGAAAGCCTGCTGCAAGGGCAATTCCACGTCGTTATCATTTCCATCATCGGGCGTGGCAGCATCTTCCCGCTGCGCTTGCATCCGCTGCATCAGCAATTCACAGAACTCCAGCAGGTTACTCAAGTAATCACAGGATTGTGACTGAGCGTCTTCCAGGCGCTGGCTATCGATTGCGGGCTTGAAGATATTATTGAAAGACAAGTGCTCAAACTCGCTGGCTGGCACCCTGAAGCGATGGGTCGAGGCCAACTTATAGGTCATGGTCAGTGCCTCGCTCGTGAAGTGCGTCTTGATGAGCGGATGGGACAGGATATCGTTCACATCCTCGCGGTAATAGGTCCACTCACCGTGTTCCTTGCTGGCCTGGTGATGCATCCGGGCCACGATGTGCATCAACGACACGATGCCTGAACTGCGCAACGGGTAACCCAGTGTCACGTTGAGGCGTCCAACGTCATGCACCGAGTGCAACAGGGGCACCAGCAGACTCTCGTCGGGCAGGACAATGGCAGTGTCTATGCCTGGTTGGCGACCATGCATCATGAGCGATACCTCGTCAAAGGCCTGCTTGGCTTGCCCCACAGTCGAGGGAACGGCCACCACCCTCATGCCGGGTCGATTCTCGTCAAGCGGCTCCAGCGGCTGAGCCTTGAAGCGGTGGCAATAGCCGTCAATCAGCAATGCACCCGGGTCATGCGGAGCGACCCGCAGCAGTTCTTTAATGCCGGCATTGTCCCACCAGAAGTCGGCCTTTTCTTGCTTGTTGAAGTGGTCAAAGAGTTTGACCTCGGCAGCCGACAGCACACCAAAGCCCACAAACACCAGACGGCTATACCGTGTCGATTCCGGTGGGCACTCGGCAGCCATGCGCAGCTGGCGACCTGGAGAAACGACTCCCTTGTGATCAAGCACCTCATGATAGGCATCATAGATGGGTTTCAACACATTCCACAGACTCAAGAACTCCTGTTTCACTTTGCTCTCATCCCCTTGCCGTTCCTCGCCTGCCGTAGCTTTATCGTTGAGCCGCCACAAGCTGGCGTCGGCACGGGTATCAAAGAAGGCGGTGAACAGGTTTTCGCCAAATATACTCTTGACTTTGTCCTGCACTTCGCGGGTGAGATAGTTGCTGGTGATGTCATGGAGGTCTTCCAGATTCTGGTAGATCTCACCTGCATCGGCCAGCGATCGGTCTATATCATTGAAGTCGCTGATAATGAGCTGCGCCCAGTAGATAAAGCGGTCAAACTCCTGCGCTTGTTCTTTCATCTCCTGGCAATAGGCCTCATAGAGGGCAAACATCATCTCAATGTTGCTGGCGCTGGCCTTGCCGGTAAGCTCGGTGACAAAGTCATTGATCGAGGTGACACAGGGCATGAGGTGAGGCCTGGAGAGGCCCTGACGCATGTCGGCAGCGACCAACTGCTCCTGCAAGTAATGGAGAAAGAATTGGCCACCACGGCGGTTGGGAAAAACAAAACAATAATCCTCAAGGGATTGAGCCTCAAGGTAATGACGAGCCACTTGTCGCAGGAAGGGAGTCATCGGTTCAGTAAGATATAATTAAGAGTTAGCAGTTTATTTCCTGATGAGGATGGAGAGGCGTATCGTGAGGTCAAACAGCACAAGCTTGGCATTGCCGTTGCCGGCGATGTCGGTGCTGGCGCGTTCCAGTTCGCTGGTGATGCCCTCCACGTTGCGCTCGTTGATAAAGGGCGAGAATCGGGTCGAGAAGGCCTCTTCCTCGCGGGTGAGGTAATTGAGTGCGGGATTGTGCATGTTGTAGATAAAATTCTCGCGCACCTGCCGCACGGCATAGGCCAGGAAACGCCTTGCCTTCTCGCGCTTGAAGTCGGCAATGACATCGCTCCAGGCCTTGAGTTTGGACAAGTCATGCTGATAGGAGAGGCGCATCAGTTCGATAAAGCGATCCCTAAATTCATGGAACTCGCTGCCCGTCTGCACCATGCGCTCGGCCATCGTGACGTCACCGTCGGCAGGAGCGGCAAGAGCCAGGGCATCCTGCATGTCCATCCCGTAGCGGGATGCCAGGTACTGCGCCACCATCGGTGTGGATGGCTTGCGCAACTCGATGCGCTGGCAGCGTGACAAGATGGTGCCCAAGATGCCCTTGACATTATCGCTCACGAGAATAAACTTACAGTCATCGTAGGGTTCCTCAATGAGCTTGAGCAACTTGTTGGCAGCCTCATCCTTCAACTTCTCGGGGAGCCACATGATCAGCACCTTATACTTGGCGGTATAGGCACTCAAGGTCATCTTGCGCATAATGCTATCAGCCTCACGCACAAAGATTTGAGGCTGCGCATTATCATTTTTCAAGAGGGTAAGCCATGCCTGATAGTCCTCCACGGGATAGTTGGTGACAAACTCGCGCCACTCGTCGATATAATCATTGGCGTCACAGGGGCTGTTACTGTCACCCTTGCGGTTGGTGAATGGGTAGCTGTAGTGGGTATCCACCTGGTTGAAGGACTGGTGCTGGCGGCACAGGGGGCACACGCCACACGAGTCCCCGTCAACATGGTTCTTGCAATGTAGGTACTGGGCCGCAGCCATCGCCAGGCCCAACTTGGGTACACCAGGGTCACCATACAATAACAACGCATGTGGCAAACGGTCAGCATCAATCATCTGCCTGATCTGCCCTATCGCCTGCTCATTGCCTAAAACTTCGCTGAATTTCATGTTTTCCTTCTTCTTTGGGAGTGTAAAGATACTGCTTTTCTTCCAATCCACCTAACAGTATCACTTTTTTCGCTCAAAAAAAACGGTCATCCTTGATGACTCAATCATTGAAATTTGCTAATTTTGCATGAAGATGGCTGATAGGATGACACGGGAACAGCGGCATCGGTGCATGAGCCGCATCAGGGGGCGCGACACCAAGCCCGAGCTGGTGGTGCGGCGATGGCTGTGGCGACAAGGGTACCGTTACCGCTTGTATGTAAAGTCATTGCCCGGGCGACCCGATATCGTGATGCGCAAGTGGCGCACCGTCATTTTTGTCAATGGATGTTTCTGGCACGGCCATGCGTGCAACAAGCGCCACCCAGCGACACATGCCGACTTCTGGCGAGACAAGATCTCCCGCAATCAGGAACGCGATGCTCGCAACCAAGCCTTGTTACAGGCCGCCGGCTGGCATGTAATCGTCATCTGGGAGTGTCAACTGGCTCCCAAGAACCGTAGCCTCACGCTGCGTGAACTGGATGTCACCCTGAGCCGCATCGTGCTCAACGCCAACGGGGCCACACCATCTCGCTACCTCACGCCCGATGAGGGACAAGACCAAACCCCTCTCGCCGCCGAGGCCGCAGTGCACTACACCACCACTTCATCAAGCAAATAGCGCTCATGATGAAAATATTGGTTATCTTTGCAAGCTAAATAACTCATCATGGGAACTCAACACAACCATCTATACTCCCTGGGGACACTGCAACTGATAGCGGTAGTCACCATCGTCATCGGCCACTTGTGGGTCAAGGACAGCACCTTCATGAACAGCGTGGGTGTGTCGTTCTGCTTCCTCTACAGCGGTTTTTTCACCGCCAAGGGGCATCGCTTTGACAAGTCCTACGGCCTGCGTGACCACGCACGTTTCATCTGGAACAAATTGGCCAAATTCTACCCCATGCACTTGCTGGCATTGGCCATCTGCATCACAGCCTTTGTATTCATGAGAGGACAGACCCTCATCGCCTTGAAGACGGTCTTCTTCCACCTGACCTTGCTGAGTCCCTGGTCATCCAATCCCGACATCTATTTCGGTTACAATGCTGTGGCATGGTGGATATGCGTCCTGTTCTTCCTTTACTTGATTTCACCGTTGATAATCAACACGCTGCGAGCCATGAAGCTAAGGTGGCAAGTGGTACTCATCGTGGGGTTGCTGCTGCTGGAATTCATCGCTGGTTACCGTCCTGACGAGCAGACCCCTAGCCTGCTGCTCAATTACTACCACATGTATGAGTTTCCACCCATCAGGATACTGGATTTTGCCACTGGAGCCGTCTTGTATCACATCACCCAGAGTGCAGGATGGGCACGCTTGGCCAGCAAGCTCACTCCCGGCATTTCCACCCTGATTGAGTTGGGCGGTATCGCACTGTTTGGTCTGCTATACTGGGTGGAAAAGACTTATCTTAATGGCGTGTGCTTCAGAGCATTCTGCATCGAGGCACCCTCGGTCACCGTTCTGCTCATGACCTTTGTCCTGACAAGTCACCAGATGGGTCAAGTATCCAAATTGCTCTGCATCCAGCCGTTGAAGATCATGCAGCGATACACGTTTGAGATTTATCTACTGCAAGTGGGCATGTTCTTCCTCATGAAACCCCTATGTGAGAAGTTTGGAATCACCCAACACGAGACCTTGCACTTCCTGGTGCAAAATGCCCTGTTATTGCTCGCAGCCTGGGCTACCCACCGCTATTATGTGACACCCCTGGCCCGGCTGCTCTCCATTTCATCACCGAGTGAAATCAAGCGCCAGGAACCAGTTGCACCCAAAAACATCGAATACTGACAAAATGAAAGTAAAACACAACACCCAAGTGCCTTTTTTCACTTTTATATAGAGGAAAACTAGAGTTTGAAACAGCCTAGAAAATAGCGATTTTGATCGTGCTTCACACTCGCAAAAAAAGGTGCTTAAAATATTTTGTCAGTAATAAAATAATGCCTAATTTTGAGCGCTAAATAAATGAACCAAGCTATGCCTTAACCATTGACATCAACCTATCATGGCTTAAGGCCAGCGCAGGTATTTTTAGCAACCGACTAATTGACAACATTAACGAACTTTTATTAATATTTTAAAAACGTTTTTTAACCTAAACAATGGAGATCAAAACGGCAATGGCCGGAACGCTTGAATCCGGCGACATTTTCATCCAGATTGCGCCCAACGACAACGCTGGACTGCACATTGATCTTGACAGCACGGTGGCCTACCAGTTTGGCGACCAAATCAAGAAAGTTATCACCGAGACCCTGCAGGGACTGGGCATTGACCAAGCCGAGGTGAAAGCCACGGACAAGGGAGCCCTGGACTGCACCATCCGCGCCCGCGTTACGGCTGCCGCCGTTCGCGCTACTGGCAAAGACGTGTGGGCCGACTAATTAACACTGAAAACCATCTAAAACGAGAAAATTGTTATGCAACGACTCAGAAGAACAATGATGTTTGTCCCTGGTAACAACCCGGGAATGATGGCCGACGCTCACATCTACGGTCCCGATTCTATCATGCTCGACCTTGAGGACTCTGTCACCATGGCCGAGAAGGACGCAGCGCGTCTGCTGGTTCACAACGCACTCAAGACCATCGACTACGGTAACACCGAGATGGTGGTACGCATTAATCCCCTGAGCACCCCCTATGGCAAGAAGGATGTTGAGGCTGTAGTAAAGGCTGGCGTTCACGTCATCCGCATGCCCAAGACCGAGACCGCCGAGGAGGTAGTTGAGCTTGAGCAAGAAATCATCAAGGTCGAGACCGAACTGGGATGCGTGGGACGCACCCAGATCATGGCCGCCATCGAGAGCACGCTGGGCGCACTCAATGCCTATGCCATTGCTACCGCCAGCAAGCGCATGATGGGTATCGCCCTGGGCGCCGAGGACTACTGCGCTAACCTGAAGGCTCAGCGCACGACGGGTGACTCGCCCTTCTTCGGCATGGAGCTGCAAATGGCTCGTCAGTGCATCGTGACGGCTGCACGCGCTGCCGGCATCGACGCTCTGGACACCGTGTTCAGCAACCTCAACGACATGGACACCTTCCGTCGCGAGGTTGAGATGATTAAGGCTATGGGCTTTGACGGAAAGTCTATCATCAATCCTCGTCAAATCGAGGTTGTCAATGAGATCTTCGCTCCCAAGGAGAAGGAAATCGAGAAGGCCAAGACCATCCTCGCTGCCATCAAGGAAGCTGAGAAGCGCGGTAGCGGCGTTATCGCCGTTAACGGCAAAATGGTTGACCGCCCCGTGGTTATCAGAGCACAACGTACCATCGACCTGGCCATCGCGTCGGGCATCATGACAAAGGAGGACTTAGCATGAACAGTATCAAAGATAGAGCAGCCCAGATTGCAGAGGTTGCAAAGCAGATGAATAAGGCAGTCTATAACGACTCCACGGTGAAGAAAGATCCTACTCCCCGCTTTGAATTGCAGCACAAGTGCAACAAGGTGGTGACCCTCGAGGAAGCCATCAAGAAGAGCGGCCTGAAGGACGGTATGACCATCTCGTTCCACCACCACTTCCGCGGCGGTGACAAGGTGATCAACATGGTAGTTGCAAAGCTCGCCGAGATGGGCTTCAAGAACCTGACCCTGGCATCGTCGAGCCTTATCGACGTGCATGAGCCCCTCATCGAGCACATCAAGAACGGCGTAATCACCCAGCTGCACACCAGCGGATTGCGCGGTGCCCTCGCTACCGAGGTATCGCATGGTCTGATGGAGAAGCCCGTCATCTTCCGCAGTCACGGTTCTCGCGGTTATGCCATCAAGAGCGGCGAGCTGCACATCGACGTCGCCTTCTTGGGCGCCTCGTCATGCGACCCCATGGGTAACGCTGCTGGTTTCTCGACCAGCGAGAATGCCAAGAGCATCTGCGGTTCGCTGGGTTATGCCCTGCCCGATGCCAAGTATGCCGACCACACGATCATCCTGACCGATGACCTGGTGAACTATCCCAACCAGCACAACGCCATCAGCGAGGCCGACGTCGAGTTTGTCGTTGTCGTTGACTCGGTGGGTGATTCGAGCAAGATTTCCTCGGGTGCCATCCGCGACACCAAGAATCCCCGCGACATCCTCCTGGCCAAGCAGGCTGCCAAGGTGGTCATGAACAGTGGCTACTTTGAGAACGGCTTCTCAATGCAGACCGGTTCGGGCGGTGCTTCACTGGCCGTGACCAAGTATCTGCGTCAAGGCATGATCGACAAGGGCATCAAGGCCAGCTTCGCTCTGGGTGGTATCACCAGCCACATGGTCAAGCTGCATCAGGAGGGTCTCATTGGCCGTCTGATCGATGTTCAGTCGTTTGACAAGGTAGCTGCCGAGTCTCTGATGAACGACCCGTTGCACAAGTGCGTGTCGGCCAACGAGTATGCCGCCATGCTGGAGCCGGGTTCCGCAACCCACTTCCTGGATGTTGTCATCCTGTCGGCTCTCGAGGTTGACGTCAACTTCAACGTGAACGTGCTCGTTGGTAGCGACGGTATCATCCGTGGCGCCATCGGCGGTCACCCCGACACAGCACAGGATAGCGCCCTGTCCGTCATCGTTTGCCCGCTGCTGCGTGGCCGCATCCCCTGCGTCGTTGACGAGGTAACCACCCTGATCACCCCGGGCAGCAACGTTGACGTTGTCGTTACCGAATACGGTATCGCCGTTAACCCCAACCGTCCCGAGATCAAGGAGCGTCTGGAAGCCGCTGGCCTGAATATCGTGGATATCCACGACCTGGCCGCCAAGGCCCGCTCAATCATCGGCGATCCCGCTCCCCTGCCCTTCGGCGACAAGGTTGTCGGTGTTGTCATGAACCGCGACGGTTCGGTTCAAGATGTTATTAAGAACATCGTGGGCTAAGCCACTTAACCCGAACCAATAAAACTATAAGCATCAGCGATGGAGATTACGCTCGACGCCCTACTGCAAAGCCGTGACAACCGTCACCAGCTGCAACAGCAGTTGCTCCAGCAACACCCCGATGGCACTCTCGTGTGCCTGACGGTGGTGATGCCAGGAAGCGTCAAGCGTAATCTCTATTCGGTGGTGACCGCACAAGCAGCACTCACTACACTGCTCGACCGACTGGGCGAACATGTGATAGCAACCCGCGCAAGAGACTTGGTTACTGGTTATGAGGCTTACCTCATTACCGACTTGCCGGTGCTTGAGGCCAAACGTGTGACATGTGACATCGAAGACAGCCACCCGTTAGGGCGGCTGTTCGACATTGATGTCATGGGTGCCGATGGCACGCCCATCACCCGCCAGACGGTGGGCGGTGAACCGCGACGTTGCCTGTTGTGCGACCACGAGGCCCGCTGGTGTATGCGCAATCGCAGTCACTCGCAAGAGGAACTGATGGCACACATCCAACAGCTGATTGACGACTATGTACAATAACTTTGAAATCTGCGACCTGCCGCTTTCTCTCAAGTCCAACAGGACACGGGTAGAGCGCTTCCTTGCCGATAGTGGCCTGCGTCTTGAGGACGTGGACTACTATGCCGCTGTCACCGATGACGACGGCAACATCATTGCGGGCGGGGGATTGCAGGGCAATGTCATCAAGTGCATAGCCGTGGGTGAGGCGGCTCGTGAGACAGGCTTGAGCAATAAACTGATCTCGCACCTCATCACCATGGCCAATCAACAGGGTGCCACCTTGGTCAAGGTATTTACCAAGCCTGACAACCGCACGGTATTTGAGAGTATGGGCTTTAAACTGATTGCCAGTGCCCCCCATGCTATCCTCATGGAGAACGGCATGAAAGGCATCGGAGCCTATACCGACTACCTGCGCCGTACTCGTGCAGGCCGCCCCGATGGTGCTGCGGCCATCGTGATGAACGCCAATCCTTTCACCATCGGCCACCGCTATCTGGTCGCTCAGGCCGCCCCGGAAGCATCAACGCTGTATGTCATCGCCGTGCGGGAGGACCGCTCGGTATTCAGCTACAAGGAGCGCTTGGCTATGATCCAGGCTGGCTGCAAGGACTTTGACAATGTTGTGGTCGTCGAGGGAAGTGACTACGCTATCAGTGAACTGACATTCCCCACCTACTTCCTCAAGCAGGTGACTGATGTCACCGACACCCACATCACGCTGGATCTGGACATGTTTGCACGGCACATCGCGCCCGCACTGGGTGTGACTACCCGCTATGTGGGCAGCGAGCCCATTGATGCCTTGACCGCCCGTTACAACGAGCTCATGCTGCAACAGCTACCGCAACATGGCATCATGGTCAAGACAGTGGAGCGCCTCGTGCTTGATGCTCAACCCGTGAGCGCCTCACTCATGCGTCAGGCATTAAAGGGCGGATCATTAACACTTGCCGCCACTCTCGTGCCACAAACCACCGACCCTTACCTCATCGCCCACCTAGCCAGTGATGCCCTGCGTGCCGAACTCAACACCACGCCCAAACCTGGCCTTGTGGACCAGCACGATAACGGGGCCCACCAGGACATGGATCTGGCACTGATGAACAAGAGCATTGACGCGTTGCACCCTTACTTTGTCGAGCTGGCACTCCACGGTTACAGCTGCGGCGAGGAGTATGAATTGCCTGATGCCCAGGTAGTGCGCCGCATTGGGATCCAAGCCGAGCAAGCCATGCTCAAGGCCACTGGCGGAGTGAACACTCACCGCGGAGCACTGTTCTCCATGGGACTCACCACGCTGGCCGCCGCATGGTGCATCACCCGTGACGGCATCGTGAGCAGCAAGCAATTGAGAGAGTTGATCATGCAGGTCGCTGGACAATTCACCCCCACGGCGGGCACCCACGGCAATAATGCCGTGAATGCGCACCGTGTGCAAGGTGCTCTCGACCTGGCCAAGGCCGGCTATGAGCAACTGTTCAACAGCTGGTTGCCAGCTTATCGACACTCTCTCGACGCCAATGACCCAACGGCTTGCCACCGCCTGCTGTTGCTCATCATGAGCCAGCTGGACGACACCAATGTCATCCACCGCGTGGGCTACGACCAGGCTCAGCAGGTCAAGCAAGAGGCACGCGCGCTGCTCGACAACTACAGCACTGCAGGCATGGAAGCGATGAACCGCGATTACATGGCCCGCAACATCTCTCCCGGCGGCAGTGCCGACATGGTTGCGCTCACTATATTTATACATACAATATTGAATTAATAACCCTATATCAATTAACATTTAAATTTTATCATGGTAGAATTAATCAATCAAGGAGTTTACTTAATCAACGGTAAC